>JBBTCJ010000109.1:0-15976 GCA_038043285.1 Planctomycetota bacterium | reverse complement strand
AAACCATCCGTTACTCGACGACGCCGAATGTCTCACTTGCTCTGAAACGGTTCAAGACGAGTTGATTCCGCCGTTGACGCCCGCGCCTGGATAAAAGGAGCGATGAATCTAATGGCAAATACAATCACCGCCAGGTTGGACATGGAAAACACAACAGCACCGGGCTTTGAATTCAGGCTCAAAGAAATCCTCGAAAAGGTCGCGGACGACAATTACCGCGACGCGATGACGCACGCGATACCAATCGTTAAAAATGCTTCGGTCATGGATTGGTGAGTCGGTCATTGTTTTCGGGACGCGCTCAAGGAGCTGTTAACGGCGGATTGCATGAAATACGCCGAACTTGTCGCCTGATTTGACGGACTTGTATGAAGTGCGTAATAGCGACCGCAACAGCTTGGAGCGGTGTCTTTCCTTCATCCGTACCGCGACCGTAAGGGAGCGGCCGCCGTTTCTTCCTCTTCTTATTCTGTTCCTTTTATCCGTACCGCGACAGCTTGGAGCGGTCCAGCGACGACCGCTCGTCATCACTCGCGGTTCTGAACACACGCGACAGCCGCGCCGCGGATAAACCGCGACGCTTCGCGACAATGAGAACCGCTCTACTCGCGGAGCTTGAAGCACTTCACCCGCTCGAGATTCCGAACGTACAACCGACCGTCGTCCAGCACCGGAATCGACCAGCATCGACCGTCCAGAACGTCGGCCCTGGTCGTCGGCTCGAAGCCGCTGCTGGAAACCGGTCCGATCTGAAGCTGCCCCTTTTCGGTCAGCACCACAAGATGTCCGTCGGCCACCAGAACCGTTCCGTTGGGCACGTGGCCGACGGTCCACTCCTCTTTCCCGGTGAGGAAATCGACGCACTTCATCGCCCGCTGGTCGCATCCGTAGAGCTTCCCCTTGTAGAGGACCGACGATTGGAACTTGCTGAGCAGAACCTCACTGTGCCAGACGACTTGCGACTCCAGCTTGTCGCCCGCGACGGCGAGCTTGTGCAGGGCCGCCCCGGTTCGATACCCCGATGCGAGGAACAGGTATCCGTCGTGGAAGATGGGCATGGCCGCGTTGACGTCCCAGTCGGTCTTCCAGTTCGTCCTCCAGACCTCGCGGCCGGTCGCGGCCTCTACGATCATCGCGGAATCGCCGAGGAAGCCGGTGACATACCGCTTGCCGTTGAAGGTGAAGGGATAGGGTGTGGCGTAACCGGCCGGCGCGTCGCCCGCCTTCCACGCCGGTTCGCCTGTTTTTCGGTTGAAAGCGACCAGCGATCCGTCGTCTTTGCCCGCCGAGGCTACGGCGAGATCGCCCTCGATGAGCACCGAGCCGCTGTAGGCCCATGTCGGCGCGTGGTTGAACTTCTTCTCCCAGGCGGGCTTGCCGGACGCCGCGTCGACGCACAGGAGTCGCCCCCGCGCGCCGAGAACGTAGACCAGTCCTTCATGGACCGTCGGCGTCGCCCGCGTGCCGTCGCCGTGTTCGTTGCGAAACTCCTCCTCGAACGCATTCTCCCACACCACCTCGCCGGTATCGGCATTCAGGCAGTAAAGCACCTGCTGCTTATCCTTCATTCCGCAGGTGTAGACGCGGTTTCCCACGACGGCGAACGAACTGAAGGCCGAGCCGACCTCCCGTTCCCACAAGACGGGGATCGGCGTGGTCCAGTCCTTTTTGAATCCGGTCTCGGAGCTGATGCCGTCATACTTCGGACCGAAGAAATTGGGCCAATCGGCGGCCGAGACGACTCCGGCGTTGAGCGCGGCGCCGAGGGCGACGGTCAGAGTCCACGTCGTTCGGGTGGGCGACAGGATGCACATGCTGACTGATTCCTTGTCTACGGTTCTTGCCGGATTCCGGGAGCATTTCACGATCATCCATCTTACCACGCCAACGGCGTGGGGAGAATGGACAACCATCGGTGGATCGCCCCCCGCGCGTAGCGTCGGGGCTTGTCCCCGGCGCGGGCGCTCGCCGAAAACCACCTGAGAAGCGCGCGCCCGCGAAGTTATATAGATAGGAGTGCGTGCAGCCGCCGACCGAAAGCCGCACCCCGCGCGGCAAAACCGCAGCGCGTGTCGAAAGGAGCTGAAATCAATGCCCGCAACCAGCCACATCCAACGCCACGCCCGCGCGTTGCGTCAGCGCTCCTCGCCGTCTTTCCGCATTCCGCATTCACCATTCCGCATTTGCTGCTGCCGCCGCGCCGCCGACAACGCCGGCGTTTCCTTCGATTTCCGTTGCCCCGGCGAGAAAAAAAACCAAACGAACCCATTCCGCACCTACGCTTTACGCCCCTTTTGCCCTACGCAGCCAGCGGATTTGGGGAACGACCTCGACGTCAGAGTTTTCCGATTGGGTTGCACCTGTTCACCGAGCGGCGACAGGAGGGTGCGGCGGCGCGGGTTCACGGGCGTGGGAGGCGGCAAGGCTTTCATGGTGCTCGCGGCCGAAGGTGAAGGGATCTCGTGTCAGCAGATACGGGTTGTGCCGCGCGACGCTGATCAGCAGGGCGACGGCCGCGAAGTTGCACAACAGACTGCTTCCGCCGTAGGAGACGAAGGGGAGGGTCATTCCCGTCACCGGCAGCACGCCGGTGGACATGCCGACGTTGACCAGCGCTTGGGCGGCGATCAGCGTGGTGAGGCCCACCGCAAGAAGCCGGGCGAACGGTTCGATGGTTGCCGACGCGATCCTCACTCCGGCGAAGACGATCACCAGATAACACGCCAACACCACCAGGCAACCGATGAACCCCCATTGATGCGCGACCACGGCGAACACGAAATCGTTGTGCCGATCCGGGAGGAGAGGGGCTTCGACGTAGGCGCCTTTGCCCCAGCCATGACCGAGGATGCCTCCGCTGCCGATCGCATTCTTGGAGTGAACGAGCTGGTAGCCGGAACTCGCCGACCACTCGATGGCCTGACGTCTCGTCGCCAGCGCGGTGTAGTCCTCCGGGTGCTCGATGACCGCCTTTCGCAGCCCGTCTGATTGCAACAACACCGACGTGACGCGAAGGCGCTGGTACTGGGCGATGTGGCCCCAGGCGAACGGCGCGGCGGCGACTCCACAAACGGCGATCGCGGCCAGGTGCCGCAGTCTGGCCCCGGCGGTGTACAACAGGCTGAATCCCAGGGGAATCAGCAGCAACGCCGTGCCCAGGTCCGGTTCGAGCAGGATCAGCCCAAGCGGGACGGCTGAGGCAAGCAGGGGAACGAGCAGCCCCGCGAATCGTTGAACGTCCCTGCGATAGCGCAGGTGCCACGCCAGGGCCAGGACATACGCCAGTTTCATGACTTCGGAGGGCTGCAACAGCAAGCCGGGAAGATGGATCCAGCGATAGGCGCCGTTTCGCGGCGTGGTCAGCCCGCCGAAGTTCGAGTGCAGGAGACGGGCGGCCAGAAGAGGGATCAGCGCCACCAGGCTGATGAGGAACAACCCCAAGGCGTAACGGCCGACCCGGTGGTAGCCGATGCGAAGAATGACCAGCATCATCGCTATGCCGACGGCAATCCGCGTTGCTTGCCGGGACGCATTCGCCGGACCGTCGTGGCCGCTTACGTAATGCGTGTCGGTGACGTAGATGCTCAGCAGACCGATGGTCACTAGAACGCCGACCGCCGCGGCGACGACCCAACCCCACGGCGTGAGATCGCCCGTGTCGCGCTTCATGGTAGAAAACCGATTTGCCCGATTCCGCGAGGTCGAAGCAACGGCCCCAGCACGTCGAAGATCGCGTCGGCCATCCGCTTCGCCGTCGGGCCGGCTGTCTGCCCGCCGCTTCCGCCATATTCCACGAGCAACGCGAATGCGATCGGTGCGGGGCGGTGGAGGTCGGCCCTGCCGGCTTCATCCACCGGCTGAAGGTATCCGCCGAACCATGCGTGCGAGTGATGTTCGCCTTCGCGAGGAGGGCGGGTCGGCCAACGCGAAGCCACCTCGACGTTCCCTAGGTCCGCGGTGGCGTCGGGAAACTCAGTGCGAAACCGTTGCAAAGCAGGCTCCATCGCCCCCTCGCGCACGACGGCCACGTGTTGGCGTCCTGCGGTGTCGGCGTACGGAATGCGATAGGCGGTGGGGCGCGGATTGACGGTGGCGCTGCCGGTCTTGCCGCACAAGGTGTAGCCGTCGCGCTCAAAATGTGCGTATTTGTAGGCTGTTCCTTCGGGGTCATTGGTCACGCCGAAAATGCCCAGGCGAACGGGATCCCATTCCGCCGGCCTGGCGATCGTTCGCGCCGCCGTCGGCGCTGCGCCCCGGATCATGCTCACCGGCCGCCAGACCCCCGAGGCGTAGGCGGCCATCAGGTTAGCGACCTGCACGGGGGTCATGGCCACTTCGCCCTGACCGATCGCATACTGGCGTGCGAGTCCGACGGTGGCCGCGGTGCGTCGCTGATGGCGAAGCCAGGCGGGGGTCGGGTTGATTCCCGCGGTCTCCTCGCGCAGTCCTGTTCCCGTCGGTGCTCCGATGCCGGCGAGGGCGAAGGTCCGGGTCAGTCGATCAACGCCCAGCCGCTCACCGAGTCGGAACATGAAGACGTTGCAGCTTCCAGTGAGCGCCTGAACGAGGTTGACGGTTCCGTGGGCCTTGCGGATTCCGGTGCCGTGGACCTCCCAACATCGCCACGCGTCGCGAACGTCGTCGAACAGGTACCCGGTGCAGGTCTCCACGGACTCCGGGGTGATGAGGTGGTGAATCAGGGCGGAGATGCAGGCCAACGGCTTGACCGTGGAGCCTGGCGCGTACTGCGTGGCCACGGCGCGGAACCTCAGCGGCATGTGCTCAGTGTCGTCCAACAGCCGATCATAATCTTCGTCGAGCGTGAGCGGGTTGTACGAGGGGTAGGACACCAGGGCGAGGACTTCCCGCGTGGCGACGTCGAGCACCACGACGGCGCCGCCCGATGCGTCGGGGTGGTCGTGAACCGCTTCGCCGAGAAGATCGTAGAGGCGTTGCTGCAACGCCGCGTCGATCGTGAGATAGACGTCGTTGCCGTGTTCCGCTTGGATCTCCTCGAGCGCCTGTCCGCCGCGATCGAGCAGGATCTGCCCGCGGCGTCCGCGCAAGGTCTGCTCGGCGACGTATTCCATGCCGCTGACGCCGATCCAATCGTCGGACAGGTAGCGGGCGAAGGGGTCGTCCCAGGCGGGGTCGTTCTCCAACGCCTGGGCATCGACGCGACCGAGGCGTCCCAGCAGGTGGGCCAAGGCTTCCGTGTTCTCGGCGATCCTCCGCCTGGAGGATGGCTCGACGTGCACCGACGAGTATTTCTGGAGAAGTTCTCTGGCTCGGATTTGCTGGGTCGGCGTGAGACTCGAAAGGATCACCTGGGCGACGGATTCCTCGGCCACCGGGGCATCGAAGCCCCGACTCTCCGCGACCTGCTTGCGAACGCGAATGACTCTGTCGAATCGCCGTCGGGCGATTTCGCGGAGGTCGGTCTCGTCGAGTGCGCGGGAGGCGGCTGCGACCTGGGCGAGGTCGGCCCACATTTCGTCCATTTCCTGGTGGAAAAGCGGGCCCAACTCCTCCAGCGGCGTGGATCGGGGCCATCCGCGATCGCGCGCCATCCGCCGGCATTGGCGGGTGATCGCCGACTGGTCTGCGCCGACGTCCGCGGCGAGGAGGCCGAAATCGACGGTCACGTCCCAACAGGGTTCGTCATTGACCAGGAGGGCGCCGGTCCGGTCGCGGAGGCTGCCTCGAACGAAGGGCAACGACCGTGGCGGAACCAGAAGGGCCTGTTCTGTTCGCTCCTGGTAGTAGGCGGCGTCCACCACCTGCAATTGCACAAGTCTCGCAGCCAGGCCGAGCACGCCGGCAATGAACACCCCCAAAAGCACGTGAATCCGACGCCGAAGAATCTTGGATGGAACGTCTCGATCCATGCGCGGGGTATTCTATCCGCCGGGCGCGTTTGAGGGAGCGGTTGCGGCGCTAACTGGTGGGCACGCGATGGGTCGCCGCGCCCCTTGGAAGCCCCAGCGCTCGCCAGGACGCCAGGAGCACGCGGTCGATCACCAACGCCCAAAGGCTGGTGTAGGCGGCGGAGAAGAGGCACGCGGCGATCGCGGCTCCGGTGAATCCTCCCACGGCCGCGTGGGCCAAAGATGCGTACGCAAGCCACGCTGCCTGAATCAACCCTACGACCGCGAAAGTGACTCCGACATGCGCCAGGCTGTCCGCCCGCACCAGGGCCTCGCGGACCAGGACCACCGCTCCCGCGGCCAGAAGATACGAAAACGAAAGGACTCCGTAGCGTTCGATGGTCAGGAGATCCGCCGCCGCGCCCAGAATCCAAGCCGCGATCAGCGCCTCCCGCCGCGGTGCATGCAAGGCGTAAAACACGACGATGACCAGCGTCCACTCCGGGCGGGCAGGGCCGATTTCGAGGCGCGGCGCCACGGTGGATTGTGCCGCCAAGGTGAGGGCGGCCACGATGGCGAAGGCGAGCCAGCTCACCGATCCCACCCTCGTGATTGTCCGAGATCGCCTGGCCACGCTTCGTCGCGGGTGGTGGGCTTGGTGAACGGATCCAACGGAGTGTCGAGGATCTCCAAGACGGCCTTCGCCCCCGAGACCTGGATACGCGGGTCGCTGGAGTTCCTCATCTCCGCGGCCAAGGAGCCAAGAGCGTCGCGTCGCCCGATCGCTCCCAACGCCGCCGCCGCGAGCTGCCGAGTCCGCAACACCTGTCCCTCGGGAGGATCGTCGGGATCGTTGACCCGGGCCTGGTTCGTTCGGAGTGCGCGGAGAGCCAGGTCCAGTCCGCTTGCGTCGCCCAGAAGCCCCAGCCCCCGCGCCGCGGCGAGTTTGGTTTCCAGGTGTACCGCGGTTGCCAGCTTGTATCGAAACGTGTCTGTAAGGGTCCGGTCGTGCAGATCGGCCAGCGCGTTGAGGGCGAAGACCTCGTCCGATCCGACGCCGGCATTGGTCATGAAGGCCAGTTCCTGCCGGGCGTCGCTGTTGCCCAGCCGCGCGAGCGCCTCAAGCGCCTGGTGGCGCACGCCGGCGTCGGAGTCCTTGACGGCGCGGGCCAGCACCTTGACCGCCCCGACTTCGCCCAGGCGACCAAGGGCCATGGCCGCGTTTCGTCGTACCGACGGATCCTTACCATGCAGCAAATACGTGGCCAATTTTCCGGTCGATTCAGCATGTCCCAGCCGATGCCGGGCGAAGGTGGCGGCGATGCGGACGTTGTCGTTGGCGTCGGACATGGCCTTGCGAAGGGCTTCGGCGCTGCCTGCGTCGCGGAGTTCCCCCAACGCCAGGCAAGCGGCGAACCGGACCGCCGCATGCTCGTCCAACAGAGCTGTACGAAGCCAAGGAAGCGTCCGTTCATCGGCGATGGCGCGAAGTCCTTCGACGGCCTCGATGCGGACGGCGGGATTCGCGGCGTATTGCAGTCCCGCCTTCAAATACCCTACGGCCTCGGCGCGAAGCTGCATGGCGTCGCCAACGTCCGCGCGCCTCGTGGACGTCGAGCATCCGGCGCCTGCGGCCACAAGCGACAGTACGAAGCAGAACCGTATAAGAGGGAATGGGACACGTCCCTTCGTCACTCGGCTGGGAGCGAAGAATCGCAACCCGCGGCTCAGGTGTACTCGCAGCGTGGAAAAGCCGGGTTGCAACAATCTACGCCTCCCGCAGCGCCTGAGCGCGGGCGATCCAATAGTCCACATAGAGCAAGACGCCGGCCACGACGCACAGCCATCCGAACCAGTCGCCGTACCGCGAATACCAGGAAAGCCGCGAGTCCACGCCGATCTCCGCGACGGCGAATCCGCACTGTCGCGGCCAGGTTTTCCCGTTATCCCCGACGACGCGGTGATGGACCCGTCCGTCCGGATCAACGAAGGCGCTGATCCCGGTGTTGACCGCGCGGGCGATGCCGACGCGGTTTTCCACGGCGCGAAATACGCACGTAGCGAGGTGCTGCGGCTGCTGAGTGCCTCGTCCGAACCACCCATCGTTACTGATGTTGATGAGGAAATCCGCTTGTTTCTCCTTCGACGCGCCGGCGGTGAAGCGCCGGGCGACGTAGGGCATGACGTCTTCATAGCAAATCGGGATGCCGAAGTGATACGACTTGTCATCGTCTGCCGACCGCTTCAACTCGAAGGTCCGAAACCGCTCCTCACCAGGGAAAAGCGAATACTCCACCTCGCCGCCGTCGCTGAAGGGCATGAGGCGATTCAACGCGAAATAGAGGAATCGGAATCGCCCGAAGCGAAACGGGACGGTTTCCCCAAAGTACACCAGGTGCACTTTGTCATAGCGCTGAGGTTCGCCTCCGTCGGGGCGAAACACCGTGGCGGAATTGTACCTCCGCTCCTTGGCCAGCAGGTCGTGCGGCGTCTGCACCATGGAGGCGTTTCCGGTGACCAGGTGCGCCTGACGCTGCATGGCGAACCGCCGCAACGTCGCGAAACTACCGCGCCATTCGGGGCGGAAATCGCGCATCTCGGCGTTCAAGTACATAATCCACGGCGTCTCCGGCAGGACGTAGAGATCGGGCTTCTCCACGGCGGCCGCGTCGAGCATGGCCATGTACAGCTTCCGCTTCTCCTCGTCGGGTGTCTCCTCGCCGTCGACGGCCATCACGAAATCGCCCTGGACGACGGCGACCTTGGGGCCGCGGCTGATCGTTGTCTGTTGAAGCCGGAAGACGCCGTAGCCCAAAGTCAGCAACAGCGTCGTCGAGGCGAAGATCGCGCCGATTCGCGCTCGCCGCACATGCGGCTTGCGTGCCGGGAGCGCGTGGTCCTCGCCGCCGGGCTGAAGCCGCGCGAACAGCAGGTCGGCGAGCGCTCCGTTGATCGCGGCGGCCACGAAGCTGACCCCGTATGCTCCGGTCACGTCGCTGATCTGAATCAGGGACAGGACGCCATGCAGGGGATGGGCAAGAAAAAACCAGGGGAAGCCGGAGATCACCACTGCCCGCAACATTTCGCCGCCGATCCAGATCATCGGAAACGCAATCCCCAGCGGCCAACCGCGACGGCGAACCATGTGCCGAATCGGGCACGCAGCCAACGGAAAATACAACGCCTGATAGACCGACAACGCGGCGTATCCCAACCCGGTGGCCTCGTACATCCAACGCATGTTGAGAAGAAAGAACGCCAGCCCCCACAGGAAGCTAAGCAGATACACGCGCGGCGCATGGCGCGACGCGCCGACGGCGGCAAGCCAGGGTGTCATGCAGAGGAACACCGCCGGCCAGACCCCCAGCGGCGGGAAACTCACACTCGCCAGTACCAGACTGGCGACGCAAAGTCCGGCAAGCGGTTTGACGGCGGCGATGGTGAAGCCATCCGGCGACGGCGGCGGAGGGGAGGCGGCGGAGCGACGCCCGGGCAATGGGATTGTGGCTGTCCTCAACGGAGCTCCGTCTCCATGCGGGCTACGGCATCCATGCGCTGGTGGACGCGCGGGAGTGGGGCACAGGTGCCAGGGGGGCACCGCCTCCAAGCCGCCGGCCTCAGTCCGTGCGCGCCGTGCAATACTGCGATCCCCAGGGCGAGTCGTTCGGGCCGGAACTTACGGGCGCCGACAATAGTAACGCCCTCACGGTTTCACCGTCGCCCACGGCCCGGGTGTTTGGCTCGCGCACCATCAGCCCGTTCGCGCCGACCATGCCGATTGCGTCACCCGACCCCTGCCAAGATAGCGTCCGGGCTACAAGTTCGCCATCGTCGCTGATGCTGACTCGGGCGGGGTGGTAAGTCTGCCGCGCGGAGGTCGCGGCCAACGTGCCGTGAAGTCTTACCCGCGTTGGCTTGGGCGCTTCGCCGGTTCTGCCCTGAAGCGCGGCGATCGCCGAACGCACCAGCAGCTCGAAGACCACGAACGCACTGGCCGGGTTTCCGGGCAGGCCGAAAACCAAGGCTCCTCCTCGACCCGTTGCAAAGAGCGTCGGTCGACCCGGCTTGATGGAGATTTTGCGAACGTGGATCGTGGCTCCAGCGGCGGCGAGAACATCGGGAACGAGATCCCGGTCGCCCATGGAGACGCCTCCGGTGATGCAGAGCACGTCCGCCGAAAGCCCGGCGTCGATCTTGCACCGGAGTTGATTCTCGTCATCGCCGGCGACGCCGAGCAGCCGAATCTTGCAGTGAGCCGACTCGGCCAGCGCCTGCAAGACGTATTGGTTCGAGTTGCGGATCTGAGCACCGGCGGGTTTGCGATCCACTTCGATCAGCTCGTCGCCGGTGGAGAGGATGGCCACGACAGGTTGACGGTACACCGTCACCGTGGCCGCGCCCGCCGTCGCCGCCGCCGCGATCTCCGTAGGGCCAAGCACTGTGCCGTTTGGGAGGATGACGCTGCCCGCGGTGACATAAGCAGCCTTTGGCGTGACGAACCGGCCGGGCGTGACCGACTCCCGAACGACGACCTCGGCGTTGGAGACCGAAAGTTCGGTCGCCTCAATGCGGACCACCGCGTCGGCGCCGGCGGGCATTGGCGCTCCGGTATTGATTTTGACGGCCTCGCCGGCCTCGACGGAGCAAGTACCCGACCCGCCTGCCGCCGAGCGGCCGACAACACGGAGTCGCAAGGGAGCGGCGATGGTATCGATCGCGCGAACGGCGTAACCGTCCATCACCGCCCGATCGAACGGCGGCATGTCAATGTCGCAGCGGACGGCCTCCGCCAGCGTGCGCATCCCGGCTTCGCCAAGCGGAACCTGTTCGGTGTCGAGGGGTCTGACGTGGGAGAGGACGACGCGTTGAGCCTCGTCAATGTCGATCATGCCGACATTGTACGCGGGGCGGCGCGCCTTTCTATCGTGTCGCGTCCCCGTCCTGGATCGACGCCGCAGTCAGCGTGTCGCTTGCGACGACCGCAGGGGAAGGTCTCCGTGACGACCTCGATCGCCTAAGAGCACCCGACTACCGCAGGTTCGCGCTGGCTGAAGCGCGCCGCTCGGGGAAACGACTTCGACTTCAGCACTTTCCGATCTGGTTGCACCTATTCAGCGAGTCTTGGCCATCCGTTCCAGGACTTCGTCGCCCAGTCCATAGGCGATGGCCTCTTTCGCGTCCAACCACTTGTTGCGGTCGCAGTCGCGTTCCACCTGATCGATGGGTTTCCCGCTGCGGGAGGCGATGATTTCGTACAGTGCCTTGCGAAGTCGGATGATCTCCTCGGCCTCGATGGAGAGGTCGGTGGCGGAGCCTTGCATCACGCCGCCGATGAGCGGCTGATGCAGCAGGGTCCGGGCGTGCGGCAACAGATAGCGCTTGCCCTTGGCGCCGCCGCACAGAATGACTGCGCCCATGCTCGCGGCCAATCCCACGTTGTAGGTGGCCACGTCGCAGCGCAGGTATTGCATGGTGTCATAGATCGCCAGTCCGGCGGAGACCGACCCGCCCGGACTGTTGATGTACAGGTGGATGTCCGCCTCCGAGTCTTCGTTGGACAGGAAGAGCATCTCCGCGACCACGAGGTTGGCGATCTCATCGTCGATTCCGCCGGTCAGGAAGATGATGCGGTCCTTCAGCAATCGCGAGAAGATGTCCATCTCGCGGTCGCCCCGACCGGTGCTTTCGATGACGAACGGCACGCGTTGACCGATGGCTCTCATGGCGATGTTTCCTTGAGCTTGCCGCCCTCTGTTCGGTGCGTCCCCGACGCAGCGACCTCTACGTGAAAACCCTTCCCCTACCGCGTCGCGCGGGCTTCCGCCGCGCGAAACTGCCGGCAGGAAGCCGGCGGCATGGGTGGTTAATCCAGACGCTCTACGCCTTCTTCTTCTTCCGGTCGTCGTCTTTGAGGATTTCGTCCACGATCCCGTAGGCCAGGGCTTCCTCCGCGGACATAAAGCGATCGCGCTCGGTGTCGGCGCCGACGCGGTCGATCGGTTTGCCCGTGCACTGGGCGATGATCCCGTTGAGTCGAACTTTGTCGCGCAGGACTTCCTCGGCCTGGATGCGGATATCCTCGGCCTGCCCGGTGATCCCGCCGTAGGGCTGATGCAGCATGACCTTGGCGTTGGGGAGGATGAACCGCTTGCCCTTCGTCCCGGCCATCAGGACCACGGCGGCTCCGCTGGCCGCCTGTCCGATACAATACGTCGCAATGTCGGACCCCACGAACTGCATGGTGTCGTAGATCGCCAGGGTTTGATCCACCAGCCCGCCCGGAGAGTTGATGTACAGGTTCACGTCCTGGTCCCGCCGGATGGATTGCAGGTAGAGCAACTGCTGGATCACCACGCTGGCCGTGCGTTCCACGATCGGTCCGGCCAGGAAGATGATCCGGTTTTCCAGCAACATGTCCGTGATCGACATCTCACGGGTGCGCTGGTAGGGCGGGTATTGGTTGGAAGTGCCCGACGATCCGAAAAACTCTTGCATGGGTCGTTCCTCTTTCCAGCAGGCGACGAAGCACGACACGGTCCGCAGGCCCGTCGCGGTCCTCGGCGAGCGTGTTGCGGCGCGCTGGATTTCCGATCCTATCGTCGGCAAAAAAACGGGGAAACAACGGCAAAAAAGCCCGCGCGATCAATCCCCCGATTTGTCTCGCTTGGCCGTGCCGCCCTTCTTCGATGACGCGGGTTTCTTGGCCGTGTCGTCCGCCTTGATTTTCGGCGATTCGGTGGCGGCCGTCGATGACCGGCGGGAAGTTTCCGGCTCTTCGATCCTGGCGCCTTCGCCCGACTCAGTCCCGGCCTGCTTGGCGCTGCCTTCCTCGTTCTTCGCGGTCTTCCCGCCGGACTTCTTTTTCGGACTCTCGACCTCGGTCACCGCCGCCGAGGCGACAAGGTGATCGAGCACGATTTCGTCGCGAAGACGGAGGAACAGCATGGCCATTCCGTCTCCCTTGGCCAACTCGTCGCGGACCCGGTCGAAGCGCTTGTTCGTCCGGTGGGCGATCTCGGCGATGGCGGCGTTGAGTTGTTCTTCGCCGACCTCAATTTTCCGATCCTCGGCGATTTTTTCCAGGATAAAATATAGCTGCAAGTCGCGAACGACTTGCTCGCGGGCCTTGCCGCGAGCCTCGTCGACCGCCTTCTCGATCTCCGCTTCGGGATAGCCCGCCTGGTACATCTCGATCATCCGCCGAGCGAGCGCACGCTCCGTTTGACGTTGCGAAAGGCCCGTCGGAATCTCCAGCTTCGTTTGATCGATCAGGTACGCCGCCACCTGATCTTTCATCCGCCGGGCCACGATCCCGTCGACCTCCGCCGCCAATCTGGTTTTCAGCGACGAACGGAGATCCTTGAGGTCATCATAACCCAGGCTCACGGCGAACCCGTCGTCCAGCAGGGGCAGTTCGAGGCGCTTGATCTCGCGTACCGTAAACTCGAACTTGGCGGTCTTCCCGCGCAGATCGGCGTTCTCGTGATCGTCCGGAACCGCCGCCTCGACCACTCCGGTCTGCCCGACCTTCCGTCCAATCAGCGCGTTCCCCAGTCCGTTCAGCAATACTCCCCGGATCCGCACGTCGCGCGCGGGGACGTCGAAATTGTCTTCGGAGAAGATCGTCTCCTCGCCGACGGTCATCTTCGCCGTCGTGTAGAGCATGTCGTCTTGCTCCACCGGTGCATCCTCCACCGGCTTATGCGTCCCGCGGAGCATGCGGAAACGGCGAATCTCAGCCTCCACGTCCTCGTCGTCGATGGTGATCGCCGGCTTCTGGACTGGAATCTTCTCCAACGTCGGCAAGTCGAACTGCGGCTTAAGCTCCAGCTCGCACGTGAAGCTCAGCGGTCCTTCCTTCGGCAGCACCAGATGATCCAGCGCCTTGTCGAAAGACATCAGCTTCTCAACGTCAACCGACTGGGACCGACCGTCGTCAGCGACGCGATCCTCCTTCGCTTTCACCCAGATCAACGGATCCCCCAGGGCCTTGATCTCCTCCTTCTCGACGGCGGCCATGTATCCGCTGCCCACCAGCTTGCCCTTCAGCTCTTCACCCACGTCCGAGGCGAAGCGCTTCTCCACCAGCTTCAGCGGCGCTCTACCTTTGCGGAATCCGGGGATCATCGCCTCGCGCCGCAGTTCGGCGAACTGCTCACCGAGCCGCTCATCGAGGATGTCCCGCGGAACCGTGACCCTCAGCTTGACGCGAAGCCCGCCGAGATCCTCGCGCTCGACCTCGACGGCCTCCTTCAGCCGGGCCATCGCCTTTTCGTCGGCGGAAGGTTCTTCCTCGCCGCCTTCGACGTCGGTCTGTTCGTCCTGGGTTACGGCCAGTTCCTCGTCCGTCATTGAGCCACTCCTTCCAAACCCGCGATTGACCGTTTTCCAGCGCCTGTGAAATCCGTAGATAAGAGCTTGCGGCTCCCATCGCACCGGTGTTGGCCGGGGAATGATCGGCTGGAGAGGCAGGTCGCCGTGAATCGGAAAGCCCGCTATTCCGCCGTAACACTCGAACTTCAGGGTATCCGATTGCGGGTCTGGTCGCAACGGTCCGGAACGTGCAGGGCAACCCGCCGGACTTTTCGCCGTCGCACCGTTGGCGTACGATTTTTCGGTCGATAGAACCCCAGGAGTTGAGATCACCGCGAGGAGCCACGCCAATGAGCGCCGTCATGGACCTGCTTGGACCCGAAGCCCAATCGCTGCTGACCCACAAGTGCAAGGGCATCGACAAATCGATGCTCACTGTGCCCGGACCGGATTTCGTGGATCGCGTGATGGCCGCCAGCGATCGACCGATCCGCGCGCTGCGCGCCCTTCAGGCACTCTTCAACCACGGTCGCCTGGGTGGAACCGGCTACCTGTCGATCCTCCCGGTGGATCAGGGCATCGAGCATTCGGCCGGCGCGTCCTTCGCCCCCAACCCGATCTACTTCGATCCCGAGAACATCGTCAAGCTGGCCGTCGAAGGCGGATGCAATGCGGTCGCCTCCACCCTGGGAGTGCTGGGGGTGGTCGCGCGCAAGTACGCCCACAAGATTCCCTTCCTCGTCAAGCTCAATCACAATGAGCTGTTGACCTATCCGACCAAGTACGACCAGATCATGTTCGCCAACGTCCGCCAGGCGTGGGACATGGGGGCGATGGCCGTCGGCGCGACCATCTACTTTGGGTCCGAGGAATCCGGGCGGCAGATTCGGGAGGTCTCCGAGGCCTTCCACGAAGCCCACCAGTTGGGCCTCGCCACCGTGTTGTGGTGCTACCTGCGCAACAACGCCTTCAAAAAGGACGGCACGGATTATCACGCCGCCGCGGACCTCACCAGCCAGGCCAACCACCTCGGCGTGACGCTCGAAGCGGACATCATCAAGCAGAAGCAGGCGACCAACAACGGCGGCTTCACGGCCATCAACTTCAGCAAGACCAGCAAGCTGGTCTATGTGAAGCTGACCACCAATCACCCCATCGATTTGACGCGCTATCAGGTCGTCGGCTGCTACATGGGCCGCATCGGACTCATCAACTCCGGCGGCGAATCGTCGGGCGCCTCGGACTTCGCCGACGCGGCCAAGACAGCGGTGATCAACAAACGCGCCGGCGGCATGGGCCTGATTTCCGGGCGAAAAGCCTTCCAACGACCGATGGACGAAGGCGTCCGGCTGCTCAACGTGATCCAGGACGTGTATCTCGACAAGTCCGTGACCATTGCATAACCGTTGCAGGACAAGCGCGGGCGTCGCGCTTTCGTGCCGGCCATCCTTCTCACTTCTGCGTTCGCCCGCCGGGCGACTGCTCCACTTCGTTGAGGTATCCCTGGAACTCGCCCATCTTGTAGGAGATGAAGCAGAAGGCGTGATGCAAGGCGAGGTATTCGATGTCCGACTTGTCGTCCTCGGCCTCGTGCCGCAGTTCGTTGAGCTTGGCCAGAATCGGTTCCGCCTTCATGGTTCGTTGCCCCCTGTTTTTCCGGGAAGTCCGTCGGTGACGACGACAGGATGGTAAACGAACGCCCATCGTCCGCACAGGACCGACGGAAGGGGGAGGTGAGGGGGGGTCCGTGACAGTTTAGGCGGCAGCTTTCTGAGGCGGGTTGGGTGTCATCGCGG
>JBBTCJ010000108.1:23094-31435 GCA_038043285.1 Planctomycetota bacterium | reverse complement strand
AGAAAGCGGAATAGTCTCAGACGACAGCCGCCGGAAGTGTTACGCAACCTCACGCGGGCGTTTTCGGCTCACAGGGGTGTCTGTTTGCAGAATCCCTGCTACCCTACGCACCCGATATGTCCAAGACGCCGGCTGACATTAAGGATCTCGTGCGGGGGTTCGGTCAGCACATCAAGCAGATCAAGGCTCCGGATTACAAGGAATCGCAGGTTCGCCTGCACTACGTCGACCGTTTCTGGGAACTGCTCGGGTGGGACGTGCAGAACCGGGCACAGCGCGCTCCCCAGGACGTGGAGGTCATGGTCGAGCCATCGATGGACACCCTCGATGACGAGGGACTACGTTCGCGCGAGCCCGACTACATGTTCCGCGTCAACGGGTTCCTGCGGTTTATCGTGGAGGCCAAGAAGCCCTCGGTGGACATCGAGACGGACCGGAAGGCGATCTACCAAGCCAAGCGCTACGCGTGGAGCGCGGTGATTCCCTTCGCCGTTCTGACCGACTTTGAACAGTTTCGATTGTTCGACACCACGCTCAAGCCCGCTCTGAACGAACCGCAACGCGGTCTGGTGATGGACTTCAGGTTCGGATACGACAAGTACGTCGAGCAATGGGACGTGCTTGCTGCTACCTTCGGGCGCGACGCGGTGGCCGACGGCGCGCTCGAACGTCTGCGCGCGCAAATCCGAAAAGTGCCCGCGGGTCGCCGCCTGCGCACGGTCGATCGAATGCTGATCGACCTCAAGGGCGACGAACCCGTCGATCGAGAGTTCCTCTCGTACCTTGATCTTCATCGAAAACATCTCGCCCGGCACGTTTACCGGGACAATCGCAAGGTCTTCCCGGAGAGCGACACGCTTCACGGTGCGGCCCGGCTGACCGAAGCCGTGCAGCGCCTCATGGATCGCCTGGTTTTCATGCGCGTCTGCGAGGATCGCGGCGTCGCGGCGTGGGGCGGGCTGCGGGCGACGTTGAAGCGGATCGGGAGCGAGGGCGGCGATCTTTACGCGGCACTGTGCGCCGAGTTCCGCGCCCTGGATCGTGCGTATAACGGGTATCTCTTCAAACCGCACTTCTCCGAGGAATTGACCGTGGACGGCGGCGTGCTGTCCGACTTCATCCGCGAGTTGTATCCCCCTGATGGTCCGTGGGACTTCTCGGCCATCGCGGACGACATCCTGGGCATCGTCTACGAGCGATTTCTCGGCAACGTCGTCACGGTCAGGAAGCACCAGGCGGAGGTGGAGGAGAAGCCCGAAGTTCGACACGCCGGCGGGGTCTACTACACTCCCCGGTTCATCGTGGACACCATCATCCGCCGCGTGGTGGGACCGAATATCGCGGGCAAGACTCCGACGGAACTGCTGGACGTGAAGCTTCTCGATCCGGCCTGCGGGTCGGGGTCGTTCCTGGTGGCGGCCTTTCAGTACCTCATCGACCATTGCGTTCGGGCCGTGTCCGAGGACCGCACGCTGGCTTCGATGCCCGCAACGCCCAAGGCGCGTAAGAAGCGCAAGGAAATCGCGTTCAAGGATTCCAAGGGGCGCTGGCACGTCGCCCCCGACTTCAAGGCCGCATTGCTCACCCATTGCATTCACGGCGTAGACATCGACCGGCAGGCCGTGGAAGTGACCGTGATGTCGCTGTACCTGAAAATGCTGGAGGGCGAACTTCCGCCCAACTGGCAGCGGGAGTGGCTGGAAAACGAGCTGCTTCCTCCCCTGGACAACAACGTCCGCTGCGGGAACTCGCTGATTGACTCCATCGACTTCGACCGCTGGTGCGAGGAGGAAAACGGCACCCTGTTCCCGCTCGACGACGAGGACGTGCGCTTCCGCATCAACCGCTTCGACTGGACCAGCCGGACGCGCGGGTTCGGGCGGATTCTCGACCCGCAGGCCGTGGAGGATCGCGGGCGCGCGGGTTTCGATTGCATCATCGGCAATCCCCCGTACATCCGCGTCCAGGAATTGAACAAATGGGCCCCCGAGGAGTGCAAGTTCTACAAGTGGCGATACCAAAGCGCCGCCAAGGGGAACTACGACATTTACGTCGTGTTCGCCGAGAAGGCGCTGAGTTTGCTTGCTCCGGACGGACTTCTTGGATTCATCATGCCGCACAAGTTCTGGCAGGCGAAGTACGGCCAGGGGTTGCGGAAGGTCATCACCGACGGCAAACACCTCCGGTCGGTTGTCGACTTCGGGGATCAACAGGTTTTCCGAGGTGCGACTACGTACACGGCAGTGCATGTGCTGTCGCGGACGGAAGGCACGACTGGCGTGGACTATGTAAAGGTCGCGGAGTTGGAGGATGGCCCTTCCCAATGCGCGGAGATTGATTCGGGTAAGCGGGCGGTGGGATCGGAGCGCTTCACGGCTCGCAAGCCCGAAGGCGCGGGCCCCTGGGTGTTTGGCAAGGCGGCGGTGGCCAAGTGGCTGGATGCTGTGCGGGCGAACCACAAGACCTTGGGCGAAATCGCGGACAAGATCGCTCAGGGGATCGTGACCAGTGACGACGCAGTGTTCTTTCTGCATCGCGACGGCAAACGGTACAAGAGCGATGCGACCGAGCGGAGTTATGACCTTGAGCAGGGCGTTGTGCATCGCGTCCTCAAAGGCGCTGTTCATATTAAGCGGTGGCTCAATATCGAGCCGGACCGGGCCGTGCTGTTTCCCTACAAGGAACACAAGGGGACATGGCGGCTCATTCCGGCAGACCGATTTGAGAGAATATACCCCAAGGCCTGGAAATACTTGCTTGAGAATCGTAAACGCCTTGAAGCCCGCGAGTCCGGCAAGATGTCGGGACACGCTGGCTGGTATGGGTATGTCTATCCGAAGAACCTCGACGTGATGTCAAAGGCCAAGATTCTTGTTCCGGCGATTGCAATTCGCGCGGAATACTGCCTCGATCCAAAGGGCGAATACCACTATGTCGGCAGTGGTGGCGGCGGTGGCGGTGGCCATGGAATCGTGACCGATCAGGTGAACCTGTTTTACCTCTGCGGGCTCCTGAACAGCAGGTGCCTCGACACTTTTCTCCAAAAGGTCACGACACCGTTCCACAGCGGATGGTTCGCCTACAGCAAGGCGTACATCGCGCAAATCCCCATCAAGCTCCCCGAAACGAAGGAAGAGAAGAAGCTTGCCAAGCGGATCGTCGAATCGGTGCATGAGATCATGGACGCGAAAGTGAAGCTCCGTGACATCATGCTCTCCGACCGCGAGCGCGAACAACTCGAACGCACGGTCGAGGCCGACGAGCGCCGCATCGACGAGGCGGTCTTCAAGCTCTACGGCGTCGATGGGCTTCCCGCTGGGTGATCGCGAGCGAAGAAACGCGTCCGTCTTGGAGGGCGTGCTACGCGCGCCGGTCGTGGATTGGCGGGCGACCTGCGGTGTCAGCGGGCGGGCTGCGGGCGGTCGAGGTCGCGGAGGGGGATTTCGAGGTCCATTTCACCGGCGGTGACGACGGCGGACTGGCGGTGCAGTTGCATGCGGACGACGCGGCCATGGCAGCGCACCGATTTGACGTAGACCGGATCACCCGGTTTGAGGGTGTTCATCCAGGCCATCCACTGAGTGAACGCATCCTGAGCTTTTTCGAGGTCGGCCCGCTCCTTTTCAAAACCTTCCCGTTCCTTCTGGGCTTCGAGGGCGGCGTCGCGTGCGGCCTTGCGCGCGGCTTCCGCTTCGCGGCGTGAGTCGAGCGTGCCTTCGATGGCTTTGTTGAGCGCCCGGGTGCGATCGTCGAGAAATCCCTTGGCGAGTTGGATCAGTCGGGCGGGCATGCCCAGTCGCTTGGCAATGATGAGGGCGTTGCTGTTTCCCGGTTCGCCCATGCGCAGGCGAAAGGTGGGGCAGAGGGATTCGGGGTCGAACTCGACGGAGGCGTTGTCGACGCGAGGGGTGGTGAAGGCCACGGCTTTCAGGGCGGAGAGATGGGTGGTGACGATGGCCTTGGCCTTGAGGTTGAGGAGTTCGGCGATGACGGCCCGGCCTATGGCGGCGCCTTCGTCGGGATCGGTTCCGGCGCCGAGTTCGTCGATGAGCACGAGGGCGGCGGGGCTGCTGCCGCGGATGATTTCGAGGAGGTGGGCGAGGTGGGAGCTGAAGGTGCTGAGGGATTGCTGAAGGCTCTGTTCGTCTCCGACGTCGATGAAGATTTCGCGGAAGACGGGCATTCTCGAGCCGGGCCCGACGGGGATGGGGATTCCGCACTGGGTCATGAGGGCCAGCAGTCCAATGGTTTTGATGGTCACCGTTTTTCCGCCGGTGTTGGGGCCGGTGACGACGAGCACGTCGAAGTCGTCGCCGAGGCGGACGTCGATGGGGACGACTTCGCGCAGGGGTAATCCTTCGCGGGCGTCGGCGAACAATTCGACCAGGAGAGGATGTCTGGCTTCGTGGAGTTCGAGGCGGCCGTCGGCGTCGATTTCGGGAGACAGGCAGGAGCGCTGCTTGCCATAGCGGCACTTGGCGGCAATCAGATCGACGACCCCGATGGCGCGGAGGGTTTCGGTGATGGGTTGGGCGTTGAGGTGGATGCGCTGGGTCAGCCCGCGGAGCACCTGGGTGATTTCCTTGTCCTCCTCTTCGCGGAGCCGGATGATGGCGTTGTTGAGCTGGACGGACTCGGAGGGTTCGACGAAGAGGGTGGCGCCGGAGTCGGAGCTTCGGTGGATGATGCCGGGGACTCTCCCGCGGTACTCGGCCTTGAGGGGCAGGACGTAGCGATCGTTGTGGAAGGTGGCGCCGGAGTATTGCAGGAACTTGGTGTGGCCGGCGTGGCGGACGATGCGCTCAAAGACGTGGTGGATTTCTTTTCGTGCGTCCTCGATGGAGCGGCGGATGTCGGCCAGCCGCGGGGTGGCGTAGTCGCGGACCTTGCCTCGTTCGTCGATGGCGTCGCGGATGACGTTGGCGACGACCGTCAGGTCGCCGACGCGCCCGGCGAGGGATTGCAGAGACGGGGCGGCTTGGACGACGCGGGTCAGCCAGGCGCAGAGCGGTCCGGTGGCGGCGAGGGTGTCGGCGATGCGGATGAGGGGGTCGGGTTCGAGGGGCGTGGGGAAGGCGGCGGCCCTGACGTAATCGCGAACGTCGTGGACTCCGCCGAGGGGCGGCCAATTGTATTGGGCGACGGCTTCGGAGAGTTCGCTCACCTGGGCGAGCCAGGTTCGGACGAGCTGCGGACTCTTGGTCGGGGCGAGCGTGCGGGCGAGCGCCTTTCCGAGGGCGGTGGCGCAGTGTCCGGCGAGCAGATCGCGGACGGCGTCGAGATCGAGCTTGCGGAACGTGGCTTCGTTCATGGTTGTCGCAACGGTCCGCGACCCGGCGGCTTGCGGATCGACTTCCGACCGCTTCTTACGCGGTCAGGGCGCTTGTGACCAGGCAATCGGGATATAATAGCGGGTGTTGGGGCTGGATCGGAACGTCTGATGACGGAGGAGTCTGGGATGGGACCAACGGGGAGGGGCGCGTTGTCGGCGGGCGCGGATGTCTCAGAGAATGAAAGAATCCCCACGCGGGGTAAAGCCCGCGGATCGGGTGTCGGCCGTCGATGGGTTATCGGGTGGGCGGTTCTGGCGTTGGCTCAGACGGCGCGGGCGGAGGAACCGGCACGATATTCGCTGGCCGATCTTAAGACGCTGGAGAACGCGTTCGTAGCCCTGGCGGAGCAGGTTCGCCCGGTGGTGGTGGCGATTCGGACGTACCGGGTGATCAGCCCCAAGGAGATCGACGCGCTGGTCAAGCTGCCGGTCAATCAGGGAACGGGGTTCATCATCGGGGCGGAGGGGTACATCGCGACGAATCGGCACGTTCTGGAGGAATCGAGCTTGATCACGGTGATCCTGTTCGACGGTTCGCAGCATGAAGCGGAGATCAAACAGGCGGATGCGCGGAGCGATCTGGCGGTGATCAAGATCGACGCGAAGGACTTGCCGACGGCCAGGCTCGGAGACTCGGCCGGGCTGAAGGTGAATCAATGGGCATTCGCGGTGGGCAACCCGTTCGGAACGGCGAACGAGGACGGCAAGGCCGCGGTGACGATGGGGGTCATCAGCGCGTTGGGGCGGGAGATGACGCACCGGATTCAGGGCAATCCGCAGATCCAATACTACGGGAACCTGATCCAGACGTCGGCGCCGATCAATCCGGGCAGCAGCGGGGGACCGTTGTTCAACCTCGACGGCGAGGTGATCGGGGTGGTGACGGCGATCGAGACCTCGTCGGGGGTGAGCGAGGGCGCGGGGTTTGCGATTCCGATGGACGGTCAGGCGCGGCGGGTGTTGGAAACGCTTCGCGCCGGTCATGCGGTGCGGTACGGCTTTCTGGGGATTCGGATTGCGGACGTGGAGGCTCCCCCATCGGAGTCGATGGTGTCGGGGCCGGTTTCTCGCGGGGCGCGGTTGGTCAGCGTGGATCCGTCGGGTCCGGCGGGGACGGCCGGGCTGGTCAATGACGACGTGGTCATCGAGTTCAACGGCGTGCGGGTGGTCGGGTCGGACCATCTGGTTCGCCTGGTGGGATTCTCTGAGATCGGGTCCAAGGTCGAAGTCACTTACCTTCGCAAGCAAGTCAAGCGGAAGACGGTGGTCACGGTGGGCGATCGCTTTGAGTTGATGGGCGTGGCCAATCCGGACGGTTGAGACCGATGGCGCCGGGGAGGTGGCGTCGCCCCATTCCTGCCGCTGAGGTTCCAGCGGAAAAAGAAACGGCGTCCGCTTGAAGCGGCTCCGCTTCCTGACGGTCGCGGCTCCGATCGCGTCGCGGCAGGGATTGAAGCCCCAGGTACTCGGTTGCGATCGTGGTGCGGTTGCATCCGGAATAAATCGCCGCGGGTTGCGAATGGTCCGTGGGGTTGTCGGGAGTTGTCGGCGGTGAAGAAATCGGTTGACTGCCTCCGACATATGTAGTAGACTTTCTCCGACGCATGTAGGAGGCATGGCCGTCCCCGGCGGCCGCAACCTGATTCCGGGGTCGGGCGTAGAACGAAGATGGCTGAGCCAATGAACGACGTAGGCCGCGCCGAGCTGGAAGTGCTCAAGGCGCTGTGGGAGACCGGTCCGGCGACGGTGCGGGAGGTGCTCAATTTCCTGCACCAGCGCGGGCGGCGGTCGGCGTACACGACGGTGCAGACGTTGCTCACGCGGCTGGAGCAGAAACGCTACGTGGTCAGCGACAAGTCGGACGTGGCCCACGTGTTTCGCACGCGGGTGTCGCGCGATCGGGTGACGCGGTCGCGGCTGAGGACGCTGGTGTCGCAGTTGTACGACGGGGCGGCGGGGCCGCTGGTGCTGCAACTGGTCCGCTCTGAATCCTTGACCAAGGACGAGATCGCGGAACTGCAGCGGCTGGTGGAAGGTCTCGATGCGCGGAGTTCGTGATTGTGGGACGGGCTTCCAGCCCGTGCACTCGGCGGCAAGATGCCGGCGCTTCACAGGCCCATAGGCGTCATTCGATGGAATGCCGGAACCTCGCGGCGCGGGGCATGAACGCCGGGCGTTCGGCTTAGCGCCATGCGGAGGAGTTGGGATGTCGACGTGGGTAAGCCTTGCGGCTGAGCACCTGTGGCGCAACGGGCTTTCCGTCATTCCGCTGGTTTTGCTTGCGACGGTCGTCGCCCGCATGGTTCCCTGTCGTCCGGCGACGCGGCACGCGATGTGGTTGATGGTGTTGCTGTGGCTGGTGCTTCCGCCGCTGGTTCCCGGAACGGTCAACCCGTGGCGGGTCCACGACGAAGCGTCGCCGCTGAATCCCGCTTTGGCGGACCGCGCCGACGACTTCCGTGCGGCGCCGGGGGCGATCGGACAACCATCAACCAACGCAACGGTCAGGCCCTTGAATGATCCAACAGATCGGCAGGTTGCTTCTGACCGGGGGATCGCGCGGGGTGAAGTACGCGGCGCGGTGCTGCGGGGTGGCGGCGATTCCAAGCAAGAGGCGTCGACGAGATCGAATGAAGGTGCACCGCGGAGGGCGGCACAGGGTGTTCTGAAGGGTTCGGACACGCTCGCCCAGGCCCCAAGGAACCATGTGCCGCCTCCGCTTTTCCAATCTTCGGCACACGCCCCCCGTGGGACGGACAGCGTGCGTGGGCCGTACTGCCCGCTACCGGACGGGCAGGTTCTATCGTATGGAATGTGTCCGGCGGACCTGCCGCGGCGCCTGAGTCGTCCCGATGAAGGAAATTTGGGCGCGCCGGGTACGTCGTTGATCGCGCGGAAGACCCTGCCCACGCAAGCGTGGGCAGGGCACCCAACGCCCCCACCGCCAACGCGTACGGAAGAAACCCCCTCACCCGGCCCTCTCCCCCGAGGACGGGGGAGAGGGGGCGA
>JBBTCJ010000108.1:0-23084 GCA_038043285.1 Planctomycetota bacterium | reverse complement strand
CGAGCGCCGTCGGCCAGCTCTGTTGGCCGCCATCCACGAAGTCATCAACCGCCGTTATCGCCGGTCGAGGCGGGGGCGCCCTTGGCCGACCCTGTTCGGCAAAGCAGGAATGACGCGGACGGGTCCGCGTTGATCCGATCCGTGGGTGAGGCTGTGGTCAACGCCGTTTCCGGGGGTGCCGCGGCCGAAAGCGGGCATCCTGCGGCGACCTTGGCCGTCTTTGAGGGTCGACGGAATGCGGACTGGCAGACATGGATCGGGGCGGTTGTCGCCGTTCGAGACGTAATCGGTCGGGTTCCGCCGCTTCCGGTGGGGATCTGGCTGGCGGGGGCGTCGCTGATCGGCGGGGCGATGGTGGTGGGCGTGGTGCGTTTCCGCCGACTGATGCACGCGGCGGTCCCGGCGACGACGCCGGTGGTGGAGATGGTCGGCGCGGCGAGCAGGTCGTTGGGAATGCGGCACGTGCCGCGGGTGTTGATGATCGATCGGCGGGTTTCGCCGATGGTGTGGTGCGGGGCGAGTCCGAAGCTGGTGTTGCCGACTCCGTTGTGGAGCGAGTTGGATGAACCCGGGCGGCTCGCGGTGGTCCTGCACGAGCTGGCGCACATTCGCCGGCGCGATCATTGGGTGCTGTGGTGGGAGAAGTTGATCGGAACGCTGTACTGGTGGCATCCGGTGGTCTGGTGGGTGCGCCGACGGTTGGAAGCTGAGGCGGACAATTGTTGCGACGCGTGGGTGGTGGCGATGCAGCCGCGGATGCGGCGCACGTATGCGGAAGCGCTGTTGAGGACGAGACAATACCTGGGTGAAGGGCGTTCATCGATACCCGCGTGGGGTATGGGTGCGACCAGCGGGCGAGCCAAACGATTTGCGAGGAGACTGACGATGGTCATGACCGGATCAACCAAGCCGGGGGCGTCGATTCCCGGCGTCGCAATGGTGCTGCTGATGGCGACGGTGGGGTGGATGGCTTCCCCGGCTCGCTCCTGCCCTCCGAAGGAAGGCGAAGCCAAACACGGAACTCCCTGTCCGGAAGCCAGGCCGGAACGGGTCGAGGCGGGCATTTCGGTCATCGCCCCAAGAGTTGACGTGGCGGTGACTCCAAAGCCGCAGATCGAGGTGAGGCCGAGGATCGCGCCGAGCATCTCCGTGCGATCGCTGATGCCCGTCGGGGACAAGAACGTCGACGAGAAGAAGCTGGCTGCGTTGGAGGCCCGCCTGGCTGAGCTGGGCGAGCAGATCGAGCATCTGACGCGATCGATCCATTCCGGTTCGAGTGCATCGGACGACGACGAAGACGATGCCGACGATGACGATGATGCCGACGCTTCACCTCACCGGCACGTTCAAGCGCCGAAGCCTCCGAAGGCGCCGAAGCCCCCGCGAGCGCCGAAGGGAATGATGGCGCCGACGCCGCCGGTTCCTCCGGTTCCGCCGGTCGGGGCCGTTCAGCCGGTTCCTCCGATGCCGCCGAAGCACAGGCATCCCGGACCCGGGGCAATGGTGTTCGGACATCCCGGTCCGCATCCGGCGCCTCCGCCGCCGGGCATGACCTGGGTCGAAGCCAATAAGGACATGAAGGTGGAGTCGAGGACCTACCGCTTCACCAATCCCGGCAAGCTTGAGGACTTCATGAAGTTCATGAGCCGTAACGACGTGCCGGTCCGGGTGCAGGGGGGCGACGGCGGGATCGGCATTGAGGCCACGCCGGAGCAGCACAACGTGTTCAACGCGTTCTTCCAATTGGTCGATCCGTCCGACGAACGGGCGGACGCGATGTCGGGTTTCATGGGGTTCGCGGTGGGTCTGGGTCGGGCGTGGACGGACGGAGGTTCGGCGGGGGGCGTGGGCTGCGGTCCGTGCTGCTCGCATAAAGCGGATTGCAAGAAGTGCGGGAAGGTTCTGGAGCGGCGCGAGCGTGCGGAGGTCATTCGCGAGGACGCTCGGCGGATGGCGAATGAGTTTCGCGCCCAGGCCGAAGGCGAGACCGCTCGCGCTCGGGCCGAGGCGCGGGAAATGGTCGAAGGGGTGCGAGGCCGCCTGCGTCAGGACGCACGGCGCATCCGCGCCGAAGCGGGCAACCAGCAGGAGATGATTGACGCCCTTCGTCGGCAGGCGGACGAGCTTCGTGAACAGGGCGACCGGATCCGCGAACAGGCGGAGCAGCTCCGGGAGCGCATGAACGATCGGAAAGAAAGGCACCACGAGCGGACGGAAGGGGTTCCGGCGCGGGAGGCAATCGATCAATACCTGGAGGCGATGCAGCGGGCGGCGGCGGCGCTGGAGTTTCAGGCGGAGGAAGTGAACCCGCAACTGGAGGTGCTCGAGGCGCAGATCGCCGCGGTGGAGGCCGATGAGGAAGAACTCGGCGCTCACGCCGACGAAGTCGAGGGTCGGGCCGAGGCGATCGAGCAGATGTACGACTCACTCGGTGAATTGGCCGGCAAGCCGGAGCTGACGGCCAGGCTTTCCGATCTGGCCCGCGAACTGGAATCGGCGGAAGCGCCGGAAGCGGACGAGGACGACGACGAGGCGTTGGAGATGGCGGCCAGCGCGGCCTCGAATCGCGCCTCGGTCATCGACCTCGGTCGACTGGAAGAACTTATCCAGAACGCGGCGGAGCAGGCCGTCGAGGACCAATCCGGTGATGACGACTCCGCCGACGAGGAATTGCCGGACAACAACGATTAGAGCGACATCCGTTTTTGTGTGGCGTCGCGGTTCATCCGCGGCGCTTCCCTGGAGGCGCCGCCCATGAAGGGCGACGCCGCACAAGAAAGCGAAAACAGTCTAGAAAAGCCTAACGACAACCCTTGAATCGCGGTGCATTCCGGGTCAGCGGAACCGGGGCTTGCCTCGCAGAAGGCCGAACGAACTTGATGCAAAACGGCCCCGCTGCCGGTCTGCGCATCGAGCGGGCGAACGGATCAAGAACGGCGGCCGCTTCCTGACGGGCGCGGTACGGATAAGAAGCGACGATTCACAAAGAACGGCGGCCGCTTCCTGACGGGCGCGGTACGGATAAGAAGCAACGATTCACAACGGAGTCGGACTGAACGATGAAGGCGAAATTCTCACGACGCGGACGGTGGGTTGCGACGCTGGCTGTGACACTCGCGGTGAGCGCCGCCGCAAGGGGTCAAGCGCCGGAGTCCGGCGGCGCGGACGAGGCGATGCGCGTGTATCTCACGGGAAACGGTCTGCTCAATCGCGGATTGGATGATCTCGCGGCCGCGGAGTATCGCAAGTTTCTCTCCGATCATGCGACGCACGAGAAGGCGGCGTTGGCGCGGTACGGATTGGCGGTCAGCCTGTTTCGCACGTCGCACTGTGACGAGGCGCTGCGGGAGCTGGAGCCGCTCCTGGGTCTAGGCTCGTTCGAGTATGGCGCGGAGACGGCGGTGATGGCCGGCCAGTGCCACTTGCTCGGCGGGCGATTCGATCGGGCGGCGGCGGCGCTTTCGGCGATGCTGAATGGTTACGCCGATCATGACCTTGCCGACGATGCGTCGGCGGCGTTGATCGAGGCGGAGCATCGCGGAGGCGATCATCAGGCGGCGCTGAAGGAGGCTGCTCGTTTCGCGGAGCGGTTTTCCGGCAGTCCGCTTGCTGATCGGGTGGAGTTCTTCGCCGCCGCATCGGAGCAGGCGACGGGGCAGTTCGCGGCGGCGGCGAAACGTTTGAGCGCCTTGCTTGAAGCGTTTCCGACGAGTTCGCTGGCTGAGCCGGCGTCGCTGCGGTTGGCGCAATGCCGCCAGGGCGCGGGAGATTCTCAAGAAGCGATCCGCGGATACGTGAAGATTTTGAAGTCCGGTCCTGCGGCACATGCTCCGGAGGCGCTGGGGTCGCTGGGGGCGCTGCTGTACGGCGAGGGGCAATACCCGGCTGCCCGCGAGGCATTGGAGCAGTTGATCTCCTCGCACGCGGATGCGCCGCAGGCGCAGAAGGCCCATCTGGCGCTGGGACACGTTAACTATGCCCTTGGCGAGTTCGACCGGGCGATGGATGCCTACAAGCATTCGGCTCAAACGGATCAGACGACGGCGGATCAGGCGGCGTATTGGTCGGCGAAGTGTCTGCTGCGGAAGGACCGCTTTGCCGATGCGGCGAGCGCGTTACAGGAAGCCGCGGCTCGCTTTCCAGAGAGCGCGCTGCTGCCGCAGATGTTTTACGACCGCGCGGTGGCGTGCATTCGATCGGAAAAGCCGGGCGAGGCGATCGAGGCGCTGGAGGCGTTCCTGTCCAGGTTTCCCAAGCATGAACTCGCTTCAGCGGCAATGTACCTGGCCGCATCGACTGAGCATCAGCGAGGCGACTACGACGCCGGCGCCCGATACTGCGCGCTGTTCCTGGAGCGATTCGACGGCCAATCGGCGGCTCCTTCGGTGTACTTTCTGGCGGCCGAGAACGAGTTTCTTTCCGAGCGCTACGGGCCGGCCGCGGAGAAGTACGAGGTCTTCCTGAAGAGGTTTGCGGCGGATTCCCAAGCGGACAAGGCGCGGTTTCGCCTGGGGATTGCCCTGCATCGGTTGGGGCGGGCATCGGAAGCGGAGCCGTACCTGGATGCGGTGGTGAAGGCCGCGCCGAATGACCTGCTGTTCCGGTCGGCGTGGTTGACGCTGGGAGACATTCGCTTCGATCGCGGCGAGTGGGAGAGGGCTGAGAAGGGTTACGCCGCCTATCTCGCGGACGGGAAGGATGCTCCGGCCGGGGACGACGCGGCGTTGCGAATGGGGTTGTGTCGGCATCGACTGGATCGCTTGACGGAGGCGATCGAGGCCTACGACCAGGTGCTTTCGAACCATGCGAACAGTCCGCACCGCGTGCAGGCGCAGTTCGAACGCGGGCAGGCGCTGGCGGCGTTGAACCAGCCGGCGGAGGCGGCGAAGGCGTTCGAGGCGGTGCTCTCCGAGGGCGGCGAGTCGTCCCGTTTCGCGTGCCATGCTCTTCGACACCTGGCGGCGATCGCGCAGACGAGCGGGGATCCGACGAAGGCGGCTGAGCTTCTGCGGCGCGCGGCCGCGGCGGCGGACGAAACGGGGTTGGCGCCGGACCTGCTTCTGCAACAGGGGCAAGCCCTTCTTTCGGCGCGCAAGTTCGCGGAGGCGGAGGCGGCGCTGCGTCGCGCCGTGGAGCTGGATCCGAAGTCGCCGGCGGCGAGCGAGGCGAAGGCGCAATGGGCGATGGCCGTCGCCCGACAGGACCGATGCGCCGACGCCGTGGAGCTGATCAGCGGACTCGCGTTGAGTGAGACGTCGCCGGGGCTGCGATCTTCGCTGCGCTATGAGAAGGCCTGGTGTCTGCGTTCATTGGGACGTGATGATGACGCGGCGGCGGCGTACCGTGAATTGTTGTCGGCCGAAGCACCCGAAAAGCTCGCCGCCCACGCGACGCTGGAGCTGGCGGAGATGGAGGCGTCGGCCGGGCGGTTCGAGGAGGCGGGGACACTTCTACGGGCGTTGCCGGGGTTGGTTGATCGGTTGCCGGCTGATGAACGTGCATCGCTGGTGGAGCAAGGGACTTATCGCCTCGGCGTCTGCGAGTTTGAGTTGGCTCGGTACGACGCGGCGCGAGGCTGCTTCGACACCGTCGCGGAATCGTATCCCACGAGTTCGCTGGCGCCGTCGTCGTTGTTCCACGGCGGTGAGGCCGCGTTCCGCGCCGGCAAGTTTGAGGCGGCGCTGGTGCGGATCACCAAGCTGATTGAGAGGCATCCGGACGACGCGTCCATCGCTTCGGCGTTTCTTCGCCAGGGCGAGACGCTGGCCGCGCTGCAGCGCTGGGCGGCGAGTGAGCGGGCGTTCGCACGATATCTGGAGCGGTTCCCGGAGGGGGAGGGAAAGTCGCAGGCGCGGTTCGGGGTCGGCTTCGCGTGCGAGAACCAGAAGCGGTACGACGAGGCGATTCGGGCGTACGGCAGGGTGGTGGAGAGTTCGTCAAGTCCGACGGCTGCCCGGGCTCAATTTCAAATCGGCGAGTGTCTCTTCGCCCAGGGGAAACACGAGGAGGCTGTCCGCGAGCTGTTGAAGGTGGACATTCTCTACGCGTATGCCGAATGGAGCGCCGCCGCGCTGTTCGAAGCCGCACGGTGCTTTGAGAAGTTGGACAAGCCGCAGGAAGCGCAGCGGCATTTTCGCCAGGTGGCGGACCAGTACGGGGATTCGTCGTGGGGGAAAATGGCACTGGCGAGGTTGTCGGAGCTGACCTCCTCGGCGGTGGTTCCGGGAAGATGAGGCGAGTAGCGATGTCATCCAGACGAAAGGTGCGCAAGTGTTGAAGGCCATGGTCCTGGTCGGTTGGTTGGGAACGCTGGCGATGGGGCAGACCCAGGGAGCCTCCCCAATCGAGGCGGCGCAATCGTCACCGGGCGTGCGGGTGGAATCGGTTTGGGATTTCTGCGTCAAGGGCGGGCCGGTGATGATCCCCATCGGTCTGTGCTCACTGGCGGCGCTGACGGTGATCGTCGAGCGGCTGACTTCGTTGCGGCGCAGGCAGGTCATTCCGGCGGCGACGTTGGAGAGCGTCAACCGTTTGCTGGGAAGCGGGCCTTCGGGTCGGGCGACGGCGGTCGAACTGTGCAAGAAGGACGGCAGCTCCCTAGGCAACATTCTCGCGGTGGCGCTCCGGCGGCTGGGCGAGCCGGTGGAGCTGCTGGAGCGACACGTGCAGGAGGCCGGCGAACGCGAAGCGTCGCAACTTCGCAAGCACCTTCGGCTGCTTTCCGTGACCGCTTCCATTGCCCCGCTACTGGGTCTGCTGGGGACGATCACCGGGATGATCACCGCGTTTCAGACGGTGGCCGCCTCGGCGGAGGCGCTGGGCCGGACCGAGCTTTTGGCCAAGGGAATCTATGAAGCCATGATCACCACCGCGGCGGGTTTGATGGTGGCGATTCCGACCATCCTGGCCTACCACGGGCTGGGCGGGAAGGTCGATCGACTGGTCGGCGAGATCGACCGCCTGACGGTTGAGTTTATCGAGCAGCACGGCTTCGGTGGAGGGGTGGGGAATGGTGAATGCGGAAGCCCAATCCGTACCGCGACCGTGAGGGAGCGGCCAACTGCGTCTGGAGCATGAGTCCAATGTATGGGCTGGAGGAACAGTCTTGATTATCAGAGCGGCGGCGAAGGATGACGGGGCGACGGTGGACCTGACCCCGGTCATCGACATGGTGTTCCTCCTTCTGATCTTCTTTCTGGTCGCCACCACGTTTCATCAGACGGAGCGCGAGATGAAGATCGCGCTTCCATCGGCGTCCTCGTCGCTGCCGATCAGCCGACTGATGCAGGAGTTCGTGATCAACGTGGACCAGGAAGGGCGTACGTTCGCGGGCGGACGTTCCGTCGAATCGCAGACCCTGCGCACGATGCTCAGGGAGGCGCTGGCCGCCAATCCGGAACAGAAGGTGACGGTTCGCGGCGATCGGAATTGCATCTACGCGAACGTCGTGACCGTGCTGGACCTCTGCAAGGCTTCCGGCGTTGCGGAGCCGTACCTGGACACGGTGCTGGAGCGATGAGTCGGCTCGCCGCGTGTTCTACCTTTTTCGTTGCGTCGCCCCTTGTGGGCGGTGCATCCAAGGCACACGGCGAGAATACGCCGCGGACAAGCCGCGACGTCAGAGGTGATTGGCCCGCGACGCGACGTGGGCATGAATGATCCGGGTCATAGCGCGTTCGGTGTTGGCGGCGACGGAAACTCGTCCCCAGGCCGACGGTTGGCGTTGCGCCATGCCTAGCGAAACGAAGGAAAACGGAGGATCGCGGGTGTCGAAGCGTCGCGTGGTGACGTGGGCGGCCGCACTGCTGCTGCTGGCTGCGGGCGGGGTATGGATCCGGCAACGGCGTCCGATCCACGTCAGCTTCTACACCGACGCCGAATCCATCCGCGAGCCGGCTTCCACGACCACGCCGCGCGACATCCTGTGGCAGCCGCCGGTGCGTCTGACGGAGCCGATCAATTCCGCCGCGGATGACTACGAGCCAAGGCTCACCGCCGACGGGCTGACGATGTACTTTGTCCGCGGGAAGGCTGGACACAACGCCGACGTCTATCGTTCCACTCGAACGCCGGGGGGTTGGGCCGAGCCGCGGCCGATGGCGTCGATAAACTCCGAGGCGGACGATCTGGGTCCGGAACCGACGGCCGACAACGAGGCGATCTATTTCTACAGCAACCGCGACGGCGGACTCGGCGGATATGACATCTGGGTGGCACGACGAATCGGCGAGGAATGGTCCGAGCCGGTCAACCTCGGTCCGCAGGTGAACTCCGAGTTCAACGACTACGGACTGGCCGTCACCGCCGAGGGGGCGCTGTTGTATTTTTCGTCGAATCGCCCGGCCCCGGCAGACACCCGACAACCGAATCCCAACGCCTGGCCGGCGACGCTGCGCGAGGATTTGTTCCATCGCACCTACGACCTGTACGTTGCGGCCATCGGCGATCGCGGTATCGAAGCGGCTGCGGCGCTGACCGCCTTGAACACGTCGTTCAACGAGGGCAGTCCGGCGGTCAGCCCGTTCGGCGACTTCGTGTATTTCTCCTCGGATCGCCCCGGCGGGCAGGGCGGGTTTGATCTTTACCGCGCGCGGCGGCTGGACAGCGAGTATCTCGACCCGATCAACCTCGGTGCGACGGTGAACACCTCCGCCCACGAACTGGATCCGGGCTTGAGCATGGGGGGATACGCGCTGCATTTCAGTTCGGACCGGCCGATCAACGCTCCCGGTGCTTCGGTCACCGAGGTCTTCGTCGCGGCGACGCCCAGGGTCTACGACCTGTATCAAACGACCTCACGCGAGGTGTTCGTTCGGACGGACGAATCACGCCGACAGCCGATCGACTGGGCCGGGCTGTGGACGACGTTCGGCCCGAACCTGCTTTGGGCGTTGCTGGCCCTGCTGCTGTTGCTGCTGATGCTGGCGCTCTTTCAGGGCATGCGCGAGCGGAAGCTGAGCCTGGTGGCGCGATGTCTGATGGCCTCGATCGCGGCGCATCTGCTGCTGATGTTGCTCTTCAATGCGTGGGAAGTCGCGGCGGGCGTGGCGGGAGAAATCCACCGCCGCGGCGCACTTCAGGTCACTATTGCCGCCCCGTTTTCGGGGATCGATCTGGCGGCGCAATTGCTGACCGGCCTGACGGACGCCGCTCCGCCGGAGGTTGAACCTGCCTCGTCGCGGCGCATGGAGGCTCTGCACTCAGAGACGTCGCCGCCGGGTCGAGCGAGTTTTTCCGTCGAACCGCGCGCCGCTTCTCGGGATGACGCCGGCTGGTCGCCGAAGGCGGTGGCGGAGGAGAGTACGCCCCCTTCGCCCTGGATGCACGTGGAGCCGACGGTGGTGGAGGTTCCGCAGCCGCGATCGACCCCGGCCGTGGCGACTCCGCCCGCACCGGCGGTGACGGCAACGAGCGAACCGAAAACGGTCCGGCCTGAATGGGCGGGCGCAACGACAGGCCTGCGGCAAGTCGTCGAGGAGGCGGTGCGCGTGGAGATGCGCCCCGAGAGGTTGCATCCCGCGCCGCCGACGTCGGCTCGCCCTCCCCTTGCGGAGACTTCGTCCGCCGCGCTCGACGAGGCGCCGTTGGCCGATGCGGCGTGGACGCCGACGGTGAACCTGCGGCATGCGCCCGGACCCGCGCCGAGTGAACCGGCTGCATCGTTGTTTGTCGCCTCGCTGCGGACGCCGCGCGTCGGGCACCGCGTTGCGGCCCTGGAGGCGTCGCCGGTCGTCCACCCGGCAGCCGCGGCCTTGGGCGGTTCACGACCGGATATCGACGCGTCCCCGCCGACGGCGGTCGACGTTCGCAGCGGACCGTGGAAGCCCGATCCGGCGCGAACCGAGCCGGCATCGCGGACTTTCGTTGTGAAGTTCGCGGCGGAAGGGGTGGTCGGTGCGCCGACGCCTGGGCCGGCGTCCCTGGCGACCGTCGCGGGCATCGCCACCGAGCTGCCTCCTTCGACTCGCCTGGTCGAGACGGTGCGAGTGCCGAGCGAGTCGGCGCTGCGCCATGATTCGCGAGAGGTGAGCACCGCTTCCGGCGCGCCGACCGCCATACGCTCGACGGCGGCGATGCCATCGACATCGCGGGTGGACGTTGCGGCTTCCGGGCCGCTTCGCCCTCTTCCAGCCATCGAGTTGGCCTCGACTCGGACGGAGATTCGGGCGGCGGCGCTGACGCTGTCGCGGGATCCTGTTCCGCGGGACGCGGCCGTTACCGTTGTGCCGCAGGCGTCGAGGGCGCCGACGGCTGACACGCCGCTTGCGATGTTGCCGCTGCGGATTGAGGTTCCAAGGGAAGCGTTGCCGCCGCCGGCTCCCGACGAGACGCCTCCGGCGGGCGACCGTAGCGGGCGAGTCAAGCGGACACCGGCCGGAAACCTGACGAATGGAGACCAGGCCACGACTCCGGTTCCCGACGCGATTGGGGCGGTTCGAGGACGCGTGACCGACGCGCTGACGCGCGAACCGCTGTCCGGCACGACCATACGACTGACCCTGGTGGACCGACCGGCGATCCTGGCGCGCACGGACGACGCGGGGGCGTACGCCGTACTGGTTCCGGAGGTGCCGGAGTTCTTCGCCCTGTCAGCTTCCCTGGACGGATTCGTCCCCGGCACCGCCAATGTGGAACGGGAACGAATGGAGGGCGGGGTTGTAGGGGTCGACTTCGCCCTGGATCGCATGCATCGCGGAGTTCTGATGACCGAGGCTGACCCCGAAGTCCATCACCTCGGCGACGATCGCTTCGACGGGACGATCAACAGCCAATTCCAGCGTGAATCCGAGGGAAGTCGGTATGCGGCGGAGTTCGAATTGCCCGAGGAGGAGCTTTCGCGGCCATACCGTCGCGCCGAGGTCATGCTTTGGGCCAAAGGCGTGCAGCGAAGGCACAAAATCGTGGTCAACGGGATCACCTTGAAACGGCGGCTCGACCGAGCGCCCGACGACGGGAGCTTTGGGGAATTCCGTGCCCCGATGGATGCCGCGCTGATCCAGGCGGGTCGGAACACGCTGGAGATCGTCGCCGCGCCCAGCGACGTGGACATTGACGACTTCGAGTTCGTCAACGTCCGCGTGCGGTTGACGCATTAGAGCATTTTAGCTTCTTGTGTAGCGTCGCCCTTCATGGGCGGCGCTTCCGGCGGTGTAGGGCGGGCTCGGCCCGCCGATCCACTCCCCGATAGACCCACGCCCAACTCGTCGTCATCTCCGCAGTGGACCGGAGCAATGGAATCCAGAGCCGGCTTGCCACAAGCAGTCCGTCGCCACGTGCCGCGATCATCATGTCCCGATTCCGCCGATCGTCACGGCGGCTGGTCCTGGTCGGAGGAGTCGCAGGCAAATCCCGCGTGGTCCGGCGGGCCGAAGATCGGTAGAATATACGATTGCGGGCGCGTACAGCCCGCATTCCCTCGAGCGGGCAACCGGCGGGGGCAAACGGCAAGGGCGGAACGGACGAATGATCGAAGCGGTCCTGTTCGACATTGGCGACACCTTCGTCCACTTTGAGACGTCGGAGGCCCGCAAGCTTCTCAACTCCTGCGCCGGTCCCGCCTATCAGCGGCTCCTGGAGCTTGGTTTCACTCCTCCGCCCTACGAGCGCTACCGCAAATCACTGGTGTGGGCGTTTGTCCGCGCCTTTGTGTGGTCGCGTTTGCGACGGCGGGAGATGCGGGTGATCGACGTCCTGGGCGCCCGCCACCGGTCCATGGGCATGCCCATCGACGACGCGGGCATGGCGGAGATCGTCTCCCACTGCGTCACGCCCTTGCGTCAGTTCTTCACCGCCGACGAGGAGGCCGTCGCGGTGATGAGCCAGCTTCAGCGCGAGGGATTCAAGCTGGGGATCGTTTCCAATACCATGTTCCCGGCCTTGGCGATCGACCACGTGCTGGAGCACGACGGTTTGTTGCATTGGTTTCCCGTGCGAATCTATTCGTCGGACGTGGGGTACATGAAGCCGCATCGACGCATCTTCGAGGCCGCGCTGGCGCGGTTGGGGGTGCAGGCCGAGCGCACCGCGTTCGTCGGCGACCGCGTGGACAAGGACATCAAGGGGGCCCGGCGCGTGGGGATGACCACGATCCTCATGTGCCGCGGTGATTACACCCCTCGCGGATTCGTCCGCCCGGATCACGTCGTGCGCCGGCTCTCGGAACTGTTGCCCATCCTTCAGGGCCGCCCTGCGGCGAGCGACTGCTCCAGCCATGCATGAGGATCTTTCGCCCGATCGTTTGCTTTCCGCTTACGCCGCCGGGATTTTTCCGATGGCCGACGACGACGGTGAGCTTCTCTGGTTCGCCCCCGACCCGCGATGCATCCTCGAACTCGACTCCTTCCGCGTCTCGCGCTCGCTGCGCACGCTGACCGCTCGCGGCACGTTCGTCGCCCGGATTGACGCCGCGTTCGAGGAGGTCGTCGCCGGTTGCGCCGACCGTGCCAGGGGTACGTGGATCTCCGCAGAGGTCCGCGAAGCCTACGTCGAGTTGCATCGCCTGGGATTCGCCCATAGTGTGGAAGCCTGGCGCGAGGGGCGGCTTTCGGGCGGACTCTACGGCGTGACGCTGGGCGGGGCCTTCTTCGGCGAGTCCATGTTTCATCGTGAAACCAACGCCTCGAAGTTCGCCCTGGTCGCCCTGGTGGAGCGGTTGCGAGCCCGCGGGTTCGTTCTGCTGGACATCCAGTTCATGACCGAGCACTTGCGGCAGTTCGGAGCGCTGGAGATTCCCCGGCGCGACTACCTCCGGCGACTGCATCGCGCCATCCGCCTCCCGTGTACCTTTGTGGGTCCGCCGACGAGCAACGCGGCGCCCGACGCCGACGGTGGGACGGAGCCTGCCGATCATGCCTCTCCCTGAAATCCATCCGACCGAGGTCGTGCCGGGCAACGCCCTGTTCGTTCGCAACATGCGCCTCCTGTGGCGACACGACCCGCAGCTTGCCCTGCGGCTCGACGCCGTCGCGGACCACGAGCGTTTTCCGCTGGAGCCGACGCGCAGCGAGGCATGGACCGCTCGAATCACCACGGCGGACGGCAAGTCCGTCTACCTGCACAGCCGCCACGATCCGGCGGACGAAGCCCGGCAATGGGCGTCGGCCGTCGAAATCGAAGACAAGTATTGCATCGTCGTTTCCGGCGCCGGGCTGGGCCATCACCTCAAGGAACTGTTCGCGCGCCTGAAGGGCGATGCGTTCATGGTCTGCATCGAGCCGTCGTTGCGGCTGCTGGCCACGGCGCTGGCGTGCGTCGATCTGACCCCGCTGCTCGCCTCCGGGCGATTCGTGATTCTGACCGACGCGGACAAGTCCCGCCTGCACGGCCACCTGCACCCGCACAGCTCCCTGATGCTCCTCGGAACGCAGTTCGCCCACCACGCGCCGTCGCGGCGCCTGGATCCGGCCGCCCATGACGCGATCCAGCAGGCCGTCGGCGAGTTCATTGCCTTCGCCCGCATGTCGTTGATGACCCTGGTGGGCAACTCGCTGATCACCTGCCGCAACGTGGCCATGAATCTGGTGACCTACGCCCGCACGCCGCCGATTGACTTGCTGTGCCAGCGCTTCGCCGGCGACCCGGCGATCGTGATCTCGGCCGGGCCGTCGCTCTCCAAGAGCATGGATCAACTGGCTTCGCTGAAGGGGCGGGCGGTGCTCTGCGCCGTCCAGACCGCCCTTCGTCCCCTCATGGAGCGAGGGATCGTCCCGGATTTCGTCACCAGCCTGGATTTCCACGAGATGTCGCGGAAATACTTCGAGGACGTCGGCGACCTCTCTCGCACGCACCTGGTCGCGGAGCCTAAGGCCGCCCATCCGGTGATCGACGCCTACCCCGGTCCGGTGTCGCTGCTGGGCAACGATTGGGCCAGGTTGGTGCTGGGCGACGAACTTGGCGCTCGCGGCGGACTCGCGGCCGGGGCGACGGTGGCCCATCTCGCGTTTTACCTGGCGGTGTACCTGGGGTGCGATCCGATCATTTTCGTCGGCCAGGATCTGGCCTTCACCGGTCACGTCTTCTACGTCCCCGGCGTGGAAATCCACCGCGCCTGGCGCAGTGAGCTGAACCGCTTCCACACCATGGAGCACCTGGAGTGGGAGCGCATCGCGCGGAACCGCCCCATCCTGCGCCGGGTGACGGGCAACGACGGCTCGATGCTGTACTCCGATGAATTGCTCTTCACCTACCTGGAACAATTCGAGAAGGACGTCGCCGCCGTCGACCGTCGGATCATCAACGCCACCGAGGGCGGAGCGAGGATTCGCGGCGCCGCCGCCATGTCGCTGGCCGAAACCGTCGAGCGGTTCTGCGGCCGCGAGATCGAGCCTGATCGTTTCGCCTATCGCGAGGCGACTTGCTGGCGTAACGATTCGCATCTTCCCGCCGCGCTGGGGGAGGTGAACGCCCGCCGGGCGGAGCTGGAGGAGGCCGAAGGGGTGTGCGAGGAGCTGTTGCGGCTGCTCGACGAGCTTTCAGGACTCATTCACGACCCCCCCAAGTTCAACCATACGCTCATTCGCGTGGATGAATTGCGCACCAGGGTGCATCACGACACGCGCCCCTATCGCATCGTCAACGCCGCCAGTCAACTCGCCGAGTTTCGACGCTACACCGCCGATCGGCGCATCAACGCCGCCGCAGAGACCGACGGGGCCGACCGCGCCCGAAGGCAGATCGCCCGCGACGTGGAGTTTATCACCGGCGTCCGCGACGGCGCGAGGGAAGTCAAGGTCATTCTCAGTGAGGCTGCCGACCGACTGCGCCATCCTCCGAGGCTTGGGATCGAAGCTCCAGCCCCCGGTTGTGGAGAGACGGCGGGGTAAGGGGTCAACCGCCGGACTGGAGGCGCATGAAGTTCATTGCCGCCATCATGTGTGATCTCACGTCGTCGCCGATCGGCACGCGCAGCCGCGAAGCCGACGAGCTGTGCGGCGTCCCCGTGCTTCGCCGGACGGCGGAACGCGTCCTTGAGGTCCAAGGTCTCCACGGCGTTCACCTGCTGTGTCCCGGGAATCAGCAGGCACGATGTGCGCGGATGCTTGACGGCCTCCGCGTCACCGTCCACCCCGTCGACGCCGGTCCGCCGCCCTGGGGTGCGTTGATCCGCGCGGCCCGCAAATGGTCCCTGGACGGCTGGCGCGGCGGACTCGGCGGGGCCATGCACTTCGACGAGTTCTGCGATTGCCGGGTGTTGGCCGCCCTTCTCGAAAGTGAACCCGCCGACGGAGTTCTGTGCGCGCCCGGGTCCGCCGCGTTGCTGGACCCGCGGCTTGCGGAGCACATGCTTCGACATCGCATCGCCCAGGGCGACGACGTTCGTCTGGTGTTCGCCCAGACGCCGCCGGGGCTTGCCGGCCTGCTGTTGGATCGCCCGCTGATTCAAGAACTGGCCGAGAAAAACGTGCCCGTCGGCGTGGCCTTCAGTTACAAGCCGGACGCGCCGCAGAAGGATCACCTGTTTCATCCCTGCTGCCTCGAAGTTCCGGCCGCGGTGCGTTTTTCCAGCGGCCGCATGGTCGCCGACACCGAGCGTTCCTTCCGCCGCATGGAGGCGGTGTTGCGCGGCGGTGGACCCTTGCACGCCGCGGCAATCGGCCAATGGCTGCTCGATTACGAAGTAACCGAGGTCGATCCGGCCCCGCGGGAAGTCGAGATCGAGTTGACCACCGAGGATCCCTACCCGGACGCCCTCCTTCGCCCGCGCGGACCAGAAGTTGGTCAACGAGGCCCGATCGAAGACCCGATCGTGCGGCGAATCGTCGAGGGAATCTCGCGGTATGACGATTCGCTGGTGATGCTCGGAGGGTTCGGCGATCCGCTTCGCCATCCGCAGCTCGCGACCATCCTTCAGACGCTGCGCCCGGCCGGGTCGAACGACCAAGGCGTCCACGGCCTCGCCCTACGAACCGCCGGCATCGACGTGACCCCGGAAGTGTGCGAATTGCTCGTGCGCCATCGCGTGGACGTGGTCATGGTTCCGTTGGATGCCTGGACCGCTCCGCTCTATGCGGCCTTGCAGTCGCCCACCGATCCCGTCCGCGCCGACCTCGAAGCCGTCACGTCTCGAATGACTCGCCTGTCCGAGGTTCGCCACGCAGCCGGCTCGGCGGTCCCGATCCTGGTGCCGGAGTTGTGCAAGTCCCGCGACAACGTCGCCGAGCTCGACGATTTCCACGACGGATGGATTCGCCGACTTGGAACGGTGTGCATCACCGGGTATTCGCACCAGGCGAAACAGCGGGAGGATCGCGGCGTGATCCGCATGGCCCCCGCAACGCGAATTCCCTGTCGGCGGATTCGCTCGCGCTGTCTCGTGTTCGCCGACGGACGCGTCACCCTATGCGACCAGGATCATCGTGGATCGCACGCCGTCGGAAACCTCCACGAGCAGTCGCTTGCGGAGATCTGGCACGGGTCAGCCATGCAGGAGCTTCGGCAGTTGCATCGCGGCGACCGGTTCGACGCCCACCCGCTTTGCGCCGCCTGCGACGAATGGCACAGACCCTGACCCGCAGGACCGACACCGCCATAAACTTGGACTACACCCGCGAAGGCAGCGCTGTCATGCTGGACCGTGGACAGACGCACCCCGGCGCGCCATACTCCATCTTGGCAAGCCGTAGCGACTCGCGGTCGTTTATCAGAGCCGCGACCGTCAGGGAGCGGACGAAGTTTTCGCGGACCACGGCGCGCGGACGTCCAGCCGGCCCCCGCCGAAGTGCACGAATGAGTCGGTGTCGGGAAAGTAAGGAGTTCCGAAGCGCATGAGCATTCTCGTTGATCGCAACACCAAGGTGATCTGCCAGGGGATCACCGGCAAAGCCGGTGCGTTCCACACCGCCAAGTGCCTCGAATATGGCACAAAAATGGTCGGCGGCGTCTCACCGGGAAAGGGCGGAACCAAGTCCGAGCACGGGCTTCCGGTGTTCGACACCTGTCACGACGCGGTCGCGGAAACCGGGGCGGACGTGGCCATGATCTTCGTCCCCGCCCCCTTCGCCGCCGACGCCGCGATGGAGGCCGCCGACGCCGGCTGCTCCCTCGTGGTGCTCATCACCGAGGGCGTTCCCACGCTTGACATGGTCAAGGCCCGGGCCTACCTCGACCAAAAGGCCGCCCTGCTCGTCGGTCCGAACTGCCCCGGCATCATCACCCCGGGCGAGTGCAAGATCGGCATCATGCCCGGATACATCCACAAACCCTGGGAGCGCGGATGCAAGACCGTGGGCATCATCTCCCGCAGCGGAACGCTGACCTACGAGGCCGTCTGGCAGTGCACCACGCGCGGCGTCGCCCAGTCCACCTGCATCGGCATCGGCGGTGATCCCGTCAAAGGGCTGAACTTCATCGAGTTGCTCGACCTGTTCCAGGCGGACGACAAGACCGACGCGATGGTGATGATCGGCGAGATCGGCGGCAGCGACGAGGAGGAAACCGCTCAGCACATTCGCAAAAACGTCACCAAGCCCGTGGTCGCCTTCATCGCCGGCCAGACCGCCCCGCCGGGCAAGCGCATGGGCCATGCCGGCGCCATCATCAGCGGCGGCGAGGGAACCGCGACGTCCAAGATCGCCGCCCTCAAAGAGGCGGGCGTGACCGTCGCCAACTCGCCGGCCGACATCGGCGCCTCGGTCGCCAAGGCGCTCGCGGTATGATGCCCATACCCGCGCCGTTGTCGTCGCTGATCCTGAAAATGGGCGAGATCTGATGGCCGTCGCGGTCCGGCGCCGTGAATCTCGATGAACGATTCGCCTCATTCGCCGCCTGACGAATCCGCCTCGCTGGAGCCGGTCACCCGGGCGTACGTTCCGATGGCCAGGCCGCTCGCGTTCGTCGCGCCGCCGCCGCCGCCCCAACCGGGCGATGAGATGCTTCTCGCGTCCATCTCGCGCAGACAGGCCGTCACCGACCTCGCCCTGTTTGCGGTCCTCATCGTCGTCTTTGAGCTGGGCGTCGGGGAAATCATCCGCCGGGTCATCGGGGCCAACGCCGTCGATGCCGCAACCGCATCGGAAACCGCGAAGCGCGTCGTCGTCAAGGAGGTCTTTGGCCCGATGCTCTGCCTTCGCGCCGCCGGCGCCATCGGACTGGTCGCATGGATCGTCCGCCGTCGCGGCGGCCGGGCGCCTTCGCTCGGACTCGCCGGCCGACCCTGGTGGGTGGAGGGATTGTGGGGCCTGCTCACCCTGAGGACCATCTATGCAGCCACCGCCATGACGTTCCTCACGCTGTACCTTGCCTGGCCTGAGTTTCTGAAACAATTTGAGGAGAATGGCGCAAGGTTGATGCAACTCATTCCGCGGATGCACCCGGCGAAGTTCTTCCTGATCGCGTCGGTCATCGGCGTTTACGAGGAGATCGTCTTTCGGGGATTCGTGCTGCCGCGCCTGCGCCGGCTGATGGGTTCCTGGATTGCGGCGATCGCAGTGAGCACCGCCGTGTTCACCTCGTTGCACGCGGCCGACCAGACCAGCGCCGCCCTGGTGATGGTTTCGCTGCTGTCCATGGTTCTCAGCGCCGCCGCCGTATGGCGACGGTCCATCGTCCCGGCGATCGTCGCCCATGTCCTCTTCGACTGGACACAATACTTAAGTCTCTACCTTCAGGCCGGCGAGGCGTGGCGATAAAGCCTGGGGGCGCAACGTCGGTCCTTGCAGCAGAATCCATTTTTCTGTAGGGCCGCGGATCATCCGGTCTGGAGGCTCCAAAGAGGTGAAACGCCGTTCGCGGCATTATGCCTTGACGATCTTCGCCCGGCCGTTCTTGACGTTCGCCGTCGCGTTGCGCGTGTCCACCACCAGGCGGGCGTGCCGCACAATCCAGGCGTAGTCGTACGACGAGTGGTCCGTCGCAATCAGCACGCAGTCGTAGGATTTCAGCACCGCCGCGGAAAGTTTCTTGCTGGCCATCCCCAGATTGTGCTCGCGCTGCTTGGGCGTGTGGGGAACGTGCGGATCGTTGTAGTCCACCTTGGCCCCGCGCTCCTTGAGCAACTCGATCAACGCGATCGACGGCGACTCGCGGATGTCGTCAACGTCCTTTTTGTAGGCCAATCCGAGAACCAAGACGCGCGAACCGTTGACCGACTTGCGCCGCAGGTTGAGGGCTTCGCCGACGCGATGGATCACGTACTCCGGCATCGAGGTGTTGATCTCGCCGGCAAGCTCGATGAACCGCGTGCTCATGTCATACTGCCGGGCCTTCCAGGTCAGGTAAAACGGGTCGATCGGAATGCAGTGCCCGCCCAGTCCCGGACCAGGATAGAACGCCTGGAAGCCGAACGGCTTGGTGGAGGCGGCGCGCACCACCTCCCACACGTCGATCCCCATGCGGTCAAACAGCAACTTCAATTCATTGATGAGCGCGATGTTCACGCAGCGGTAGACGTTCTCGAGAATCTTCGCAGCCTCCGCCACTTCGCAACTTGAAACCGGGACCACCTTGCGTACCGCGGCGGCGTACAAGGCGGTGGCGATCCGTCGGCTCTTGGATTCCAACCCTCCGACGAGCTTGGGGATCGTCTCGGTCGTGAAGTCCGTTCGCCCGGGATCCTCGCGCTCCGGCGAGAACCCCAGGAAGAAGTCATGCCCCGCGCGAAGCCCGCTCGCCTCGAGGATCGGCTTGACCAGCTCCCGCGTCGTGCCCGGATAGGTCGTGCTTTCCAGAACGATCAACTGTCCGCGGCGCAGATGATCGGCGATCAGGTGGGCCGTGTTCTCGACGTAGGTCATGTCCGGATCGCGGGTCTTGGTCAGCGGCGTCGGCACGCAGATCAGAATCGCGTGGCACTGCTCGAGCGACTTCGGGTCGGTGCTGGCCCGAAAGCGCCCCTCGGATACCACCTGACGGATCAGCGCCGAGGGAATGTGCTTGATGTAGCTCTTGCCGGCGTTCAGCTTCTCGACCTTGGCGGGGTCGATGTCGAACCCCGTGCAATTGAACCCCGCGCGACAGAAGGTGCGCATCAGCGGCAACCCCACGTACCCCATGCCGATGATGCCCACGCGCGCGGTTCGCGCTTCGATCGCCTTCAACCACTCGGCCTCGACAAGAAGCGGTCCGGAGGTGCGGCGCGGCTGGCGCTCCTCGCTGGTGACGGCCGGCTTCGATGATCGCTTCGGCTTACGCATTCGTCGTCCCTTCTGATCGTGCCGAGCTACCCGCACGCATTCCCCGCGCGGCGACGCGCCCGCCGACGGATTATCGGTACCGGCGCAGGCGTACTATAATCCCCCGACACGGCGACGGCCAAGCCGCCGGCGCGCCGAAGAATCGACATGAATCGAACGATCCCATTGGCCCGCCCCAACGTCACCGAGGCGGAAATCGACGCCGTCGTGGCCGTCCTCCGCACGCCCAACCTCAGTCTGGGACCGAAGGTGCCGGAGTTCGAACACGAGTTCGCGCGCTATTGCGGCACGAGACACGCGGTCGCCTGTTGCAGCGGGACCGCGGGCCTGCACATGCTCATTCGCGCCCTGGGCGTCGGACCGGGAGACGAAGTCGTCACCACTCCGTTTTCGTTCGTCGCGTCGTCAAACTGCATCCTGATGGAAGGCGCGACGCCGATCTTCGTGGACGTCGACGCCAAGACCTGGAACATCGACCCGACGAAGATCGAGGCCGTAATCACGCCACGCACGAAAGCCATCCTCCCCGTCGACGTTTTCGGGCAGATCGCGGACATGGAGGCCATCCGCGCGATCGCCGGCTGCCGCAGGCTTCGAGTCATCGAGGATTCGTGTGAGGCTCTGGGCAGTCGCTATCGCGGGAGACCCGCCGGATCCCTGGGCGACGTCGGCGTCTTCGGCTTTTACCCCAACAAGCAGTTGACTACCGGCGAGGGCGGCATGATCGTTACCGACGACGACGCCCTGGCCGATCTGTGCCGCTCGCTTCGCAACCAGGGCCGCGACGCGGGCGGCGGCTGGCTCGCCCATCAGCGCCTGGGCTACAACTACCGGCTCAGTGACATCAACGCCGCTCTGGGCCTCGCCCAGCTTCGGCGCATCGACGAGATCATCGCCCAGCGCGACCGCGTGTACTCGCTGTACCACGCCCGCTTGGCCGACGATCGCCGCGTGCGCATGCAACACGTTCTGCCCGACCAGCGCGTCAGTTGGTTCGTCTTCGTTGTGCGCCTCGCCGACGAATACGCCCAGGCCGACCGCGACCGTATCCTGGGCCAACTGTCGTCGCGCGGCATCGGCTGCAATAACTACTTCACGCCGATTCACCTGCAACCCTTCTACGCCGAGCGGTTCGGCTCCAAGCCCGGCGACTTCCCGGTCTGCGAAGCCCTTGCCGCGCGAACCCTGGCCCTGCCGTTGCACCATGAACTGACCGAAGCCGACGTGGACTTGGTGTGCAATTCGCTGCGGAAACTGCTTTAGATCGCTTAAGATGACCGGTTCCAATCTGCGGAAAGGCCCGCTCCCTCGCGGTCGCGGCTCTGATCAAACAACGGCTTTTCAAACACGTTCCTAGAATTCCTGCCCGGTCAGCGTGCCGGCGATGACGCGCTTTGGAGTGGCGGCGTACACGCTGACGGTGACGAAACCCTCCGACACGCTCATCACCATGACGCCGACCGCGGGTTCGTTCAATTGGCCGTCGTTGTACAGCGACGTTCCTCCGCCGACGATGCCGATGACGTAGTTGTCCACCGTCGTCACCTGAAACGCCGACAACCCCAGCGCCTTGGTCTCGATCTGCCCCTCGTCGTTGACCTCCTGCGAGACCACGCTGATGCTGAAGGTGGAGCCGGTGTCCGAGTACAGCAGCGAAGCCATCGTGCTGCTGATGGCGTCGGAAATGAACGAGCCGTTGTTGGCCAGCGCAAAGACCGAGTCCACCGGATCGCCGGGCGCGGGGATCGGAACCGGATCGGGAACCCCCAGGATCGAGAAGTGCTCGGCCTCAAAAACCGCCTCCGTGCCGTCGGTCTCCACGTCGGCCATCTCGCCCGTTCCCACCCAATCGTCGAGGGCTTCATCAAACGTCAGCACCGGCAGCAATGGGAGGATCGTCGCAAACGCCAACTGAACGCGGACCTCAACGGGAACCAGGAATGTCTGTCCGTCGGGAGAGAACACGCCGGCCGCGATCCCCGTTGTCCCGGGGACCGCTTCGGGAAGATCATCCGTGGCCGCAACCCGGATCGACAACGTCGGCGACGTGGTGAGCGCGTCTTCCGGCACGTCGAGGCGCAGACCCTCGACCTCCAACTCCAGACCGAGAACCTGGTCGTAGGTCCCCGATGCGGTTTCACTGGCCCCGCCGTCGGTTCCACCTCCGTCACCACCGCCGTCCGCACCTCCCCCGCCATCACCGCCGCCGTCCCCTCCGCCGTTGTTGTCCGGCGGCGTGGTGCCGGTTCCGGCTGGACACCCCCACACGCCGGCCAGCAAACCAACAAGCAACGTCATGATCCGCTTCGACCACAGGCGATTCGTCACTGAGAGAACCTCCGCAGGGGGATTGACCAAATGGGTGCAACCAAATTGGAAAGTGCTGACATTGCGTCGTTTCCCCGAGCCGCGGGCTTCAGCCCGCGCGATGCCACGATGTTCGAGGACGTACTTTCCACTTTGTGCGGGGCCGTTTTGGCGCCCCTTGCCGTGCCACGCTCGCAAGCGAGTTTACGCCTGCTCCAACTGTCCGTCCAATCTGCCGGCCATGCGCATCGGTGACGCAACCGCGTCGGGGAAGACGGAGGGGCCGCTCCCTGACGGTCGCGGTACGGATCGAAACGGCGACCGCTCCATACTGTCGCGGTACGGATCAAGAAAAGACATCGCTCCATGCTGTCGCGGCTCTGATCGTGGTCGCGGTACGGATGTGGCGATCGGCTTTCTGTAAGGCGCATCGCTCGTGATTCCGTGCAGAATCATTTCGTCGAGCCGCAGGGATTGGCGGGAACGGCCCACTCTCACTGGGTTGCGGCTCTGATCGAAAAGACGGTCCGCTCCTTGTCGGTCGCGGCTCTATTCAAATAACTTCGCGCGCGCTCGGTTTCGTGGGGTTGGGGAGCGAGCGCCTGCGTAGGGACGTCGGAAAGGGTGCGCGCGGCTATCCACGGGTTC
>JBBTCJ010000107.1:0-51910 GCA_038043285.1 Planctomycetota bacterium | reverse complement strand
CATCCCCTGGCGGCAGGAAGAACACCTTTACTCGGCGAGGCCGGTTGTCTCACTTGCTCTGAAACGGTTCACAACTACGAATCAAATCGCGGAGTGTTTTCTTGTCCATACCGCAATTGTACGCAGTCTTGTATCAAGTGCATAATAACGGTCGCGGTACGGATGAAGAGAAGACACCGCTCCAAGCTGTCGCGGTACGGATAAAAGGAAAAGAATAAGAAGGGGAAGAAACGGCGGCCGCTCCCTCACGGTCGCGGTACGGATCAGAACGGCACGGCCTCCTGACGGTCGCGGCACGGATGGTTTGCGATCCGAGGAGGCTGCTCTCTTGTCGATTGGAGGTGTGACCCTCACCCCGGCCCTCTCCCTCGAAGGGAGAGGGGGAGAGCCCGCTCCCTCACGGTCGCGGTACGGATGAAGAAAAGGGGGCGGCGCGGCGACGTGCAACGGACTCGCTATTTGCCGGAGGCTCGGGCCGCATACGCCCAGGTCTTCGGTCCGCCCACGGCGACGCGACTCACGCCGTGGTCCGGACTGCGGGCGAGATGTTCGAGGAGGTGCAGAACATCCTCGACCGAACCTGATGAGTGCACATCATTGGCGACTTGTTCCGCCGTTCGCGGTTCGCCCGCGCACGAACGCAGGGATGCAAGAATCTGCTTTTGCATCGCCAGCAAACCGGAGGCGGCCTTCTTGCCTGCCTCGACGCCTGGCTGATCGTAGGCGTTGACGTCGATCAATTCCGCATACAGTCCGACGGCCCGCTCGAACAACGCGATGAGAGCCCCCAGACTCCGGGCGTCGAACCTCTCAAGAGAGATGGTGATGGACTCACGCCCCGCGGCATGGAGCGCCTCCCGCGTGCCGTACAGAAAACCGCTCAGGTAGTCTCCCGCCGTCAAGGCGGGTTCGACCTCGACGGATCGCTCGGCGCGCTGTTGGAGAACGTCGAGGAAGGTCACGAAGAAGTCGTTTCGACCGTCGCGCAATTGTTGGACAAACGAATGTTGATCCGTGCTTCCCTTGTTGCCGAAGACGGTCAGCCCCTGCGAAACCTCGTTTCCCTTGCGGTCGCGGGCCTTGCCGATCGATTCCATGACCAGTTGCTGCAAGTAGCGACCCAGCAGCGCAAGGCGATCACGGTACGGGAGGACGATCATGTTCCGCTCGCCCCGCCCCTGCCCCGCGTAATACCACATCAGCGCCAGCAATGCGGCCGGGTTTTTCAAGGGATCGGCCGCCCGGGTAGCGGCGTCACCTTCGCGTGCGCCGCCGAGCAACGCCTCGGTATCCACGCCCTGCAACGCCGCCGGAAGCAGGCCGACCGCGGACGTGACCGACGTGCGCCCCCCCACCCAATCCCACATCGGAAAGGTGGCCAACCAGCGCTCGTCGACCGCCCGACGGTGCAGCGTGCTGCCCTCCTGGGTGATCGCGATCGCGTGCCTGGCAAAGTCCAGTCCTTTTCGCTGGTAGGCCGCGCCAACCTCCGCCATTCCGTTACGCGTTTCGATGGTCGAACCCGATTTGGAGGTCACGATCACCAGGGTCTGCTCGAGGGCTTCGTCCAGCTCCGCCAGAACGCGGTCGATTCCGTCGGGATCGGTGTTGTCGAGGAATCGGATGATCATCGGATCGTCGGGGCCGCCGAGTGCGTCGCAGAGAAACTGCGGGCCCAACGCCGATCCGCCGATGCCGATCACCAGTGCGACGTAAAACGAATCGCCGCGCTGCGGCGCGATCTGCCCGTCGTGGACCGAGCGGACGAACCGCTTGACGCTCGCCCAAGACTGCTCGATGGAGCGGCCGATCTGTTGCGCCGGGGCCAGGCGCGGTGCGCGCAGCCAATAGTGACCGACCATGCTGTCCTCGTCCACGTTCGCCTTGGCGCCGCCCTCCAACGCCGACATGGCAGCCAAGGCCCGGGCGATCGGCTCGGCCATGCGCGACAGGAAAGCCTCGTCAAAGTTCATGCGGCTGACATCGACGCGAAGACCAAGCCCCTCGTCGTTGTACAGCCAACGGCAATAACGCTCCCATGATCGCTGGTCACTCATCGCCGTTCTCCGCATCGTTGGGGGCGACGGTCGCGCCGCCGCCGACCGCTTGCTCAGCCATGATCTGCTCACGCTCCTCCGACGGAGCCAGCGCGAGAATGGCCTCGTAGATTCTGCGCGTCGCGGCGCGGGTGTTGGCCCGCGACGGTTCCGCTCGACGGAACTCGCCAAGGTCCACCGGCGGACCGAAGCGCACCCGCGCTCGATGCCGCGCCAACAAGCCCGCGACAACTCCGTCGCGGTATTTTGTACCGCTGATGTACGCCGGTACAACCGGCGCGCCGGAGCGGAGAGCCAGCAGGGCCACGCCATCTTTGGGGGTACGCGGCCGACCGGGCGGGATAATCCCCCCTTCGATGAAAACACCCATGGCCTTTCCCTCCGCCAGATGCCGCAGCGCGGCCTTCGTGGAACTCGTGTCTCGAGTGCCCCGGCGGACGGGGATGCACTCCACCAAGCGCACGAGCCATCGGATCACCGGCCAGGTTGCGTACTCCGCGGCAATCAGAAATGAGATCGACCGATACGGCGCAGCCGCGCAGATGAGCAGCGGATCCGGCGAGGAGCGATGGTTGGCGGTCACAATGACAGGCCCGGTTCGCGGAACGCCGCAGCGCCCGACGCGGCGAAGACCCCAGACGAGCCTGGCCACGAACTCATTGAGATGCTCCACCAACTCCAGGAGCGGGGCCAGCCGCCCGCGTCGAAGCCGAATGACGAAGGTGAGCACGGCCGCCGAAAGCGCCAGCAAGGCCACCCCAAGCAAGATCCAACCGACCCACCGATCCACATGCGTCCACTGCGGAATGCCCAGCAATCCGGTCGCCAGCAACAAGGCCCCGGAGGTGCACACGTCGTTGACGCCGAAGACCCGGCCACGGTAGCGGTCGGCCACCGTTCGCTGGAGAAGGGCGTTGAACCCGCTCATCGCGGTCACGCCAAACACGCCGGCCAGAACGATGGCCACGCCGCCGATCTTCGCCAGTGTCGGCGGATCGAAGGGAACAAACGTCGAGGCGGCAAACAAGGACATGCCGACCCCGATTCCGAACAGTCCCCAGGTGATTGCGATCTCCGCCCGCAAGGCGTCCCCCAGGACGGTCATGATGACCGCCCCGATCACGAATCCAAGTCCGAGCAGCGCCCGATACTGACTGATGTCCACGTAGTCTCCGCGATAAACGTCACGCACGACCGCGGGAATGGCGCTGCTCACCAGCGGACCGCAAAACCAAATCAGCGACGCGATCGCAAGAAGTTCCATGACGTGGCGGTGGGCGGCGGCATAACGGAAGCCGTCGCGGAGCTTCGCCCAGGTAGCGCCGAGGTCGCCGCGTGGGAACTGCGCCGGTCCGCGAGGGGTGCGGATCAACAGCAGCAGCGCGGCACTGACGAGGAACGTCAAGGCGTCGATCTGAAACGCAACCTGCGGGGCGTAGTGTTTTGCCAGATACCCACCGATCAATGCCGAGATCATCGTGGCGATGATCCCCAGGCCGCTGAGCATGGCATTCGCTCGAATCAGGTCATCCGGGTGGATCAACGTCGGAAGCAGCGCCGAGCGAGCCGGAGAGAAGATGGCCGCAAAAAGCCCGACGACCAGCAGCGGCGAGAACACCGCCCACGAACCCCAGCCGGAGGTCCAGTGGATCAAGAGCGGAAAGGCCATCATCACCACGAAGCGGGCGAGGTCGGCCAGCACCATCAAGCCCCGCCGAGACCAACGGTCGGCGAGCGCCCCGGCAATGGGCGCGAAGAGAAAAAAGGGAACGAAGAACACGAAGGTCATCCGCGCAGCCAGCGGAGTGATGTCCACGTCGGCGTTCAACGCGTCCTGGGTCTTGAGCAGGGCCATCTCCGAGAGATGGTCGCCCAGGGCGCTGATTCCATAGGCGCACCACAGCAGCACGAACCCGCGGTTGCGCCGCAGACCTCCTTCGGCTGTGGTGGTGTGCTGGGTCACGGGTTCATCTCTCGCGCTCCAAGCTCATGCGGAGGATCGTAACGTTGGCGTAAGCAGCCGCCCAGCCGGGGGCATGTCTTGATGGGTCCGCGACTGTTTAGGCGGGGCTGGGGCGGGTGTTCAGAACCGCGAGCGATAACGAGCGGTCGGCCCTGGACCGCTCCATGCTGTCGCGGTTCTGATCGGCGTGTCACCTCTGATCGGCGCTGCACGTCTTTCGAGGCCCCGAACCGGTATGAACCGGACCAACAAAAACACGGGAAGCACCTCAGACGACAGCCGCCGGAAGTGTCACGGACCGTGTCTTGATCGGGAGGATTCGACCGACTATTGTACCACTCTTTACATGCTCAGAGCCGGTGGGCGTCGCGACGGCGCGGCGCAGCGGCTGGTCCGGCGTCCAAGCCCGCGTGGCCGCGGGTGGTCAGAAAGGATCACATACGAATGTCTCGCATCCTCACGTCCGTCTTGTTGTCTGCAGCCGTCTTGGGCGGTTTGGCAAGCGCCTCGGAAGATCCCAAGGACCAGGGCGGGCCTCTCCACCCCCGCCTCAAGATGGAGACGTCGCTCGGCGACGTCGTGTTGGAGCTGGACGGCGAAAAAGCGCCGATCAGCACGCTGAACTTCGTCAAGTACGCCGAGGACAAGTTCTACGATGGGACCATCTTCCACCGGGTCATGTCGACGTTCATGATCCAGGGCGGGGGATTCACCCCTGACATCACGGAGAAGAAGGAAGGCCTGCGTCCGGGCATCAAGAACGAGTGGAAGAACGGACTGAAGAACGCTCGGGGCACGATCGCCATGGCCCGTCTGGGCAACCAGCACGATTCCGCCACCGCACAGTTCTTCATCAACGTGGTGGATAACGCCCGCCTTGACGGTCCCGTCGACGGAGCCGGATACGCCGTCTTCGGCAAGGTCGTCGAGGGGCTGGAGGTCGTGGACAAGATCAAGGAGACCCCGGTGACCACCAATCCGAAGTACCCAGGGGGCGCCGTCGTGCCCGTTGATCCCGTGATCATCAAGAGCGTCAAGCTGGTCGGAGCTTTCGACAAGGCCAAGGTCGAACAAACGGTGACCGCCGCCGAGGCCGAGGCGAAGAAGGCCGCCGAGCAGGAGACCGCCGGCAAGAAGAAGGAACTGGAGGACTACGTCGCCAAGGTCGAGAAGGAAGCCGGCAAGAAGGCGACAACCACCGCCTCCGGACTGATGTACATCGAGCTGAAAGACGGCGACGGGGCATCTCCCAAGCCGACGGACAAGGTGTCGGTGCATTACACAGGATGGTTGCTGGACGGAACGAAGTTCGACAGTTCGGTGGACCGCGGTCAGCCGGCGGAGTTCGGACTGAACCAGGTGATCGCCGGCTGGACCGAGGGCGTCGGCTCGATGAAGGTCGGGGGTAAGCGAAAGCTCATTGTTCCCGGCAATCTGGGCTATGGGCAGCGCGGGTTCCCGCCCAAGATCGGTCCCAACGCAACGCTGGTGTTCGACGTCGAACTGCTGGGAGTCAAGGAGTAGTGTTCCGTCACCCCCTTTTTACGGGTAAACCTGTTCCAGCGACCGTGGCGTTTTCGGCTTTGAAGGCCGCTCCCTGACGGTCGCGGTACGGATAGAAACGGGGACCGCAGCGTCACCAGCGCGGGACGGATGGAAGGAACAGAAGAAGAAGCAGAAGAAACGGAGGCCGCTCCCTGACGGTCGCGGTACGGATAGAGGAAGAAACGGCATCTGGCGGCAAGACCGTTCGGCGGCAGCGATGTCGGGTAGTGTCGGGTAATGTTGAAATGGTTTCTTCCACCCCTCTCCCCCGTCCCGGGGGAAAGGGCAGGGTGATGGGGGCGTTCAAAGTCACCTGCAAAAGACTGATGACGATGCAAATGCCGACACGTCCGCAGCTCATTGTACCGGCCCTGGCGCTTTTCGCGTCCGCACAAGCATCGGCCGAGCCGGCGTCGATCCACCCGAAGGTACGACTCGAAACCAACCTCGGTAACATGGTCCTCGAACTGGACGCCGAGCACGCGCCTGAGTCCACAAGGAACTTCATAGATTACGCGGAAGCCGGGTTCTACGACGGAACGGTCTTTCACCGGGTAACGAAGTCCGTCATCCAGGGCGGCGGATACCTCGCCAAGCTTGTTCCCAAGAGTGCGGGCTTGGGCGATCCGATTCCGAACGAAGCCGGACGCGGGTTGCTGAATACCAAGTGGTCCGTCGCTTGCTATCGGAATCCGCTGCTCGGCCGTTCCGCTCAGGCACAGTTCTACATCAACCTCCAGGACAATCAGCAACTGGACGTGCTTCGCGACCGCACTGGGTATGCCGTGTTCGGCAACGTCGTCGACGGGTTTGAGGTGGTGGAGAAGATCGCGTCGGTTCCGGTATCGGTGCACCCGAACTATGCGGCGGGCCGGCTGGCGGAGGTTCCCGTCGAACCGGTGATCATTCACTCGGCGAAGGTCATTCTCGCGCTGGATCGCTCGCAGGCCGATCTCTATGCCGCTGAGTACCGACGGAGAATCGAGGATCCCGTCGGCGTGCTGGTCGACGAACTCAAGAAGAAGACAGGGCAGGAGGCCGTCAACTCCGAATCCGGACTCATCTTCGTCGAGGAGAAGACGGGAAGGGGCGCGTTCCCCATTCCTGACGATACCGTCGAAATCAGTTTTGAAGGATCGACGGTTGGCGGCGGGTTCAAGGTTGACAGCTCACAGGATCGATGGGGACGACCGGGGAAAATCAAGCTCGACACCATGCTTCCCGGCCTCAGGGAAGGCATCAGCGGGATGCGCGAGGGTGGGATTCGCTATTTGCTCGTCCCGCCCCAACTGGCGTTCGGCGAGGCCGGCAAGCCGCCGGCCATCGGTCCGAGCACCTGGCTCATGTTCCGGATCGAGCTGCTCGGGGTTTCGCGGGATGAGCCGGACAAGAAGTAGCTACGCGGGCTGACCTCCCGTGCGGTGTTCGTCGCGTTCTCCCGCCACGTTTGCCGAAGAACCTTCGGAACCCGCACCACACGTTGACACACGATCGTTGCGCATGCTGACAGACTCTGACAAGCCCGAAGGTGTACAATCCACCCATGACGGCGGATCGCACGGCCGACACGTGCGGCTCGCACGGGATTTTACCTTTGAGGCCGCGCATCGTCTTCCGAACGCGCCGCCGGGGCACAAGTGCACGCGACTTCACGGCCACAGCTTCCGCGTGGAAGTCACGTGTGAAGGTGAGATGGATCCAACGACGGGGTGGTTGCTTGACTTCGCGGACATCAAACGAGTTTTTGAGCCGCTCTTGGAACAGTTGGACCACCGCTATCTCAACGAGGTGGACGGGCTGGAGAACCCCACGGCGGAGAATCTCGCACGCTGGATCTGGGCTCGCTTGCGGCCAAGCCTGCCGTGTCTGGTGCAGATCACCGTCGGGGAGACGTGCGCGACACGGTGCGAATATCGGGGATGAGCGAACCAGCCTCATGGTCCGGCTCGGTTCATGGAAACGCTCGGGGCGTGCGGCCCCGGATGGTAGAGACGACCTGTCAAGAAGGAGTCGGCGAATGATGCGAAGACTGTTGATCACGACAGCGGTAGGGTTCATGGGGATACTGGCAGCTGCGGCGTGGGCGGTCAGTCCGGAAGAAAAGTCGGCTGGCGGCAAATCGCCCTGCGCCGGACACAAGGACGCCGCGGCGTCCGAATCGGGTGCGCCATGCGAAAAACCTTGCGCAAAAAAAGTCATGACCGTCGCGGAGACGTCCGCCGGGGCCGAGAAAGCCAATGCGGTAATCGAGAAGCTGCCGAAGCTCACTTACAAGATCGGCGAGGAGAAAACCTGTTGCGCGAAGATGGCCGCAGGCGTCGCCGAGAAGTCCGGCAAGCCGGTTCAATACGTCGTCGGCGAGGAGGTCTTCTCGACCGAAGCCGATGCAAGGGTGAAGCTGACCACACTTTTGGAGCAGGAAGCGGAGGCCATGCAGGCGATGCAGTACGCCGTCGGCAATGATTGCATGCGTTGCCCGATGACCGCCAAGAAGGCGGCCCAGGAGAAGCAGGGCAAGGTCGCCTATCGCGTCGGCGGCGTGGACTTCGATTCGGAACCGAAAGCCCAGAAGGCGGTGGAACTCGTCGCCGAGGCCGCCGGCAACGCGAAGCTGTCGTACAAGGTCGATGGACAATCGTTCTGCTGCGACAAGATGGCCGGGGTCAAGGTGAAGGAAACCGGCAAGCCCATGACCTACGTCGTCGCGGAGCAGGAAGTGCAGAGCGAGGGCGAAGCCAAGCTCCTGTTGACGCAGACCAAGATTCGTTTGATCGTCGAGACGGCGGCGGCGCTGCTGGCGTCGTAGGCGGACAATCGGCGTTACCGACAAGACGCGGCCCGGAGTGCCTTGCTCCGGGTCGCGTTTTTTTCGATCGAACTTCCGCCCGGCGTTACGAACGCCGAAGTGCACCCTACTCATCCGGGTCAAGGATGGACAAGAAGGCTTCCTGGGGGATGGAGACGTTGCCAACGGTGCGCATGCGTTTTTTGCCCTCCTTTTGCTTTTCGAGGAGCTTGCGCTTTCGCGTAATGTCGCCGCCATAGCATTTCGCGGTGACGTCCTTGCGGAAGGCTTTGATGGTCTCGCGGGCGATGATCTTGGCCCCGACGGCGGCTTGCAACGGAATCTCGAACTGGTGCCGATTGATCTCCTTTTTCAACCGTTCCAGCAGCCGCCGGCCTCGGAATTGAGCCTTGTCACGGTGCACGATCACGGAGAGGGCGTCGACGGGGACGTTGTTGACGAGAATGTCCATCTTGACCATGTCGCCGGGTTCGTAGCCTCTGAGCTGGTAGTCCGCGGTGCCATATCCCCGGGTGCAGCTTTTGATCTTGTCGTAGAAGTCGTAAATGATCTCGCAAAGCGGCATGTCGTAGGTCAGCATCACCCGCGTCGGCGACAGGTATTCGGTGCGCACGTGTTGCCCGCGGCGTTCCATGGCCAGTTGCATCGCCGTCCCGACGGCGTCCGCGGGAATGATCAGTTGGGCAGTGACAAACGGTTCACGGATTTCCTCCACCTTGCTCATGTCGGGCAGTTCGCTCGGCGATTCGATCCGCCGGACCTCGCGGTCCTTGAGCAGTATTTCGTAGGTGACCGTCGGGGCCGTCTGCACCACGGTGACGGCGTTTTCGCGTTCCAGCCGCTCCTGGATGATGCGCATGTGCAGAAGCCCCAGGAATCCGCAGCGAAAGCCGATGCCCAGGGCGTCGGAGGAGGCTGTTTGATAGGTGAACGAACTGTCGTTGAGCCAGAGCTTCTCCATGGCTTCGCGGAGTTGGTCCGTCGAAGTTCCCATGCCCGGATAGAAGTCGCAGAAAACCATTTGCTGTGGCGGCTTGTACCCCGGAAGGCGCTCGTCGGTGGGATCGGAACAGAGGGTCACGGTGTCGCCGATGTTGATGTCCGCGACGGTCTTGATTCCGGCCACAAAGTATCCGACCTCGCCTGCCGCGAGCGATTCGACGGCCTTGGGCTTCGGAAAGTACTTCCCCACCTCGGTGACGATGTACTCGCGTCCCATGGCCATCAGGCGAATCTTGTCCCCGCGTTTGAACCGGCCTTCCCTGACGCGGGTGTGGCAGATGACGCCGCGATGGGGGTCGGACTTGGCGTCGTAGATCAGCGCTTGCAGCTTGCCGTCGGGATTCCCCTTGGGCGGCGAAATGCGGTCGACGATGGCCGAAAACAGTTCATTCATGCCCGACCCGGTTTTTCCACTGGTGAAGACGGCCTTGGAGGCTTCAAGACCCAAGACCTGTTCCGCCTCCAGGGCGACGTCTTCGGGTCGTGCGGCGGGCAGGTCAATCTTGTTGATGACCAGGATGATCTCCAGGTCCGACTCCATGGCGAGATGGGCGTTGGCTACCGTTTGAGCCTGCACGCCCTGTGTGGCGTCGACCAGCACCAGGACGCCATCGCAGGCGGCCAGGGCTCGGGACACCTCGTAGTGAAAATCGACGTGCCCCGGGGTGTCGATCAGGTTGAGCATGTACGTCTGCCCGCCGTGTTCGTGAAGCACGGTGGCGCGGTTGGCCTTGATGGTGATGCCCATCTCGCGTTCCAGCTCCATGTCGTCGAGGAACTGTTCGCGCATCTCGCGTTTGGGAACCGCCCCGGTGTATTCGAGGATGCGGTCGGCGAGGGTGCTCTTGCCGTGGTCCACGTGGGCCACGATGCTGAAATTGCGAATCAATCGAAGGTCAGGCATGGTCAACTCAATCCAAGTCGCCACCCTTCTCCCCCTTCCCAGGGGAGGAACGGGCGGCACCGGCAGCCCTCCAGGCACCGCGGCGCAGGCTTCGCCGACGTCGCTAATCCTCTTCTTTTTCCGGTTCGATCGCGGTTTGATCAGCGCTCGAAGCAAGCGCTTCCAGGGCGGAGATGGGATCGACCTCCTCGTCCGACATGCGTACGTGTTTCGAGGTCCCCACGCGGGCCGCTCCCTTCGACTGAGGTTGCCCCGCGGGCGCCTTGCTGCGGACCTTGATGATCTCGTCGTCGCTCGGTTTCCCGTTGATCTGAACGGTGAACACGACCGGTCCGATCAGGATTTGGTCGCCGGATTTCACCTTCTCCTCCGTAACCCGCCGGCTGTTCAGAAACGTTCCGTTGGCCGCCCCAAGATCGCGGAGCACAATCCCGCCCTTTTCGACGATGATCTCGGCGTGCCGCCGCGATACCGACGCCAGCGGCACGCGGATCGTGCAATCGTCCTTTCGCCCAATGGTGGACGCACCCGGAGGAAGCTGGAAATCCCGCCGCGACCCGTCTTCACGAAACAGGATGAGCTTTACGTTCATCGTGCCAACACCTTGAACTGATCCCGATCGACCACGTCTCCCACGCGCCGCGAGCCGACGTCCGCCGCTTCTTCATCCCGATGGCGGTACTATAACCCAGCCCCGGCCAGGGTGGAAGGGGCTTCTCCGACCGCCTTTTTCACGGGGAACGTGGCCGTTGGGGCGGGGCTGGGGCGCGTGTTCAGAATCGCGAGTGATAACGAGCGGTCGGCGCTGGACTGCTCCATGCTGTCGCGGTTCTGATCGGCGCTGGACCTCTTTCGAAGATCAGGACCGGTATGAACCGGACCAACGAAGACGGACCAACAAAGACACGGGTAGCACCTCAGACGACAGCCGCCGGAAGTGTCACGGACCCCACAAAAACCGAGAGCGCTGTAACCAATGGCTGACGAGGTCGAGGGAACGTATAATAGGTTTTCGCCCGAAAGCACCCGCATCGTGCCTGGCGCGTCAGCCGGTACACCGTGTTGAACATGACGGATTTGGGAGTCGAGGTCATCGTCCTGGGTAGCGGCACGTCGCACGGCGTACCGATGATCGGTTGCCGTTGCGCCGTGTGCACATCGGACGACCCCCGCGACCGACGCAGTCGACCGAGCATCTTCGTGCGGATCGGCGGCGCTCGAATTCTGGTGGACACGGCCCCGGAGCTGCGACTTCAGTGCATTGCCAACGGCATCGACGCGGTCGACGCGGTGCTCTTCACCCACCACCACGCGGACCATGTGGCCGGTTTGGATGATCTTCGTCGTTTCAACGGGCTGATGAAGAAATCCGTGCCGCTGTTCGGAACGGAGCGGACGCTGGCGGGCATCCGAAAGATGTTTTCCTATGCCTTCGAACCGGCCATCGATTCTCCGCACAGCCGACCGAAGCTGACGCTGCATCCGATCGAACAGGCGGCGTTCGAGGTCGGCGGGGAGACGATCATTCCGATTCCACTCATGCACGGGCCGATGCCGGTGCTCGGCTTCCGCTTCGGACAATTCGCGTATTGCACCGATTGCAGCGTGATTCCGGACGACTCGTGGGCGTTATTGAAAGGGTTGGAGGTTCTGATCCTCGACGCGCTGCGCCTCGACTCGCACCCGACGCATTTCAACCTTGAACAGGCCGTCGAAACCGCTCAACGTATCGGCGCAGGTCGGACCTACTTCACGCACATGGCCCATCAACTCAAGCACGCCGACACCAACGCGGCCCTGCCCCGCGGAATGGAACTCGCCCACGACGGGTTGCGATTTTCGGTGTGACCGGGGCGCCATGTTCCGGCGACCCCGGACAGCGCGACCGGACGGTGAACGGCAATCGGAACTCCAAGACCCGAAGCTGCCATCGTCCGACGGCTGGTCAGTGCTCCTTCCCCTGATATTCCTTCGTATCGACCTTGATCTTGATCTTGTCCCCGGTCTTGATGAACAGCGGCACCTGGACGGTGATTCCCGAGGAGAGTTTCGCCTCCTTGTGGATGTTGGACGTTCCCCCCGCGTGCTCGACGGGAGCGGTTTCGGCAATGGCGATGGCCACGACCGGCGGGAGCTGGATCGACACCGGCCGACCATCGACGAACAGGAAACGGTAGCTATCCGACTCCACGAGGAAGTCGATTGCGCTTCCCAGGAAGTTCGGTGCGAACGAACTCTCCTCGAAGGTCTCGTTGTCCATGAAGACGCGATCCCCGCCTGCGGCGTAGAGGTACTGCATCATCCGCACCTCAGCCGGCACTTCATCGATCCGCCCCAGCTCGTCGAGCGAGCGGTCCACCGGGTTGCCGTGTTTGACAGAACGGAGTTTCAGGTGAACGGTGGGCCGCTGTTTGCCGCTCTGCGCCGTCCAGAAGTCCAGCACAGTGTACAGATTCCCCTGGTGCCGAAGCACCATCCCTCGCCGAAGCTGATCGGTCGTGGACATCGCGGATTCCTCGCTGCTTGGAATTATGGAGAAGGATACGCCGCATCGCTGCCACCTCGCCCCTTGCTGAATTGTCCGCGGCACGCGCGGGGCGTGCCGGCAGATCGGGCCTGATGACGCTCAGATGCAACAGTGTACCCTAAAAATGATCGAAAGTCGAGGCCGAACCGGGCGTTTCGAATTGCGCGGATGCAGGCCGGGCTGATGGCGACGGCATGGGCGCCCGATCCATCGCGCAGCGAAGGGCGGGGGGCGGATCGGTCGGCGAGTCCGATGGTCATTCCTAGGGGGATCGTCCCCCACCCTTGCCTGCCGGCAAGGATGGGGCGCCGGCGCGCAAACCCGCGATCGTTCACCGACATGCACCCTGCAATCGACAACCGGGGATCGACCCCCGACAATTCCGCTTCGAGGGAGGCGTCGTCGCTGGAGGAGCTCGTTGGGCGGTCGTCAACATGCTGAACATTTGCCACGTCATCACTCGCCTGATCGTCGGCGGAGCCCAGGAGAACACCATCCTGACCTGCCGCGGTCTGGTGCAGCGCGGACACCGCGTCACACTCATCGCCGGGCCGGAGACCGGACCGGAGGGGTCGCTGTGGGTCGAGGCCCAGTCCTGCGGGGCGGAGCTGATCTCGCTGCCGAGCCTTCGCCGCGCGGTCCGGCCAATCTCGGACGTGCAGGCGCGTGCCGATCTGCGCCGGATCTTTTCGACGCGCAAGCCCGACGTCGTTCACACGCACAGCAGCAAGGCGGGCGTACTGGCGCGGTCGGCTGCGGCGGCGGCGGGCGTGCCCACCATCGTTCACACCATCCACGGAATGAGCTTCAATCGCACCCAGGCAGCGCCCGTGCGCTGGGCGTATCGGCTCCTGGAACGACGCGCGGCGCGGCATACCCATGCGTTCGTCACCGTGGCGGATGCCATGATCGACCAAGCTGTACAGGCTGGACTGGGCAAACGCGAGCGATTCACGACCATCCGTTCCGGGCTCGATACCGAGCGCTATCGACCGTCGACAACCCGTCGCCGGCGCCACCGCCAGGAGTGGGGCGCCGGCGACGACGATGTCGTCGTGGGCACCATCGCGCGGCTGTTCGTCAACAAAGGCTACGAAGACATTCTCGAGGCCATGCCCCGCATGGTCAGCCGCGATCCGCGCCTGCGGTTCGTGTGGATCGGCGACGGAAAGTATCGCCGCCGGTACGAGCGGCGGCTGGATTCGTTGGGCATGCGCGACCGCGTCCGCCTTCTCGGTTTGGTGTCACCCGATCACGTGGCCTCATGCCTCGGCGGGTTCGACGTCCTGCTGCACGCTTCGCGGTGGGAGGGATTGCCGCGAGCGGTGGTCCAGGGATTGCTAACGGAAGTGCCCGCGGTGAGCTACGATAATGACGGCGCGCCGGAGGTGGTCATCCCCGGAAGGACCGGCGTGATCGTTCCGTACGGCGACCGTGTCGCCCTCGCCAACGCCGTCGTCGAACTGGCCTCCGACGGCGAACGGCGACACCAACTCGGCAAGAACGGGCGGTGCCTCTGTCTGAACCTTTACGATTGGCAAGGGATGGTCGAACAGCTGGAAACCATGTACGTCAACCTCACCACCCTGAGCGCCGATCGGCAATCCCAGGGTCTCCCCTGATTCTGCGATTCCAAGATCAGGACGCGCGGCGAAAAGAATCCGTCACCAGAAAACATTTTTTTCGTTAACCAAGCACCCCACATGTCGCTTTAGAGGTAGAGGTCTTCATGCGTCGGCGGCCCCGGAGTAGGTTTCGTGACAGCTGAGCTTCAAAATTATTGCCCACGATGCAGATCGACGCGGGTCGCGGAGGACAGCGCGCGATCACCTTGCGTTCTGCGCCGCTGCATCGTCTGCGGGATGAACTGGCCGGTGGCGGCGGAACTACCGCTCCAGGCCACGTCTGAGTTGGAGGCCGCGCCGGCCGACTACCCCCGTCCAACCCCGCCGATCACACCGGTCCATTTCGCGCCCCGGTTCCGGGACGCCTGAACGATGAGTGCCACGGCGTCGCCGCTCCGGGCGAACGGAGTCGTTCGCCGTCGAAAGCGCGGGGTTATTTCTGTGCAGGTACATACCGGACATGGCGGCGTTGATCCGCGGATGCACCCGGCAAACGTGGTATACTGTCGGTGCGGGCTGGTACTCGCGGAGACCGCGATCCCGCAACGACACGCGTGGAAGCTCGATGATGACCGGAAAACTCGTTTGGTTGGCTTTGGTCGTGGCGTTGGGTGGGATTGCCTTGAGGATCGGGTACTGCTGAGGGCACCCGTTGAACGTGCTCGGTACGGGCATGATCATCGCCGGGGTGCCTCTGGCTATCGTGAGCTTTCGCAAACCGCCGAACGCGTGAAGACCCACTCCTTGACGGTTCGCGCGTGACTCCGGGAATAGGCCGCCGTCCATGACCGACTACACCCCGTATCAACGGAAGGCGATCAATCGGTATTACGATCACAAGGACGATATCCTGCTCGGGCGTTTGGGCGAGATCGTCACCGACCTTTATCTGGCCGAAGACCAGGGGAAATGTCGGCGGTTGTGGTCTCGGGCGGAGAAGGCGATGGCCGGGCTGAGGATTCCTGAGCCGCTGGCGAAACATATCCTCGAATCACAGAAGGTCGAGATGCTGGCACGGAACCTGCAACAATGGCAGGAAGCGGCGAAGCGATCACCGCAATCACAACCGCGATCGTGAACGCGCAGCCCGACGATCCCCCTCTTTCGCGGCTCCACCCGGGGCCGAAAGCGTATCGTCCCAAGTTCCCGCGAGAGCGACCCCTGGCGGACCCGCGCCGTACGGGGTTCAGGCGATTGGACGCCACGAGGCTGACCATTCCACCGTCTTGATCAGTCCCGTGCTCAGCGGCGTTTGAGGGTTGTACCCCAACAGCGCCCGGGCCTTGCTGATATCCGCGACGTATCGCGTGACCTCTCCGACGCGGGCCGGTTCATACGCCACTTTCGGCTGTTTACGCAGCGCCAGGGCGACGATGTTGACGACGTCCACGAGTGTGCTGCCCTGCCCGCAAGCCAGGTTGACCGTCTCCCGCGTGACCCTCCGCTGATGCAGCGCATCAATGCCCGCGATGACCCCCGCGACGCAGTCATCGACGTAGGTGAAATCGAGCACCTTGTCCCGGCCAAACACGGTAATCGGCAGGTCGCGGGCGATTCGGTCGATGAACAACGGGATCACTCGCTCCATGCGTTCGAGGTCGTTGTCGTAGCGGCCGTAGACGTTGCTGAAGCGGAAGACCAGGAACGGCAGGTCGTAGCACTGGGCGTACGAGTAGATCAAAGCTTCGCCGGCGATCTTGCTGGCGCTGTAGGGGCTTTCGGCCACCACAAAATCCGCCTCGGCCTCGCGGGTCACATGACGATGAATGTCGCCGTACACTTCGCGTGAACTGGCAAACACCAGCGGAAGGGAATGTCGCCGACAGTGCTCCATCGCCGCGAAGCAGATGGTGATGTTGTCCATCGCCCGTTGCGGCTGTTCGACCAGTTCGTGGACCTTGGCGTTGGCAGCGAGGTGGACGACGACGTCGAAACAATCGCCGCCGGGGAGTGGGTCCAAGCCGGTTCTGGCCAGATCGAGCAGGACCGTTTCGATCCTGCTGGTCCAGGTGTTGGGGCGGCGATCCACGCCGACGACGTGGTCGCCGCGGTCGAGCAAGGCCAGCGCGAGGTTGGTTCCGATTTGTCCGCTCGATCCAGTAATCAGCACCCGCATGGTCCGCTCCCGGCAGGCCCTCGATGGGCGCCCTGACAGATCCGGCGCTCGGCGACAAGACCGTGGCACAGGCTACCTATGCCCGCGACGGAGGTAAAGGTTGCTTCGACCGCTCAGTAGGGATACGCCAAACCATCGATCGTGGTTCGGGGAACTGTGCCGCGGAAGCCTAGGCGTGTAGGATGGTTCGACCCCGGGGCGGGGCGTCGGCGTATGGAATGCCGGGGAGAGCCATGAAACTTTCGATTGTCATACCGGTCTACAACGAGAGGGCGACGCTGGAGGAGATCATCGCCCGGGTCATCGCCGTCGACGTTGGGATCGAGCGGGAAATTGTCCTGGTGGACGACGGCAGCACCGACGGCACCCGCGACCTGTACCCCCGACTGGCGCAACGTTGGCCCCATGAACGGCTTGTCGCGAAGCTCCAACCTGGAAATCGCGGGAAAGGGGCCGCCCTCCGGGAGGGCTTTGCGGCCGCCACCGGCGACATCATTCTGATTCAGGATGCCGACCTTGAGTATGACCCGCGAGATTATCCGCGGCTGCTTCGACCGATCCTCGAGGGAAAGGCGGACGTCGTTTACGGTTCGCGGTTCGTGGGTTCCGAGTACCACCGGGTCCATCTCTTCTGGCACATGATCGGCAACCGGCTGCTGACTTGGCTGTCGAACATGCTCACCAACCTCAACCTTACCGACATGGAGACCTGCTACAAAGTCTTCCGCGCCCCGGTCTTGAAATCGCTGACTTTGCGCAGCGACACGTTCACCATCGAACCCGAAATGACCGCCAAGGTGGCGCGGGGCAAATGGAGGATTTTCGAGGTCGGCATCAGTTATGCCGGCCGCGACTACACCGAGGGGAAAAAAATCGGCGTTCGCGACGGCTTCAAGGCCGTCTGGGCAATCGTGCGGTTTAGTCTATGGGATTGATGCGGCGCCGACGCCGATCGTACCGATTGGCCGACACTCCGATCACTGCACGTTTCTGGGCGCCACGGCATGTCTACAACCCAACGGACTCACCTGAAGACGGGCGTCAGACCAGGCACCGGTTGAAAGTGCTGATTGGGGCTTGCGCCGTACGCGGAAGAATCACCTTGGGCACGATCAGCGCGAGGTTGAATCCGAGAGGAATTCGCACGGCGTCTGGGGCGGTTGCGATCAGGGAAAACTACGCGCGGCGGAGACGTCTGGACGTCCCAACCAACCCCAGCCCGACGACCGCGAGGATTGCCGCCGATGGAAGAGGAACGTGTGCCGGCTCGCCCGAAAACGGCGACGCATAGCCGAAGTAACGAATCGAAACGCCGGGATCAAGATCAGTCTGCAAGGAACCCGTCTCGGTGCCCTCGACCACCGTTCCGCCGACAGCCTGGAACGCCTCCAAAGATAACGACATGCTCGTGAACGAAATGGCGGAGCCTGAGGAAAGGCCATTCAGCGTCGAGCCGCTCAAACCGGATACCACAAGTTCGTCACTGGACGGCGCGATCGGCGTCACGCCGAGCGTCGTTCCGGAAAAGCTCCGAGCAATCTGAGTTGATCTCATTTCCGGCTGGGGCATGTCCGCCGACACAACCGCCGCGCTGAACAACACCGCACACGACCCCATGAGCCTACGAACGAACATTGCACCACACTCCGTCAAACCAACTTACGCGATTACGCGATCGACTCCAGCACCCCAAGGCAATGGATCGCGGTTAATGCTGCGGAGATCCAACCCCGCACTGAGTATTCTACCGTCGTGCTCATCTCTTGGGAAGCGAGAACAGGCCGTATCTCGCTATTTTTTTCAGAATCAAATTATCGGGCGCAACATTCGTAAAAAGCATAAGTTATGATACCTCTCCACGGGTAAAGTCCTGCGTTATCGGGCAAAACGGTTTCGAAATGGCTTGGGCCTCGACCGGCTGGATGATCCCACCGCCTCGCCGTCCGGTTGTCCATAATCGAAGCCAAACCGTGCCGGCTGAAAGTTTCCCGCCAACGTCCTCGCCGAGGTTGGATTCCGTACCCGGGGAAACACATGATCCGGGAGGGAAGCTGTTCGGAACGTCGGCCCGCAATTCGGCCGCGACGGCATCAGGAATCCGTCGCGCATCGGGCGGATCAACAATCAGGCAAGAGGGTTCGATCGGATCTGCCAGCGCCGAGGAGTGCTGTGTTCCGTGGGCTTCGGACCAGCGTCGCGCGGCAACCCGGTTTTCGGGTACGAGAACTACAGTTACCGATGAGCGCGTGGGATGGAACGGCAGAGGTCAGGCCGAAACGCGGGGCGAGTATCACGATTCCGCGCGTCGCCGCCGCGGGCGAAGCTTGCTCCAGGTTCCATCGTGTCCAGCGCTGAGGCACGTTCGTTCAACGGTGGAACGCCGGCGGCCCGCCTCGGCGCGCTTTCCTGATCCGGGCGCCCGGGAGAGCCACGACGATGCCCGTTCAATATGACAAAACCAAACACGAATCTCCTTGACAATCGCCGGGGTTCGGCGCAGACTAAACACACCGGAGTGACGGACGCTGTTCATTTCTCGTCGCACCGTCACGCCGTCACAAGGAGGTTCTCCAATGTCGAAAAACGAAGCGGTAGGCAGGCTGGTCCGGCTCATCGAGCATTTCGACGCCGCGACCATCGTCAGGCTGGCTGACGACATCGAAGATAGCCTGGAAGTCGGCCCCTACGGTGTTTGCCATTTGGATGGCTCGCTGGGCTCGGGGCCACCCAATCGCACGGGGACTCGTCGCGAACTCGCCGAATGCCTAGGGTCCGGCGTGTAGCGCAACCATCGCTCCAGGGTAGCCGCACCGCCTCCGACGTGCCTGCGGACGCTCGGTACATCCGGCAGGTGGCCAGCCCACAACGCGCGGCACCTGAGCGTTAAGGGTTCCCGTCCATCGCGTGGGAATGCCCCGATCCGCACCCCCCGGCTGGAGAGTGAATCGCCGCGAGCGGTCAATCGTTCGGCGGAATCCGGCCCTTGTCATCCCCGATAGCGGCAGTAAGCTGCTTCGTTCAAGCCGTGCTGAGTGCCGGCCTGCCGCGATCCCATCATGGCCTCGGCGACTCGGAACCGGGGGTCGCGGGCGGACGTTTCGCACACTGCCGGATTGCGGTGCCGAACGCGGTTCCATGCAACGCACCGAGCGGCGCAACCGAAAGGACGTTCTTCATGCACGAACGGTTTTCCGACCGCGCTCGCCACGCCCTGGCGCTGGCCAACCTCGAGGCGACGCGGCTGAATCACAACTACCTGGCTCCAACACACATTCTCCTCGGACTGATCGCGGAGGGAGCCTGCGTTGCGACGGAAGCCCTGCGCGTCCTGGACGTGGATCCGGACAAGGTAAGGCAAGCGATTGCCTCGCGGGTCAGACGGGGGGAACCGGGGAGTACCATCGGTCGCCGCGCGCATACGGAAGAGACGCGGCAAGTCATCTCGTTGGCCATAGACGAAGCCCGCGGCTTCGGGCATCGATACGTGGGCACCGAGCACTTGATGCTCGGGCTGTTGCAAGTGCGCGACGGCGTGCCGGGCGAGGTTCTGCGCGAGCAGGGAATCGAGCTTGAGCGACTGCGTGAAAAGGTTGTGGCGCTGCTGCATACCAGCGTCGACCCGGCGCATGATCTGGCCCATTCTCGGCACGGCGAGTTCGAGTGGATGCACCAGCAGGAGTTGGCCAAGGCGTTCCGCTCGCCGAAGTTCTGGCACACGCTGATCCTCGCGGTGGACTCGGCGAACCGCTTCGGGGCCGGCGAGGTCGAGCCGCAACATCTCCTGCTGGCCCTCGTCCGCGACGCTTCCACGCTGGTTGCCAAGAAGCTGGGCGAGCACGGAATCACCGACGAGTGGATTCGCCAGAACTTCAGCCTGCAGCCGTCCCAGACCTGAGCCGCCACGCTCGTACCCGATCCCGTCCTAATGCGATACGCGGACTTTGCCGGACCTTCGACGTCCCGCGGGGTTCGTCGCGGGGATCGCGTTGACGCCGGCCGGCGTTTTCAAGAATGGGACGCGAGCGTGCGTTCGATCGGTTGGCTCAAACGGCGCCGCGCAGGCGCAAAGCCCTTGGCTCGCCCATTCGGAGGAATCATCCGGCAGCCCGCGTCATTCGACCTGCATTTTGGCGCGTGAGGCTCGCTTGCGATCGTTCTCTGATAAGAGGCGTTTTCGCAGGCGCATACCGTCGGGCGTGATTTCGACAAGTTCGTCGTCTTCGATGAATTCGAGGGCGATTTCCAGGGTCAGTTCGCGCGGGGCCTTCAGCACCACGGTCTTGTCCGCGCCGGCGGCGCGGATGTTGGTCATTTTCTTGGCCCGGCAGACGTTGACCTCGAGGTCGTTGTCGCGGTTGTGCTCGCCGACGACCTGTCCGGCGTAGACCTGATCGCCCGGCGATACCAGGGAGCCGCCGCGTTCGGCCAAACCCTCCAGCGCGTAGGCGGTCACCTGTCCGGGTTCGTTGGCGATCCAGACGCCGGTGGAGCGTCCGGGGATCGCGCCGCGGAGGAACTCGTATTCATAGAAATTGTGGTGCATGATGGCCGTTCCGTTGGTGGCCGTGAGCAGGCGATTCCGCACCCCGATCAGTCCGCGAGCCGGAATGGTGAACTCCAAATGGCTCGATTCGCCCCGCGTCTCCATGTGGGTGCAGATTCCGCGGCGCCCGCCGAGCAGCTCCATGACCGATCCGAGATGCTGGTTGGGGACGTCGATGACGCACAGCTCGATGGGTTCGGTCTTGCGCCCGTGGAGTTCGCGGTAGATGACCTTGGGCTTTCCGACGGCCAGTTCATAGCCCTCGCGGCGCATGTTTTCCATGAGCACCGAGAGGTGCAGCAGTCCTCGTCCAGAGACGTGGAACTCCTCCGGCGTATGTCCCGGCTCGACGCGAAGGGCGACGTTCTTCTGCAGTTCGCGTTCGAGGCGATCGCGCAGATGACGGCTGGTGACGTACTTCCCCGATCGCCCGCAAAAAGGCGAGTCGTTGATCCGGAAGGTCATGTGCAGCGTGGGTTCGTCGATGCGAATCAGGGGCAACGGCGAGGGGCGTTCGGGGTCGGTGATGGTGTTTCCGATGTCCACGGACGAAAGTCCGACGACGGCGCAGATGTCACCGGCATCGACCTCGTCGACCTTCTTGCGTCCCAGGCCGTCGAAGACGAACAACTCGCCGAGCTGTTCCGTGGTCCGCGTGCCGTCACGGTGAATGACCATGACCGGGACGGCGACGCGGAGCTTTCCGGCGTACACCCGCCCGATGCCGATACGTCCGACGTAGTCGTTGTAGTCGAGGGTGGTGATGAGCATTTGCAGCGGCGCGGCCGGGTCGCTGGGCGGCGGCGCCGGAACGTACTTGATGATGGCGTCGAACAGCGCCACCACGTTGTCGGTGCGGACCTTGGGATCCAGCGTCGCGTACCCCTGCGTGGCGGAGGCGTAAATCGTCGGGAAGTCCAAGGCGTTATCGTCGGCGTTGAGTTCGATGAATAGGTCGAGGACTTCGTCGAGGACGTCTTCGGGGCGGGCGTCGGGACGGTCGATCTTGTTGATGACCACCAGCGGGCGGAGGCCGTATTCGAACGCCTTGCGCAGGACGAACCGCGTCTGCGGCATGGGGCCTTCGAAGGCGTCGACGAGGAGGAGGCATCCGTCGGCCATCATCAGCACGCGTTCGACCTCCCCGCCGAAGTCTGCGTGTCCGGGGGTGTCGATGAGGTTGATCTTCGTGCCGCGGTAATTGATGGCGATGTTCTTGGCCAGGATGGTGATGCCTCGTTCGCGCTCGAGGTCATTGGAGTCAAGGATGCGTTCGCCCTTAAGTTGGGCTTCGCGGAACTGCCCGGACTGGCGCAGTAGCTGGTCGACCAGGGTCGTCTTGCCGTGGTCGACGTGGGCGATGATGGCGACGTTGCGGAGGTTGTTGTTCGTAGGCACCCTGTGAAATCCTCGGTGTTGTCGGTCGTGTCCTTCCACGCTTCGGCGGGAGGGTCTGTCGGGAAAGGCTGCTATACCCCCCTTCACGCCGACACGACCGCGGAGGCCGGATGATAGCGAGTTCCGGGCCGGTTTCCAACAGGTCGTGGTTGGCGTCGCCTGGGGGCAGGGCTATACTCCGCTTCGGGCTGAGAATGACGGTCAAGCGGAACTCTTCGCATCCATGAAGCGCAAGCTCTCGGAAAACTATAAGCGCCTTGAACAACGCATCGCCGAGGCTTGCGCTCGGGCGAAGCGGGATTCCGCCGAGGTGAAGGTCGTCACCGTGACCAAGTACGTCGGGCTGGAACTGATCCGGACGCTGGTGGAATTGGGCGTGCGCGATCTGGGCGAGAATCACGCGCAGGAATTGGCCAGACGGGCGGCCATGCTGCGCGAGTCGACGTCCCGTCGTACGCGCCAGGAGGAGGCCGACGCGCATCTTCCGCGTTGGCACATGATCGGCCACCTTCAGCGCAACAAGGTGCGGATCATTCTCCCGTGGATCGAGATGATTCATTCGATCGACAGCCTGCGGCTCGCGGAAGAAGTTGACGCGGAGGCGAAAAGGCTGGACGCGCGGATGCCGATCCTCCTGCAAGTCAACGCGGCGGGCGAGACGAGCAAATCCGGCGTGGCGGTGGCGGCCGCCACCCATCTTGCGGAGCAGATCACCTCGCTGAGGAACATCGAGCTTCGCGGGTTGATGTGCATGGCGCCGCTCACCACCGACGTAACGGTCATCCGCCACACGTTCCAGCGGGTGCGCGAACTGTTCGACGAGATCATCGGCGAGCGTGTCGGCGGTCCGGCGTTCACCGAGCTTTCGATGGGGATGAGCAACGATTTCGAGATCGCCATCGAGTTTGGCGCGACCGTCGTCCGAATCGGCAGCGCGCTGTTCGAGGGGATCGAGCTTGCGCCGCAGCCCACGGCCGTGGAATGACCGTGCGTCGCGAGCCGAGAACTCACGGTTGTCTCATGGTCGCGGTGCGGGCCGGCTTCCGCCGGCGAACGGCTATGACGGACACGACGGTTGACGGGCAAACGGGCGGGGGCGAATCCCCTTCGGGCCAAGCCGCCATCGGGTCCATCACGCTGGTTTGCGGTTGCATGTTCAGCGGCAAAACGACGGAGTTGCTACGGTCGGCGGAGCGGCTTCCCGCCGAGCGCGTTCAAGCATTCAAACCTGCGATTGACACGCGTTACGCGCTCGACGCGGTGGTGTCACACGCGGGGCGGGCGTTCCCAGCCACGGTCGTCGACTCCGCCGCGGCGATTCCGCCGAGGATACGAACCAGCGTCTCCCTTGCGGCAATCGACGAGGGGCATTTTTTCGGCGTCGAGCTTGTGGAGGTGGTGCAGGGGTTGGCACGATGCGGGATTGACGTTGTCGTGGCCGCATTGGACCGCGACAGTTGGGGTCGGGAGTTTCCGGCGATGCGTCGATGGGTTGACGTCGCCGATACCGTGACCGGACTTTCGGCGGTCTGCGCCCGCTGCGGGCGGGAGGCGACGCGGACGCAGCGGTTGACGCCCATTCTGGACCGCTCGATGGTCGGCGGACCGGAGAGCTACGAGCCGCGGTGCGAAGGGTGCTGGAAAGCGCCGCCGGAAGCCCCACCGTGAAGGAAATGCCCAATCAACGAGTACGATCAAGATCGCGGATACATACCGCAAGAACGGTGAGTCCGCGCGGAGTGACCCTTGACACTTCGCGTCAAGGGGAGCAGCCCGCGGCTCGCTGCATGGGCAGCGAGACGTCGCTTGAACGGGGAGAGACGAAAACATGAAAGCAACAATCACCGGCAGAAGGGTATCGTTGGCATTTGCCTGGGCGGGTCTGGTCGGATCGGCTCTCGCCGCGGAACCTCCCAAGCCACAGGCGCCGTTCCGCTTCCCGGCCGACCGGCCCGTGGATTCTCTGCATATCCGGCTGAATCTCAACGTCGATCTGAAGCAAAAGTCGGTCGCCGGCACCGCAAGCGTCGACCTTGATGCCTTGCGCGACGTCTCGACGGTGACGTTCGACGCGGCCAACCTCGACGTGTCGGAGGTGCAGGTGCAGATCATGGACGCACCGCCACGGCCAGCTCAGTTCTCCAACGACGGCTCGCATCTCGAGGTAACCCTGGGGCAGACGCTAAAGTCCGGGCAACGGGCTTCCGTCCAGGTGCGCTACAAGACAGAGTCGCCCGGCGACGGGTTGCATTTTTTCGGCCCCACGGAGGCCGAGCCGGACGTCCCCAACGTCGTCTGGTCCCAGGGCGAATCGACCAGCAATTCGCACTGGTTCCCGTGCTTTGACCATCCCAACGAACGACAAACCTCGGAGATGATTATCACCACGGCGAAGGGCCTGGAAGTCAGTTCCAATGGAAAACTCGTCTCCCGCAAAGAGGACAAGTCCGCCGGAACGGTGACCTTTCACTGGCTGCAGGACAAGCCCCACGTCGCCTATCTGATGTCGCTGATTGTTGGCGAGTTCACCATCGTCGAGGACACCTGGAGAGGCAAGCCGGTGTCGTATTGGGCCCATCCGAAGTTCCAGGACGACATCCCCTGGTCCTTCCGCAACACCAAGCGGATGCTGGACTTCTTCTCCGACAAGATCGGGATCGAGTATCCCTGGGACCGGTACGGGCAGATCTGCTGCGAGGGGTTTGGAGGCGGGATGGAGAATACCTCCGCGACGACGCTTGGCAACGGGGCGTTGCACGACAAGCGGTCGGCCCTGGACGGCGACTCCGACGGACTGATCGCCCACGAATTGGCCCATCAGTGGTGGGGTGATCTGCTGACCTGCAAGGACTGGTCCCACCTTTGGCTCAATGAAGGATTCGCCAGCTATTTCGAGGCGCTGTGGGACGAGTACGACCAGGGCGACGAAGAGTTTCGCTACAACATGTACCAGAAGGCCGAATCCGCCATGCGCGGGGGGAAGGAACGCCCGATCGTCGATCGGGCCTATGATTCTCCCGGCTCCATGTTCGACTCCCGCTCATACCCCAAAGGGGCGTGGGTGCTGCACATGATGCGCCGGCAGCTCGGCGACGACATGTTCTGGCAGGTCTTGAACAAGTACGGCACGGCGCACGCCTACGCGACGGTCGAGACGTCGGACCTCCGCAAGGCGGTCGAGGGCGTCACCGGACGGGCGTTCGAGCGGTTCTTCCACGACTGGACGGAGCGTCCGGGACACCCCGTGGTCAAAGTGGCGACGAAGTGGCTCGAGGACGAAAAGCTTGCGCAGCTCAGCGTGTCGCAGACGCAAGAGGCGGATGCCTTCTTCTTCCCGCTTACGGTGGAGTTCCGGTTCGACGAGGCCACGCCGCCGGTGAGGATTTCGCGCGAGGTAACCGGGAAGCAGCAAACGATCTATCAGCCACTTCCCAAGAAACCGACGATGGTCCGGGTGGATCCGGACCAGGCCGTGCTGATGGAATTGAAGGAAGACAAAGGCAAGGATCTGTGGGAGTCGCAGTTAAAAAACGACCCCAACGTCGCCGCTCGGATTCGGGCCGCCGCATACTACGGCGACGCAGCGTCCGACGGCGGTCGTCGGCTGCTGGGGGAGGCGTTGATGGCCGAGCCGTTCTGGGGCGTTCGAGCGGAAATCGCCAAGGCACTGGCGAAAGCCGGGGGCGACATCGCCCGCGACGCGCTCGTGGACTGCCTCCAAACCGAGCAACACAAGGCTCGTGCCGCCTGTATGGAGCAACTCGGCGGATTCCACCACGATCAGAAGATTGTCGACGCGGTACGGACTTTCGTGGTCAAGGGCGATCCGAGCTACCGCGTCGAAGCTGCGGCCTTGCGGTCCTACGGCAAGCTCGGAGCGGACGACGCGGCAGAGTTGCTTCGCGGCGCCTTGTCGCGCGAATCGCGGATGGAGGTTCTTCGCGGCGCGGCGCTGGAGGGATTGGGATTCCTGGGCGACGCCAAGCTCGTCGCGACGCTGTTGGAATGGACCCGTCCGGGCAAGCCGCGAATGGCCAGGCCTGGGGCGATCGACGCCCTCGCGGAAACGGCCAAGAAGACCCATCTCGACGACGCCACAATGCAATCGCTGGTCAGCGGTCTGGTCGAGGGTCTTGACGACAGCAGTCCGCGCATTCGCGGGGCGGCCGCGCGGGCGCTGGGCGCGCTGCCCGAACCGGGGCGAGCGCGTTCGGCTCTGACGGCGCTGCAAGCCGTCGCCGCCAACGACGGCGAGGATCGCGTTCGTCGGGCGGCCAAGAAGACCGTGGAGGCGATCGAAGCCGACAAGCCGGCTCAGACGCAGGTCAGCGACTTGCGAAAAGAGCTGGACGAGACCAAGGAGAAGAACAAATCGCTCCTCGAGCGAATCGAGAAGCTTGAAGCCCTTATCGGCAAAGACGCGGCGTCGGAGGGCAAGGGTCGCGACCGGCCCGCCGGTTGAATGGCGGGATGGGGAGCAACGCGGGCGTCGCGTTTCAGAGCACCGGGCGCCAGCGCGGTGACGTCCCACAACCAGATCGCGGGCTGCCGCCGGTGGCGCTGATCGGAACACCGCGTGGTCATATTATGGCAGGCTCAATCCCCATCCCTGCTCGCGCACCGCGCGGGTGATCCGCTCCGCCAGTTCGACGGCCGCGAGGCCTTCGGCGGCGGTGACGCCGGTATCCTGTCCGGATCGAACCGAATCGAGAAACGCGGAGATTTCCGCCCGCAGAGGCTCCACGTTGTCCACCTGGAGCGGTTCGATCTTCATCATCGATCCGAAGTCCACCCCAGCCATTTGTGAAAGGTCTTCGAAATTCCGTTCCTTGGCCATGCGAATCAGGTCGATGTTGTCGGCCAACTTAATGGCAATCCCCGACTTCGACTGGTAATCCATCGAAAGATACGCCGTCGGGCAGAACACGCGGATTCGTCGTTCGGTTTTCAGGGCCAGGCGCGAGGCGGTGAGGTTGGCGACCATGCCGTCTGCGAAGCGCAGGCGGGCGTTGGCGATGTCTTCGTGCCGACCCAGCACGTTCACGCCGACCGCGTCCACGGCGCACTCCGATCGGCCCGCGAGGTGCAGCACGATGTCCAGGTCGTGAATCATCATGTCAAACACCACGCCGATGTCGGCGCTGCGGAAGGTAAACGGGCTGATGCGCTGCGCCTCCACGAACTTGGGCGAGACCTCCATCCGCAGCATGGCCTGCACGACGGGGTTGAATCGTTCGGAGTGTCCGACCTGCAACAGTCGCCCATGCTTGCGCGACGCCTCCACCAGCGATCGGGCGGCCGCGGCGTCCGGGGCGAGGGGTTTCTCCACCAGCACGGCGACGCCGCGCTGAAGCAGGGGAATCGCGGTTTCCGCATGATAGACCGTGGGAACCGCGACGCTCGCGGCGTCAAGGTCCGTAGCGAGATCCTCCATGCGCGAGAAGGGCTTGCCGCCGAACTCCGAGGCGACGGCGCCCGCCCGTTCCAGGTCTTTGTCGATTACCGCGACGAGTCGGCAGCCGGGAAGCTGGGAGTAGACCCGGGCGTGGTGCTTGCCCATCCGTCCCGCGCCGACGACTGCGACGCGCAGAATGCTCTGTTCGAGGTTCTCGGGCTGGGAGAGACTAGCGTAGGGATTCATCATCGAAGCAACTTATCCGAACCGAACCGCCCGCAAGGAGGCAGCCCACCTCGCTGAATCTCCAACCGTTCCCTCATGGTCGCCGCTCTGACCAGAGCCGAACTACATAACTCACGAAACTACCGAAGCGGAGAGAACGTCGCGTCGATGGTCTTGTGGTCGTCGAGCACGACGCATTCGGGATTCTTTTTCCCGCGTAGATTTCCGTTCCAACCGACGAAGGCCCAACCGGCTTCGGCCTGGGCGGTCAACTCGACCGCCGGACGCGGGTCGCCGTCGCGCCTTGCCGCGGCGCGATGGACCACGCCCCGGCCGACGACGTTGACCGTCAGGGTGTACGCCGCGTCGGGTCGCCAGGTGGGGCGATGCACCGCATCCGCACGCAACGATTCAAGATATCGCCCATGCCTCCCGTGGGCGAACGAGCGCAGGAGAAACTCGCACAGTTCGCGGGCGTGACTGGTGAGCGACGGGTCGGCGAGCAGCGTTTCAACGCGGTCGCGCATGGGCACGCCGCTCATCCGGGCTCGACGCGAAAACAGTTCCATGAACGCGGCCTTCAATTCACCAATGTCCTCGCTGCTGAATCCGCTCCGCTGCAACCCGACGCCGTTGATCATGCGGATTTCCGAGCGCGTTCCGCGGGCCGCCACCATGACCACGAACGGGGGCACGTCGGCCGCCACCCGCGTCATCCCCCCGATGAAGGCATGCCGACCCACGGTGACGAAGTGGTGCACGGCGCTGTGCCCGCCCATGTTGACGTTGTCCTGCAAGTGGACGTGCCCTGCGAGCTGGACGTAGTTGGCCAGGATGCAGCGGCTGCCGATGCAGCAGTCGTGGGCGACGTGCACGCCGATGAGGAAGAGATTCTTGTCGCCGATGCGCGTGATTCCGCCGCCGTTGCCGGTTCCGGGATGGGCCGTCACCATCTCGCGGAAGATGTTGTCCGAGCCGATTTCGAGCGTTGTTTTCTCGCCGCGAAACTTCACATCTTGCGGCGGAGCGCCGAGGACCGCCTGAGGAAACGCCTCACAGCGCTCGCCCAGGGTGGTGTGTCCGTCCACCGTCGCATGGTGGTGAATACGGCAACCGGCGGCGAGGGTCACGTTCCCACCGACGTAGGCGAACGCGCCGATCTCGACGTTGGCGCCGATTCGAGCGTCGGGGTGAACGACGGCGGATGGATGAATGCTCACTGTCAATGGACCTCTCGCATAACCAGATCACTCCGCGTAGGTCAGAGCGGCTCCGCGTCGGTCAGAATGAACTTGATCTCGGCCTCGGCGACGAGCTGGTCGCCGACCCGGGCGACGCCGCGCACGTGCCCGGTGGACGATTTCACGCGGACCGACTCCACCTCCAACAGCAATTGATCTCCGGGCCGCACCGCCCGGCGGAACTTGACCCTGTCCAGACTCAACAGTACCGCCACCTTGCCCTTGTGCTCCAACGCCTGGCTAAGCAGGATGCCGCCGACCTGGGCGAGCGCCTCGATGATGAGCACGCCGGGCATGATCGGATCGCCCGGATAGTGCCCCTGGAAAAACGCCTCGTTGATGGTGACGTTCTTCAACCCCACGACGCGCTTGGTTCCCTCGATCTCCATGATCCGGTCCACCATCAGGAACGGGTAGCGGTGAGGAAGGATGCGCTGAACCCGTTGCACGTCGATCGCGGGTCGGCGGCGAAAGGCGACCTCCCGACGCTTCGACTCCTCCTGGCTGCGCAACGCGCGAACGATGGCGTGATTGAGCGAATGCCCGCTGCGGCGGGCGTACACCCGACCGACCAGGGGACGACCAAACAGCGTCAGATCGCCCAGCAGGTCGAGAACCTTGTGCCGCACGCATTCGTCCGGAAAGCGGAGTCGATTCTCGATCGGCCCGGCGTCGCCGAACACGAGTATGTCGTCGTAACCCAGGTGCGTTCCCAGACCCGCGGCGCGAAGTTCGTCCGCCTCGTGGGCGAGCACAAACGTTCGGGCCGGCGCGATGTTGGCCTCGAAGGTCTCCGGCGTGATCTGCGTGCGGTAGCTCTGCCGTCCGATGGGATTGCCCGCTCCGTAATCCAGGTCATAAGCGAGTTCCAGGGCGTTGGCGTTCGGATCCAGCGGCGGCAAGGCGATCAACTCCGAATCGCCCTCCACCACGCGAACGACATCGGCGATGACGTACGGCGAGCGCGGACAATCCTGCTCGCGAACACCCCCGGAGCGAAGGGCATTCACAAACGCCAGACTGCTGCCGTCGGCGCCGGGAAGTTCATTGGCGTTCAGCTCGATTTGCAGGTTGTCAAGGTTCAAACCCGCGCAGGCGCTGAGGCAGTGTTCCACCGTTTCGATCGCCACCGTGCCGTTGCGCAGCGACGTCCGCCGGGCGCGCTTGGAGACGTTTTCGACGACGGCGCTGATCCGAACCGGAGGATTCTGATCCGTGCGCACAAAACAGATGCCCGAGTTGGGCGGGGCGGGGCGAACGCGCATCAAGACCGGCTCGCCGGTGAACAAGCCCCGGCCTTCCAGTTCGACGTCACGAGCTATCGTGTGTTGTGGACTCAAGCTTCTGCACCCGCGCGGCAAGCTCCTTGACCTGGGCGGCGAGTTCGGGGAGGCGCAAGATCAAGGCCTGCGTCCGCATGGCCCGGGGAAGCTCCTGCAAAGGCCAGCCGGACATCGTCGTACCCGTCGGCACGTCGCGCGTCACCAGCGACCTGGCGCCAAGCTGCGTACCTCCGGCGATGGACACATTGTCGACGGCACCTGCTTGGCCGCCGAAGGCGCAGCCATCGCCGATGCGAACGCTGCCGGACACGCCCACCTGCCCCGCCAGGACGCAATCCGCACCGACGCGGACATTATGGCCGATCTGGACCAGGTTATCAATCTTGGTGCCCCGGCCGACGATCGTAAAGCCGAACTTCGCGCGATCCACGCAACTGCAAGCGCCGATTTCCACGTCGTCCTCGATCCGGACGGCTCCGACGTGCGGGATCTTCCGCAGGCAGCCGTCGAAATAGTAGCCGAATCCGTCGGTGCCGATGACCGCGTTGGAATGGATGATGACGCGATCTCCGAGGATACAGCCGTCGCGAACAACGACGTTCGGCCACAACACACATCCGTCGCCGATCGCCGCACCCCGTCCGAGGAACACGCCGGCGTAGAGCTTGCAACCCCGCCCGACGCGAACGTCGCCTTCCATCACCACGTTCGGCCCGATGGCGACGTCCCGGCCAACGCCAGCAGCGGGGTCAATTACTGCGGTCGGGTGGACGCCCTTCGCCGGTTCGGAAATCGGCCGGGCAAACGCGCCGAGCAATTGGGCCACGGCCCGTTCCATGTTCGTGCAAAGAATGGCGGGCATGGGCGTGGGGCCGAAGTCCGATGCGACGAGGACCACGCCGGCGCGACTTGCCGACAGCTTCTCCGCATATCCCGGACGAAGCACCCACGTCGCCTGCGTCGGCGTCGCCTCGGACACGTCGTTGATGCCGTCAATACGCCCGGCCGACTCGCCGCGAACCGTTCCACCGACGATCTCCGCCAACTCGACGATGGTGTAGGAGACGCTCATCGCTGCCGATCGCGCTGCGATTCGGGACCGCGCTCGTCGCGGTTGGGCTTGCCGCCGCCTGAGGGCGGCGCCGGCTGCGGATTGCCAGTTCCCGCCGGTTGCGACGCCTTGTAACGGGCGTTCAATCGCGTGACCACCTCTTCCGTGATGTCCACGTCAGCGCTCCAATAGAGCACTTTTTGCAGCAGGATGTGCTGCCGGACCTGCGTCGGAGAGTCCGGCACCTCCGCGGGAAGCTGGTCGCCGGCCAGCACCAGACCAAGCTTCTTTTCGATGGCGATCTCGCGGACGATTGCCTGAATGTCCTCGTAGATGATCCGCAACGATTGCGCCAGACCGCGCTCGACCTTCTGTCCCTCGGTCTCGACGAACCACTGCAGCTCCGCCTCCGCGAAAGCGATTTCCTTCTTGCGGATCTCAAACTCCGCCGTACCCGGCTTGAGTTCCTCCTGGAGCGATCGCTTCAGGCGGTTGATCCGGTCCTGCTGCTCGTCCTTCTGCTTGCTGAGTCGCTGCCGCGTCGCGTCGAACTGGGCTTCCAGATCGGTGGTCTTTGCGTAGCGCTCGGAAACGACCGGAATGTTGACCACGCCGGCCTTCTCCGCCGCGTACGCCCCGCCCGCGGCGGCCAATGCGGCTACCATCGCGCCCATCGTCGTGAATGTCCTCATGCCTTGTTCCTCAAGAACTTCCGCCGTCCAATTCGCCCCACTGGGACTGACGGCGGTGCGTCCCTTTCCTTGTTTCCTAGACCAATCGTGTGGTCCGACATGCTTGTTTCTTCGGGTTAACCTCGTTCCGCCGGCCGTCATGTTTCCAGCTTTGCAGGCCGCTCTCTGATGGTCGCGGTACGGTTTGCCGCTTCGTACCCGAAAAATCGCCGTGTCGCACCGCTAGAACACGCTCCCGACAACGAAGCTGAAGATCTGTTCGTCGTCGTCGGCATCGCCGGCGACGGGCATGGCCAGATTCAGTTCGATCGGCAAGGGACCAAGCAGGTCCAACGTGAACCGCACGCCGGTCCCGACCGCGCCCCGGTACGCCCCCGCCCCGGCCGTCCCGGTGTCCAGGAAAACATGCCCGCGAAGCATCTTGCCGTACAAGGGGTAGCTGTATTCTCCGCCGAGGAGGATCAGGTAGTCGCCGCCGACGTTGTTCCGATCGATGCCGTCGCGTTCACCGATTCCGCGGTAAGCGAACCCCCGGATCGAACCGGTCCCGCCTGCATAATAACGCTCGAAGACCGGTGCGTCGCCGGCGACGCCGCCGCCCTCGGTCCACCAGTGGAACACGTGCTTGCGGTCCAGTCGATCGACGGCCAAGGTGTGGAACCGGTTGTATTCGCCGCCGATCTTCCCGAAAAAGTGGTCGCCGTAGAACTGCTCGTAGCTCAGCCGCAACCGATCGCCCGTCGTGGGCACGAACCGGCTATCCGTCCTGTCCCGGACCAACGAACCCTTGACCGACCCCAGCCAATTGCTTCCCTGGACGTCCCGGATGTCACCCGAGGCGAAGAGGTTCACGTCGTCGACGTCGACGATCTCCGAGCGAAACGCGACCTCGCCGGACCACCCGCGCAGGATCCCCTTTTCGAAGCGTTTTCCGAGGCTCCACAGGCTTCCGACCCGGCCTTCGTCGTATCCGTCGCGGCCTCGCTCAAACAGGTACACGCTGCTGTCAAAACGAATCGGCTTATCGAACAAATACGGCTCGGTGAAGTCGATGCGGTACCGGCTGACCTCCGAACCAGGCTGAAGCTCGATCCGCAGACGCTGCCCGGCCCCCTGGAAGGCGCGAAGCTTGAACAGCTCCGAGAGATTCCTCGGCCGATCGGAGATGTCAAAGTTCTGAAGGTCCAGCACCACGGAACCCACCAGCCCGCTGTTGCTGGTGATGCCCACGCCGAACAGGAAATCGCCGACCTTTTCCGTCTCCGTCACGTCGATGATCGCGTCGCGGACGCCGGGTTGGTCGCCGACGGGAATCACCTTGGCCGCGGAGAAGATGCGGGTTTCGAGCAGCCTTCGCTCGGCGTCCTTGGCCTCGGTCAGATTGAACAAATCATCGGGCGGGTAGAGGTTCAACGCCCGGCGGACGACCTTGTCCTTGGTGCGGGCATTGCCGCGCACGCCGATTCGCCCGACGTGAAACTGTTCGCCCTCGGTCGTTTGAATCGTAATGCGAACCCGCTCCGGGGTGTCGGAAAATATTCGTACGGGGCGAACCGTCGCGTAGATGTAGCCCAATTCCCCGTACCGCGTCTGGACAGCCTTGGCGTCGGCGTCGACCGTGGGCCGCTTGACGACTTCGTCAACCTTCGAACGGATCAGGGTGGAAAGCTCCTCGACCGACAGCGCGGCGTTGCCCTCGAACGTGATGTTCTCGATGCGGTAGCGGACGCCTTCCTCGACAGAAAACGTGACCCACAGACTTTCGCCGTCCGGTTTCGATTCCGTGCGGAAGGCGACCTTCGCGTCGAGGAACCCCTGGTCTCGGTAGTAGTTTTGAATCCGCCCGGCGTCGGCCTCCGCGACGTCGGGATCAAACGCGCCCGTTCGGATGAACCAGAACGCCGTCTCGGTCTCGATCTCGCCCTTAAGCTCGCGGCGGGTCAGTGACGGGTTTCCCTCGAACAGGATTTTCCGCACCCGGACCCGCTTGCCCTCGTCGATTTCGTAGACCAGCTCACCCCGTTGCTGCACCCTCTTTTCGTCGAACGCCACCGCAACGTTGGGGAACCCGGCCTCTCGATACAATCGAAGGATCGACTCCCGCCCGTCGCGCACCGCAAACCAGTCGACGGGGCGGTCCTTTTTCTGGTCAACCTCGGCAAGAAGCTTCTTCTCAGCGTAATACTTGTTCCCTTCCGTGCGGATCACCGCGACGGTCGCCTGTTCGCGAACGTCGAAGATCACGTCCACGCCGCCCTCGGCGTCCTCGACGCGGTAGTCCACCGAAATGAAGCGCCCGGTGCGGATCAGCCGCGCCACGGCCTCCTCGAGTTTCGTTTTGTCGGATGGGTCTCCAACGTGCAAGCCTGCCACGTCCTTGGCGAAGGCCTCCGGCGTACGCGACAGACCCGCCACCCGCACCGCCACAATGGGTCTGCCCGCGTCCTGAAACGTACCGCCTCGCGCCGGCGCAACCGTCGCGGTCAGCAGGGCGAAAATCGTGAACGAGCGATGGACAAGATTCCGATTCAAGCAAGAACCCGAACGTGCGAGTCGGCGGCGGTTCGCTCCCGCGCCAGGAGTTTCCGTCCGCGTCAAAACCACGCGAATGATAGCCTTGCCCCGCCGCGATGCAACCGCGCACCGAATTCGTCGGCAACGGCACGGGCATAGACACGGCCCGCTTGGCCTCCAGCCCGCTAGAACGGAACCGGGTCGTTCGGGACGTAGCGCACGTGGGGCTGGTCCGAAAGGTTGAGGTTGCCGAACCGCGTAAAGCGCTTGTCGAACTGCAATTCGATGGACCCCGTCGGTCCGTTTCGCTGTTTGGAGATGATGAGTTCCGCGAGGTTCTTCACTTCGTCCTTCTCGGGGTGATAGTACTCCTCGCGATGGATCAGCAAAACGACGTCGGCGTCCTGTTCGATCGCCCCGGATTCGCGCAGGTCGCTCATCAGCGGCCTCTTGTCGCTACGACCTTCGGGCATGCGGTTAAGCTGAGCCATGGCGATCACCGGGACGTCCAGCTCCCGTCCGAGGCTCTTGAGCCCCCGGCTGATGGCGGCGATTTCCACCTGCCGACTCTCGGAGTCCGGAGTGTGCATCAGTTGAAGGTAGTCGACGAACACCGCGCGAACGTCGAATCGTTGCTTGAGCCGCCGGGCCTTAGAGCGCAGCTCCATGATCGACATGCCCGGCGTATCGTCGATGTACAGGGGAGCGTGTTCGAACTCGCCGCAGGCGTCGAGCACCAACCGCTTCTCCTCCTCGGACAACATCCGCCGCCGGAGCTTCTGCGCGTCGATCCCGTGTCCATAGGCACAAACCAACCGTTGGGCAATCTGCTGCGTGCTCATCTCCATCGAGAAAAACGCGATCGGCAGACTGTGCTCCAGCGCCGCCTTCTGGGCCATGGTCAGCCCCAGGGCGGTTTTGCCCATCGAAGGTCGCCCCGCGACGATGATCAGATCGCCCGGTTGAAAACCGCTGGTGTATTCGTCGAGCTGGGTGAACCCTGTTGGAAGACCCGTGCAAAGTCCATCGTGATGGTTGGCAAGCTGGTCGGAGAGCTTGCGGATGGCCTGCTCGATGTGGATCGCGTGCCCGCTGACCCGGCGCTCCGTAACGTCAAAAATCTTCTGCTCCGCACGGTCGAGGATGTTGCGGGCTTCCTCCACGCCGGAATAGGCCAAGTCCGCGATCTCGCCGGTGCAACGGATCAGATCGCGCAACATACCACGATCGCGGACGATCTTGGCGTAGTGCTCCGCGTTGGCCCACTCGGCGAAGCTCTCCGCCAATTGGACCATGTAATCGCGCCCACCGACGAACTCGAACAGATTCCGTCGACGGAGTTCGTCGGAGACGACCAGCAGGTCAATGGGCTTGTCGCCCTGATCGTAGATGTCCAGAAGAACTTCGAAGAGCTTTTGGTGGACGGGAACGTAAAGCCATCGGCTGTCCTCGCGCCCGATGACCGGAATCACCTCGGCCATGGCGTCCCGGCTCATCATCATCGAGCCGAGCAACGCCATCTCGGCGTCCAAATCCTGCGGCGGGACACGTTCCGCTCGTTCCGGCGACCGGATCGCCGCGGCGGGGGGATCACCGATCGCCTTGCTCATCTCCCCCAGCCTCCGTGCCGCCCTGTCCCGACGCTTCCTGTGCCTCTTCCTCGGCACTCTTCTCGCGGACGACCCAGACCTTCACCTCGCTGTGCAAGTCGGACGCGAGTCGAATCTCCACGGTGACAGTGTCGATTCGACGGATCGGGTCGTGCAGCACGACGTGCTCTGGAAGGATCGGGTGCCCTTCGTCCGCCAAGGCCCGCGCGATCTCACGCTTGCCCACCGAGCCGTACAGCACACCTTCCTCGTTGGCCCGCGCGGGAATCGTGACTTCGACGCCCGTGATCCGTTGCGCCAGCGACTCAAGCTGCTTGCGCTGCAGAGCAAGTTCTTCCTCGGCCTGACGGCGCGCCTCCTTCAGCCGCCGCATGTTGGCTTCGGTCGGGTCCGTCGCCATCCGTTGTGGAAGCAGGTAATTCCTCCCATAACCGGCGGAAACGTCCACGACATCGCCGACAATCCCAAGATTCGACACGTTCTTGCACAGAAGCAGTTTCATAATCGTCGCCCAAGCCTTCGATTTTCGATGATTCCTCGAACCGCATTCCCGGCGTTCGGCGGGATGGCGGATCCATTCGTCCTAAAACTCGCCCTAAAACGGAATGTCGTCTCCCGAGGCCGGCGCGGGTTCGTATCCGCCTCGCCCAGCCGCCGCCGGCGCCGCGGCGTTGTTCGCGCCGCCTTCCTCCCGACGTCCGCCGCCCAGGAACGTAAAATTGTCCACGATTACTTCATGCTTGCTCTTCTTGTCACCCTCCGGGGAAGTCCATTGATCCAGTTTGAGGCGCCCTTCAACAAGCACGGGCTTACCCTTGCCCATGTATTGGTTGAACGTCTCCGCTCCCTTTCCGAAGAGCGTGCAGTCGATGAAGCACACTTCTTCCCGCATTCCTCCCTCGCGGTCCTTCCATTTGTGGTTCGTCGCTATCCCGAACTTGCACACGGCGGTGTTCGCGGGCGTGTAGCTTAGTTGCGGATCCCGCGTCAGGTTGCCCACCAGGATGATCCGGTTGAAGCTTGCCACGTTTCAGTTCCTTCCTTCGCGCATCGATTCTTCGCCGGGAGGCTGCCGACCCATCCCCCCCAGATTCTACCCGTTTCGGCGAACGCCGTCACCCGCATCCCCTCAGCGGGCGATCCACGCGTCACATCCGACCCACGCCTCCGTTCGTGGCAAGCGCCGTGTGCCAGCCTCCACAGCGGGTTGGATGAACGGGCTGCCGCCGCTGGTCCGAGCCGCGGCGGCAAGGGAGCCGGCCGACTCATCCCTTGGTATCGGATCCCGCGCCGCGCTGATCCGACGCGACGGTACCGGCGCCGGCCGGCATCCGGTCGTCGCGATGACCTCCGCCGAAGCCCCCGTGACCACGTCCGCCGCGGCCTGAGCCTCGCGACGACGTAAACCTGCCGTCATCCTCGGTTCGCTCGGGCACCTGGATGACGTACGCCTTCTCCATCGCCTCCGGCGTAACCTCGTCCGCACGGAGCACGAGCATTCGGAGAATGTGCTCCGACAGCCTCGCGTCGCGTTCCAATCCCGAAATACGCGGCATCGGTGCTTTGAAAAACACCAGCACGTAGACGCCTCGCTTGCGGCCCTTGATCTTGTAGGCCAGCCGACGCTCGTCCCACCGCCGACAGAGGACAATTTCCGCCTGGGCACGGTCCATGATTCGGCGGATCTCCTTCTCGCACTCCTCAAAGGAGGCGCCGAACGTGGGGTCGAACACGAACATTGCTTCGTATTGGTTCAAATCCATCTTCTCCTTGCTTCACAACGCCCAACGGACGATTCTCGTCATCTCCGTTTGGTCGGTCTGTCGTTCGTTCCTGTGTCCGTTACATCCGTCGTCATGGATGCGTCTTCTCGCCGGCTGGTTTACGCCGGCACATCCCCGTTGAATCTCGTCATGGTCAGGTCCGCGCCGCTCGCCGCCCAACATTCAACCGCGTCGGCGGCCCGCCTGCACGCCGCGACCATGATCCCCTTCTCCTCCGTCGAAAAGCGGCTCAACACATAGGCCGTCGGATCGCCCACCAGGTCGCCGATCCCGATCCGCAGTCGGCACCAGTCCTCGCCGCCCACCGCGTCCAGGACGCTCTGCAACCCGTTGTGTCCTCCGGCGGACCCCGCCTTTCGCATCCGCAGGCGACCCGTCGGCAAAGCCAAGTCGTCCGCGATCACCAGCAGGTCGGAGTACGCCAGTTTGTAAAACCGCCCCGCTGCCGATACGGCCTGTCCGCTGCGATTCATCCACGTCGTCGGCTTCAGCAGCGCGACCCGTTCGCCGCCCAGATCCCCTTGGCCGAACCACGCGTGGAACTTCTCCACGGTCAAGCCGATCTTCCACCGGGCGGCCAACTCGTCCACCACGTCGAAACCGACGTTGTGCCGCGTGCCCGCGTAGGCGGCGCCGGGATTTCCAAGGCCGACAATCAGCTTCACGTCGTCACGTAGAGGCGGACCAGACTATTCCGCTTGCTCCTCGTCCTCCTCCTTCTTGACGCGGGTGATCAACTCCGGCTCCGCAGGCACCTCGCCCGGCACTGGCGCGCCGGCAACCGGCTCATGAATGACGAGCAACTTGACGCTGGCCACGCGTTCGCCGGGATCGGCCACCGCCTCGACGCCCGGCGGGAGCTGTAAGTCTTTGACCAGCAGCGACTCACCCACGTGCAGGTGCGACACCAGCGGGTGCAACGTACCCGGAATCGCGGACACCAGGCAGTCGACTTCGAGATCGGCCATGTGCTGATCGAGCACCCCACCCTCCGACACGCCCTTGGGAATTCCCTTCAGCGCGATACCGACGCGCACGCGGACCTTCTCGGTCAGGTCCACGCGCGCTAGATCCATGTGCAGAGGCGTGATGCCAAGGTGGTCGTACTGCACTTCCTTAATCAGGTACGGCCTCTTCTCGCCGCGTAGATCGATCTCCAACGTGCGCGCCCCATGACCCAGCGCCACTTCAACTTCATGCCGCGCGAGCGAGATCGGTTCGGGGGGTTGGCCATGGCCGTAAACGATCGCGGGCATCGCGCCCGTTCCACGCAGCGCCCGCGCCGCCTTCGTGCCGGCGGATTTGCGCGCCTGACCTTTGATGGTGATGGTTTCCATGTTTTTCGGTAATACCTCCTGATTCTCTAGCAAAACAGTGCGCTGACCGACCGATGTTCGTGAATCCGCCGGATCGCCTCGCCCACAAGGTCCGCGACCGAGAGCACGGTCAGGTTCGGTAGTCGTTCCTTCACGTCGGCGCGCAGCGGGATCGTGTCCGTGACCACGATCTCGTTGAGATTCGCCGCCGCCAGACGTTCAATCGCCGGGCCGGCAAACACGCCGTGCGTCGCCGCCACGTAGATACCCACGGCTCCGTGTTGACGTACAAGTTTCGCCGCTTCGGATACCGTGCCCGCGGTCGTTATCATGTCGTCGAACATCATGACGTTGCGGCCCTTGACGTTACCAATGATGCTGACGGCCACCGTTGCATCGCCGCTGAGGCGTCGTTTGTAGACCACCGCCAATTCCCCACCCACGCGCGACGCGAAGTCGTTCCCGAACTTGATGTTTCCCACGTCCGGCGAAACCAGCACCGCGTCCTTGACGTGCTGGTCCAGGAAGTGACGCGCCAGCACCGGCGCCGCCGTCAGGTGGTCCAGCGGAATGTCGAAGAACCCTTGAATCTGATCCGCGTGCAGATTCATCGTCAACACGCGGTTAGCGCCGGCCGTGGTAATCAGGTTCGCCACCAGCTTGGCCGTGATCGGCGTGCGACCCTCCGACTTGCGGTCCTGACGGGCGTAGCCGAAGTACGGGATGACCACGGTGATCCGCTTGGCGCTCGCCCGGCGGAGACAATCAATGAAGATCACCAGCTCCATCAGGTTGTCGTTCACCGGAGGACAGGTAGCCTGCACGATGAAGCAGTCCTTCCCGCGTACGTCCTCATCGAGCTTGACCAGCATCTCCCCGTCGGGAAAACGCCCGGTCGTCGCTCGCCCGCGCTTCAATTCCAGGTAGGTGCATATCTTGTCCGCCAGTTCGGCGCTGGCGCTGCCGCCGAAAATCACGACGCCGTTCGGGTCGCGGTCCGATGAACGCTGACTCGCCCAACTCATGACGCTCTCACCTCCCGGTTCCCGACCATTCCCGATACCGATTCCCGATCCCCGATGACGTCGCCCGCCGCGATCCACGCAAACGGACCGATTCGGCAACCCGATCCGATTGTCGCGCCGCCTCCGACGAAGGTAAAGGGAAGAATCACACTGTCGCGTCCGACTGCGGCGTCGGCCTCGATCCAGGTGTTGTCCGGATCCACGATCGTGACGCCGCCCTCCATCAGCGCGCTCTGCAACCGGTCCTGCATCGCCCGTCCCACCACCGCCAGGTCGATGCGCGAGTTGATGCCCATCGCGTCCTCCGGCGGAACCTGAACGCCCGCCGATACCCCGTGTCCTTGCGACCGCAGAATCCGGATCGCATCGGTCAGGTAATACTCGCCCTTCGATGCCGACGGTTGAACCTTGTCCAACGCCGCAAACAGTCGCTTCGCGTCGAAGCAATAGTAGCTCGGATTCACCTCGTGGATCGCCCGTTGTTCCGGAGAACAGTCTCGATCCTCGACGATTCCCTCAAGTCGCCCCGACGCGTCACGAAGGATCCTGCCGTAGCCGGCCGGATCGTCCAGCTCCGTCGTCGCGATCGTGGCCGCGTCACCGGTCTCGTCCCGCAAATCCACCAATTCCGAAAGCGTGCGCCGCTGCACCAGCGGCATGTCGCCCGCGATGACCAAAACCGTTCCATCAAAGTTCCGCAATGCGTCGCGGCAGCACACCACGGCGTGTCCCGTGCCGCGCTGCTCGGTCTGCTCGACCCAGGTAAGCTCCGTCTCGGATGAGAATCGCTCCATGACCAACTCTTTTCCGAATCCCACCACCACCACCAGCCGATCCACGCCCGCGAGTCGGCAGGCGTTGAGGACGTACGCCAACATCGGCCTTCCACACAACTCGTGAAGAACCTTCGGGAGATCGCTCTTGATCCGCGTGCTTCGCCCCGCAGCCAGCACGATCGCCGCCAGTTGTCGTTGCTCAGGCGAAGCCAATCCCGAACCATCTCCCTCTGCTCACCACCGGCTCGCGCTTCGTCGCGCCCGCCCACAGACATTCATGCGGGCCGCCACGAGTCGGTCGTCGCCGCAACCGTCAGGGGTCGCGGCCTTGGTGATCTCCCTCGCTCCGCGCCGGCCGGGTACTTGACGCGTCCGCATTCAGCCAACCGATCCTCAACCCCGACGGTCGACCGAACTTACCCGGCCAGGACTCGAACCTGGAATACCAGGACCAAAACCTGGTGTGTTACCATTACACCACCGGGCAACGTTTACAGGCCGCAAGCGACCCGGTACCGGACGAACTTGAGCGGTAGTGCGACCGCGGCTTTCGCCGCGCCGCCGCGAAAGGAACGCGGCTGGTGCTTCGCCACCGAGGACTGAGCGATCCGCCGCGAAGTGGATCTCCCATTGTTCGAACCCGCTCAGCAGGCGTCCGAACGCACCCCATTGGGTGGCAAAACCGCCCCGGGCAGATTCCGCAACCGGGGCGACGTCTGTGACTCTCGCACGCTATGCGATGTTGGTGGCGGCGTCAATGTTGGGACTGCAAATCACGTCTTCGCGTTCGCTGGCAGCATAAATAAGATGACGAAAACTACACTAACACACGAAAACGTGATGTATCACGCAAGTACGATAAAATGGGCGTTTAGGGCAAAATAGAGCGCAAGTTATTTGACTCTGGTCCCGAGACGATCCGATAAGTCCTTGGCCGCGAGCCACGCGGCCCTTGAATGGAGGATCACGGATGACCAGCGTTCGGAATGCAAACGGTTGGAGTCACGCGGTCAGGTCGGTCTTGGCCTTGGCTGCCGGTGGAATCTGCCTTGGGTCTTCTTGCTCGCAACAGGAGATTAGCGCGATCCTGACGGGCGTACAGGTTGTCGCTGACCAGCTCTCGCAAGAGGACGACGACATCAAATTCTCGGATTGGCTTTCAAGCGAGCTGGAAGACTAGAGACGCCTGAAACGCCTCCTGTTGCATGGGCGTCCAAGCGTCCGTTCCACGGACGCCAAGCCCGTGCCGCAACATTCCCCAAGAGGCGCAAGGCAGCGGGCATACGCCGAACTCAGGTCTGCACCAGGTCGCAGCGCTACGGTCTTCGGCGTCCAAGAGACGGCGGACGGCCTTGGATCACGCAGACTTCGCTCCCGCTCGTGTTGTGTGCGGAAAGATCGTCGAACGAAGCTTGGCAAGTTGATCGGCTGGGAGCGGAGCCAACGCAGCCGCGTCGGCGGCATTGGCCTTCCACCGCTCCACCTGTTCATCAAATAACGATGCGCTGAGAAGAAGCGTCGTCGGGTGCGAAAGCCCTCGCTGCTTGGCCAGACCGAGCAACCAATTGCACTCACTGTTCCCCACGCCCAGCCGTCCCGCGACGTCCGTGAAGAGCCTCCGCGGCGAACTGGTCTCACCCGGCTTGCGCTTGGCCCACACCTCGGCCTTGGTCAGAAAGTAAGCGAGGACGACGATCCCGCCGATGGCTGCAATGGCGACGACGACGGACGTCCAGGAGCTTCCGTGCTGAAACTGGTTGCGTACGGCCCGTTGGAAGTCGGACATTCGTTCGGCTTGGGCGAGCAGGTTCGGCATGTTTAGTCCATCCTCCGCCGTGCGGGCTGGTTCGATGCACCGGCAATGGACGGTGCCCGTGTGGCCGCGCCGTCCATGATGGCGGCGCGCAACGCGCGGGCGGCCCGACGGCGCACGCGCTCGTCCGGGTCGGAGACGCTCATTCGTTCGATGCGCTGTTGCAGGGCGATCAGGCTCAGGCGCTCGACGACCCACAGAGCACTGATACGATGCGCCGGCATGGCGTGGTCCAGCATTTGGAGCAGGCTCTGGGCGGCTTCCGGCAGATTCCGTTTCAACAATGCGGCCACGGCATTCGCGCGAACACGTTGATCCCCGGACTGAAGTTTGTCATGGAGCGAGGCGGAAACTTCGGTCAGTCCGAGGCGGTCGATCGCTTCAACGGCATTGGCCTGAACGCGCGCATGCGGATCGTGCAACGCATCGCGGAGGATGCGCGCGGTCATCGAGGCGGGAACCTGTCCGAGGGCTGCAACGGCTGACGCCCGTACCACCGGGTCGGCGTCGCGGGCCAGGACGTACAAGTCCTCCGCGAGATCCCGCGCGAGATCCATGCAAAGGGCGACGCGAACGGCCCGCTCTCGATGGTCGGCGGCGCCGACGAGACGCTGGTGAAGAAGCTGGACGATGTTGGGAAGACGATCGCGGCACTGCGCGGCCAGGGCCCGCCGTTCCTCTTCCGACAGCTCGTCAAATGCGTTGAAGAACTGTCCGAAGGCGTCGGCCTCGAGCGACGGGCGAGGTTCCAACGCCGATCGACGATCAGACGCCGCGTGGAAGGTGGATCGGCGCCGACGCCGCAGTTCGCGGTCCGCGATGACCGCAATCGGGCCGTCGCGCCGGGAGGCGGCTGCGCCCAGAGTTTCCGTGGCAACGTTGGAATCATCGTCCACGAATCGCCAAAGTGCGGCCCGGCGCGACTCCACACGATCGCTCTCGATGAACCATCGCATCATCTGATTTCGTTCGTCGTGGGCAAGCCCCATGGCGGCGATCAACCGTAACCCTTGATCGACCAGGGTGTGGCCCGAGTCCGTCGTCGCCTGAAGCCATGCGTCGGGTTGCCGCAGCTTCCGAATCCAGCGGCAGCCGGCCTCGATCTTGGGGTCGGCGAGCAACCAACACCGCTCGAGGACGGCGGCGATAAACGCGGACGATTGTGCGTTGGCGATCGAATGGGCCGCCGTCGCCCTAAGCCCGGGGACGGTGAGCGAGCGAAGGACCGTTCCAGCCATGGCCGGGTCAGTCGCGCCCTCCATCGCCCGTTCCATCGCCTGGGTCAGTTTCGTGGAGGCACCGTCCAACCGTGCCTCAAACCATCCATCAATGTGTTCGGAAAGCACGAGGAAGGCTTCGAGCACGGCCTGTTCCCGGTGGACGTCCCAGGCGTCCAGCGCCTGCGCAATCGCGTCGCGCAACACCAAGACGCCGGCTTGAAGCCGCGATCCGTCGCTCAACGCATGGTCCGAGGACGCCCGTGGCAGAGCGCGGTCGGTCAGCGACTTAAGGGCGGCGCCGGCGGCGTGCCGCGCGGCTGGATAGTCCGTGTGAAGGGCCTCGACGAGCACATAGGAAGAGCGAACGTCCTCCGCCGATTCGATCCACGAAATCGCCGCAAGCCGGTCGTCTGTTTCCGTGGAGGCGACGCACGCGCGGATGGCGGAGTGCATCGCGGGAGATTGCCGCAGGACGATCGCCTGCAACGTCGGCGGCCAGTCCCGCCAGGCCCGAACGACGTTGCAGAGCGTGAGCAGGTGCTGGCGTGAGGCAAGCAGCGAGAACGCCAGCTCCTGCTGCTCGTCGCTGAGGTGCGGCAAGGCTTCCAATATGGCTTCGTCGGCCGCGGGGCTGCGCTCCTTGGCGAGGAGGTCAAAAGCCGGCGGCAGCCTGATTGCGGGCATGTGAGGAATATCGGGCGAAGCAGCCCGCGTCCTTGCGGTGTGCTGGGGCGCCAGCGAAGAACGCCAATGCGGACGCAGCGGAATCGGCGTGAGGGGGCAAGAAAGGCTATTGCGAGTCCCGCTCGAAAATCACCACATTGGCTCCGCTCGCCGTGTCCCAGCGAATGCCCACGAGGTCGTAACCCTCGCGGATGGCCACGTGCAGCATCGGGCGGTGCTGGTTGTTGCACTCAAAACGAACTGTCCCGTACCCGTGGTCGTGGGCCCAGGCGTGCTGGGCCTGGATCAACTGGGTTGCGATCCCGGCACGCCGGAAATCCGGAAGCACCCCGCAGACCCAGCAGAAGAAGGTCGTCGGCATCAGCTCGAACCCGACGATGAACCCGACGTGCTGGTCTTCTACAACCGCGACCATCATGGTCACGTTGTGACGCCCCATGAAGCGCCGACGGAAGAACTCTTCGCTCTGTCTCGGCGAAAAAACTTCGTTGTAGAGATTGGCGACGAGGTCGATCTCGCCGGGTCCGACGGGGATGATCTTGGCGGTCGCCATGTCGTCTCTCATGATCGAGGCCGGCCTCCGCTTGCGGCGCGCTGGCTTGGCCGCCGTCACGGGGCCTCGATCTCTCCATGCCCATCATCGTACCTCTGCGCGGCGCGCTTTGGAACGCCTCCCGCACCTGCGTCGTCCGATATTCTTTGCCGCGAACTCTCGGTGCCTTCGCGGGGGTCTGCTTTGCCGCAGGCGGCCATCGTGGATACGCTTTCCGGCTCGATGCCCGCGCCGCCCTGTCAGGCCCAATATCGTAGGTTGGTCGCGCCCTGGGGCAGCGCGGCGTGTGGCGCGCTGCTGGTGCTCATCGGCGCATGCCGGTCGGACGGCGGGCGCGCGCCGGCCACTCCGGTTGACCGACTCGTGCATACCTATGACGAGCTGCGTGGCGGTCGGTTCGTGATCATCGCGGACTTTGAAGACCCGGCGCAAATGGAATTGTTCGACGTCGTGAACGCCTCGGGCAAGACCGCGGTCTCGCGCGATGCGCGGCACGGTCGACCGGAGACGGGGTCTGCCTGCCTGGCGATCACCGCGGCCGACGCCGACGACGCGATCATCGTCTCCAATCGAGAAGACGCAAGCTGGTACCTGAAACGCGATTGGCGGGCCTTCGACCTGTTGATGGCCTCCATCCATGCCCCTCGTGGTGACCTGAGTCTGGAGGTCGCGCTGTCCGGCGGCCCGCCGAATCAGCGTTCCACCGTTTACACGTCGCTCCCATTGAACCGCGGATGGAACGCGGTCCGGCTGGATTTGGCCGAACTGGAATCGAGAGTGCCGCTGGATGACATTCGAGAGATCCGCTTCTCGTTCCCCGGGCTGGCCAAGGCGACGACGCTGTATCTCGATGATCTCCTGCTGACAAACTTCCGCGAGGACGTGCTCGGGAATTCGCAGGGCACGACGGGCGGGTTGTACGTTCAGCGTGCCGGGCGGCGGCTCAACGTCGGCGCCGGCGGTCGTTTCGAGCTGACGTTTTCCAACGGACAGGTCTCCGCGTGGCACAACCTCGCGGCGGACCCGCATCGGCTGCGGAACCTCGTGGCCGGAACCACCTTGGGGCCTCAACCCGTGCGGTCCGACGCCCCCCCCGAAGGTTTGGCTGATTTTTCCTTCCTGGGGAAGGCCGTTGTCGCTCGGCAACGCCTCGTCGAGGCGAGCGCCGTCCGCGTGGCGATCGAATGCATCTGGTCGTTCGCGGACGATCCTGCCGCGACGATTGAGGGTCGGCCCAACCAACAATGGCGGTACACGATTTATCCCACCGGGCAGGTCTACGTTGACGTGCGCTCGGTTTCTCCGGCGACGGCGTCTTCGCCGGAACGAATGGGATTGGGCGTCGGTTTCGCCGGCGCGGGCAACGAAACGATTCAGACGGCGATCCTCTCGTCGCCCACGGCAGCGTCCGCGGAAACTGCGACATCCTCGAAGCCCAACTCCGATGTGGGTTCCTTCGCCGTGGCGACCTTTGGAGAGGCCGACGTCTCGATGCTGTTCGTTCCTTGGGCGGGTGGCCGTCCACTTCGAATCAAAGAACTGGTGGACTCGGTACGCAGGATTCGTTGGCTCGTGGCGCACGAGGATGCCGACGGCTCGCCCGAAGGGCGCTGGCAGGCGATGGTCTACCTTGCTTCGACGGTGATGGATCGCGGAGAAGCGTTCGCTCGCGCCCGCGAATACCTGGAGGCAATGCCGTTGCGGTTGGAGTTGGGATCCGCGGTGCATGGCTCCGTCGCTTCGAGGGAGGACGGATTCGATCGCGGCGAGGGTTGCTATGTCATTTCACCCGATGCAGGGCGCGTGCGAGCCGTCCTCGAAGGCGATCGCGTGCCGTTCTTTACTCCAACCCTCCGGATTGTCGGCTCGCAGCGGTTGCAGACCTGGGTGTACCTCGATCATCTGATCCTGGATCGAGTGGGATGGGACGGACTCGGGGACGCGGTCATTCAGCTTCCTCGGCCAGTTACCGGACGGTCGTTGGTGGACATTCACCTTCGCCGGTTGCCTTGACACGCGAGCAAGATGGTCGTATAGTGGAGGGCTCTTGATTTTGCAACCTATTGCGGGACCGAAAGTTACGTCCCGAGGCGAAGCCGCTGCCGGGGTGGCCCCTTGAAGAAACGTCCAAAGCCCAGCCCACGCTCCACGAACAAGCCCGACGTCAAGAAGGCGAAATCCGCCAAACGGCCCGCCGCTCCTCCGCGACCCAAGCTGGTGATTGCGCCGGTCCGGGCCAAAGCCGCGGCAGCGAGTCCCCCAACCCCCACCGGCAAGTCCAAGGCCAAGCGGGTTGCTCCGAAGAAATCCGCCGGCGCTGCCGCGAACAACCCCCTCCCGTTGCCGAGGTCGAAAGCGTCGCCGAGTTCGGATCGAAGGCCCCGTCCGGCCCGCGAGATTGACCCGGACGATGATGACGAGCGTCCGGACGACAACGAAAGCTCGCCTGGCACGGGGAAGCGCGCTTCGCCTCCTGATGAAGGACACCGGAAAGTCAGAACGCATTTGTCGACCAAGGAGCTGCGCGAGTTCAAGGAACTGCTTCTCGAGAAGCGCTCGGAACTTGCCGGGGACGTGCGGCGTCTAACCTCCGAGGCGCTTCATCGCGGAGCGGAGGGCGAACGAGATCACGGCGTGATGCCCATTCACATGGCCGACCTCGGCAGCGACAACTGGGAGCAGGATTTCACCCTGGGATTGCTCGCCAACGAGGAGGCGGTGGTCCGGGAGATCGACGAAGCGCTCGCCCGCATCGAGGACCGAACCTACGGAATCTGCATTGCAACCTACAAGCCGATCGAAAAGGCCCGTCTGCTGGCGAAGCCCTGGGCGAAGTACTGCATTGAGCATGCCCGACTGCGCGAAGAGGGCCGGGCCCGCTAGGCGATCTACCGTCATGGCGCATTCGTCCACCGACGACCGAGTTAAGACGGCAGGCGAGTCAGCAAGCGCGGCCGGGCACATTCCCTCGCATCTCCGCTTCTGGATCCCCGCCGCCGGCCTGCTCTGGTTTGATCTCTGGTCGAAGGAATGGGCGTTTTCCGCCCTTCCGTCCGATGCCGAGCGGGCGTGGATTCCGGGGATTCTTGAGTTCCGCCGATCACTCAACGATGGCGCCGTGTTCGGGGTGCTCGCCGGGTACGTCGGCATGTTCATCATCGCCTCGGTGCTGGCGCTGGCGTTCGTTTTCTACCTCTTTGCCCACAGTGCGAGATTTCAACGTGCGCTCCACGTGGCGTTGGCCATGATTCTGGCGGGGGCGATTGGGAATCTTTACGATCGCTCCGTGAACGTCGCCGACGTGGCGGAAACCACCACGGCCGCGGGTGAACGACGTTCGGTCATCGGCGTGCTGTTGGAATCGAAGTCCGAGGACTACGTCAGGATCGGCGATTGGCCGACGGGTGAACATCCGCAGACGTTCCGGCGCGAAAACGTTACGCTCCGCCGCCAGGGCGTTGTGCGCGATTTCATCAAGTTCATTCCGCAGTTTCCGGTGTGGCTGGGCCGGCTATCGGGGCTGGACGTTTGGCCGTGGGTCTTTAACGTGGCGGACGCTTCACTCGTATGCGGCGTCGTCCTCCTGTTACTCCATTCGCTGTTGGATCGACGCGCTCCGGCGGCTGTCGCTGCCCGGGCCGCCTAGTCGCGATCGCACGATGCGCATCTCCCGCAGGCCCGCAGCTCGCGACCCCGAAGACTCAACGGCACGCGGACGCGTTTCGGAACCGGTTTCCATGAATCGAGCGCTGAATCTGGCGCATCGTGGTCAGGGGTTGGTCGAGCCTAACCCCATGGTGGGATGCGTCCTTGTCCGCAAGGGCCGGATCATCGGGGAAGGGTTCCACCGGCGTTTCGGCGGGCCGCACGCGGAGGTCGAGGCTCTGCGCTCCTGCGAGGTGAATCCGCGGGGCGCCATCGCGTACGTCACCCTGGAACCCTGCTGCCACCAGGGCAAGACACCCCCGTGCACCGACGCGTTGATCCGCGCGGGCGTCGCCCGCGTGGTGGTCGGCGTCCGCGATCCGAATCCGCTTGTCGGAGGTCGTGGACTGCAAGCTCTCCGCCGCGCCGGCGTCCAGGTCGACGTGGGGATCTGTCAGTCCGAGGCCCGTGCGCTCATCGCACCGTTCACCACCTGGATGACCCAGCGACGACCCTACGTCATCGCCAAGTGGGCCCAGGGAATTGACGGAAGCCTGGTCACGCCGCCCGACGTTTCTCGATGGATCTCGTGCGAGGCGTCGCGGCGATTCGCGCATCAAATCCGCGCGCGGGTTGACGCAATTGTTGTGGGCGTGGGAACGGTTCTCGCCGACAATCCGACGCTCACGGCGCGCGGAGTACGCGTACGGCGCGTAGCGACGCGCATCGTTCTGGATCCGCGCCTGCGAACGCCGTTGAACGCCCGGGTGACCCGCGACACGTCGAGTTTCCCGACGCTGGTTGTTGCCACGCCTTCGGCTGCATGTGGCCCGAAGGCGGATCGCTTTCGCAGAAAAGGCGTCGAGGTGATCGGCTGTCGCTCGCGCGACGACGGCCTCGACCTCAGTGATTGCCTTTCCACCCTCGCCGCGCGCGGGATGACCAATGTTCTCGTTGAGGGCGGTCCGACGATCCTCACGGCCTTCTTTTCCGAACGACTCGTGGACGAAGCCTTTGTGTTTGTAGCTCCGCGATGGATTGGCGGCCACGACGCTCGCCGTACGCCTCGTAGCGCCGCGAACGTCCGCCCATCGGCCGATTTCTTCGGTCGTGTGCGGGCGCCGATGGCCGCCGTTGAAGTCATCACGCGACGCGTGGGGTCCGACGTCCTGTACCACCTTCTGCTGTCAAAACTGTTGCGCGACGGGCGCTGATGCAGCTACGCGGGCACCCGACAATCATGGCGGATTGACACCGCCAACCAAAAACCGCTCCGGCGAAACGATACCGAATCTTCCCCGCCGCGTCGCAGCCGCGCCGACGGTTTCCAACGCCACGTCGAATGCCGCGGAAAAACGCCTACGGCGTGCAGTTGATCGTCGCGCAGGACGCGTTCTCCGAGAACGTGCCGCCGGCCCGAACGCAGGCGCGTTCACGAGTCTCAATGCACGTCCCATCGGCCAGGCAACATGCGCTGGTTGTTGCCACGCACGTGGTCGCGGCGCAAGTCGTCCCTGCTTTCTGTGCTTCGCCGCTCGCCCGACGACAGGCCCGCGGGCTTAGATCGTCGCGGCAGGTTCCGTCCGGAAGGCAACATGCCGAGGTGTCCGGAAGGCACTTCGTCGTCTCACAGGCGGTTCCGGGATCGGACGGGACGCCGTCGAGGCTGCGGCATTCAAACGGCTTCAGAACCTGACAAGTCGTGTCCGGCAGGCAGCACGCTCCAATCAACGGGGTGCAGGCAGCCGCCTCGCACGTGGTGCCGGCCTCCTCGGGTCGGCCGCCGGCCTGCAAGCAAGCCACCGCCCGCACCTCCGAGCAAGTCCCGTCTTCGAAACAGCACGCGCCGAGGCCGGGGGTACACGCGGTCGTCGCGCAGGTCGTCCCCGCGGCCCCCGGGCGACCGGATTGACTCAGGCAGACCGCGGGAAGCAGGTCGGAACAGGATTCGTCGGCGAGGCAACACGCGACCGCCTGATCGCTGCAAGAGAAGGTGGCGCAGTCCGATCCCGGGGTTTGCGGCGCGCCAAGAAACGCAAGGCACTCGATCGCGGGAAGATCGTCGCAGGTCAGGTCGGCAAAACAACAGGCGACGGGAATCGCGTCACAGGCCACCGTGGCGCATGTCGACCCCGGTGCTTGGGGTCGTCCGCCCGCGTTGTAGCAGGTCACCGGCGGGAGGTTGGCGCATTGGCCGTCCGGAAAGCAGCAGGCCCGCGCGATCGGCAGGCAATTGACCGTCGCGCAGGAACTCCCTGGACTCTGAGGCCGCCCCAAAACGTTGAGACAAACCTGCGGTTGCAAATTCGCGCATTCGCCGTCGGCAAAGCAGCATCCGACCGGTCCGACCCCGCAGTCGAGCGTCACGCACGACGTGCCCGCCTCGCCGGGGTTGCCGCCGAGGATCAAACATTGAAAGGATTCAAGGTCGCGGCACGACCCGTCTGGAAAGCAACAACCCACAGGCGCCTGCGTCGCGCGGCGACTGCCGGCGACCTCCTGCGAAAACGAAACCCGACTATCGGACATCAAGGCCGCGCCGACCACCGCGCAGGCCCACGCTCCACGAGACTTCTTCCCCCGCATCTTCTCGCCCT
>JBBTCJ010000106.1:0-12733 GCA_038043285.1 Planctomycetota bacterium | reverse complement strand
TGCTGCCTACGAGATCAATCGCAGCCTCGATCTATGGCTGCTGCGCCTGCGCTTGCGTGACGCCCTCCAGTGGAGCGTGCGCGGCTTGATCGGCGGCCTGGCGGCCGGCCTGGGGCTGGCGTTGGTTCGTCGTATCGTCGAAACTCACAACGGCTCACTGGACGTGGAGTCCAGGCTGGTCAAGGGAAGCATCTTTCGCGTATTCTTTCCGGCTGCGGATCCGGCGATAGGGCCGGCACAGGACACGAACGTGCCTTTAACGGGGAGTTCATCAGCTCCGCCGGCGGATCAGAGGTAGCTGATCGCCGGAGCGGGATTGCGGGAGATCCAAGAGATGACGCGGATTCTGGTCGCGGAAGACGAAGCTGACATGGCCATGGGGTTGCGCGACAACCTTCAGTTCGAGGGGTATCAGGTTTTGGTCGCCAACGACGGGGAGTCCGCGTTGCGCATCGCCAAGATGGAAAGCCCGGACATCATTCTGCTGGACATCATGATGCCGAAGATGGACGGACTGGAAGTCTGCAAGCGGATCCGCGAATCGGGCTTCATGGTTCCGATTCTCATGCTGACCGCGAAGAGTCAGGAGATCGATATCGTTCGGGGGCTAGAGGTCGGGGCTGACGATTACGTCACCAAGCCGTTCAGCATGAGAGAGTTGCTCGCGCGCATCAAGGCGGCGCTGCGTCGCACCGGCGCGGGCAAAGGCTTGGCGAGGCTCTTACGGATCGGAGATTCGTCGGTCGATCTGGTCAAGGGGCACGTGGACCGCGGGGGCGAGACGTTTACGTTGGGCCATTTCGAGTTGGAAATCCTGAAGATGCTGGTCGAGAACGCGGAGAAGCCGGTTGACCGCAACAAGCTTCTCGACGTGATCTGGGGCCTGGAGGGGTTCCCGATCACCCGGACAGTCGACAATCACATTGTTAGCCTGCGTCGCAAAATCGAGCCGGACCCGAAGAAACCTCGGCACATCGTGACCGTGCACAGCATCGGTTACAAATTCGTTCCATGAGCGGTTCGGCTGCCTCGCGAACGCATCGTCGTGCCTTCATCGCCTTGACGTCTTGGGCGGTGGGATGCGCGTCCACCTTGCTCTGCAGGCCTGCCTGATAACTCTCCTTCATCAGTTGCACAGACGCGTCGCGGAACGCCCACTCGCTGGCGGCGATCTACTGTCCGTCGGGCGCTCCGTCCAACGCATCCAAGGCCCGCTTGTACAACTCTTGAAATCGTTCCGTCATCTGATGTACCAGAACATCCCTGTCCATCGCAATCTCCTGAAAGGTGTCCGAACCGTACCAACACCCCAGGATTCTGCCAGCACCAGACCTATCGCGCAATAAAATAGGGCGCGAATCATTCCGCCGCACCATCAGAAATGGCCGGACCCACTCCTGCAGTTTCCGTTCGCGATCGTCGTTGCGCAGCCCTGTGGTGGACATGCCAGAGTTCAGACCGCAACAGCAGACCGTGCGGTTCCGGTTGACCGGGAAGGAGCCCAACTGCGCACGAGTCGGGGTGCGCCGTGCCGCATCATCACACATGGCTCCCGACCGTCGCTCCCGGCTCGCGTGGACTTTCCTCCTCATTCGCCGCAAGGTCAGGCCTGCGAAACCGGTTCGAAGGAAGCGCTGGACAACAAGTTCGCGAGCCTTCTGCCAGTACGCTCGAACCTTCGGCGGTTTCTTCCCGTGTCGTTCGCGTTCCATTTCCGGAGCTCAGCAGGCCGCGGATCCGGCTGAGTGGCTCGACTTGCTGGTCCGGTAACCATGGCAGACCGTCCTGACCTGCGTGGAATTGGCAAGGCTGCTCCCGCTGTCCGGTAGTTGCGTTCTGATCCGCCCGATACTCGATGTAAGCCGTTCATCTCGGCTGAAGTCGCAACTAAAAAGGGGATCCAAACATGGAGCGCGAGGCCTTGACCGTTCAGCAAGCGGCGGAGCTCATGCAGGTTTCGACAGACACGGTTTATCGGCTGGTGTCATCGGGCGAGCTACCAGCGAAGAAGGTCGGCAGGATCTGGCGGCTCCATTGCTCGGCGATCAAGACCTTTCTCACGAGTTCGTCGAAACCGTTACCAGAGAAGCGAGAGGAAATGGTACGCACATGAGATGCGAACGAGGCTTTCAGCGATCACTGGCACTGGTGCAGTGCGTCGCGTTGGCTGTGATGTTTCCCCTTCCGGCTTCGGCAGATTTCTCGGGGTCTTCGGCGGGCAAGCGACCATCGTCGCCGCCCGAGGGCGCTGGAGACGGTGAAGGGACTGATCGACAATCTCCCGAAAACAAAGGAAGCGAAACGCAGAACGAACTGGCCGACTTGAGCCTCGAAGAACTCATGTCCGTCCAAGTCGTGGTCACCGCCTCCCGCAAAGAGGAATCCATCAACACCGTTCCCTACGCCATCAGCGTCATCACGAAGGAAGACATTCGCGCCGCGGGCGCACGGTCAGTTCCAGAGGCGTTGCGCCTCGCCGCGGGGGTCGATGTCGCCGAGTTGTCCTACGGCAATGCGGCGGTCTCCCCGCGCGGTTTCCACGGGTTCCTGACTCGCCGGGTGCTCGTCCTGGTCGATGGTCGCCAGATTTTCGATTCCCACTTTGGCGGTACGGTGTGGGGGGCGTGGCCGTTCCATCTCGAGGACATCGAGCGTATCGAGGTCATCCGCGGGCCGGCCGGCGTGACCTGGGGCGCCAATGCGGTGAACGGCGCTATCAACATCATCACCAAAGACCCCGCGAACCAACTTGGGACGACCATCGGTCTTTCGGGCGCTTCGCGAGGAACCAACAGCGAATACATCAGTCACGCGTTCACGGACGGCAAGCTGCGCCTGCGATTGTCCGGAGAATTTGAAGGCAGCGACGGGTTTTCTGAAGGCGGTTCGTGGCTTGGCGGGTTGGAAGACGACTACCAAGCCGGGCGCATGAATCTGCACGCCATTTATGACCATGGCCCTAAGGACAAGTTAACGCTCTCGGCCGGAAGCGGCGTGCTTGACGGAGGGTTTCCACGAACGCCCTTGGGGGGCTTCGGCTGGCGGAGGAACCCAGGAGCGCAGGCATCCTTCCTATCGGGAAGATGGTCGCACGTCATCGAGAAAGACAACACGCTCGACCTGACCGCCTATGTCAACGATTTTTACGCATCGCCGGGCCTACCGCAGATCGACTACCGTTACCAGCAGTTCGCCTTTCAACTTAGCCATAGCCTGCATCCGTCGGAAAACCACACGCTCTCTTGGGGCATGGACACGCGCGCGGACCTGCTGAATGCGTCGAACTCCGATCCGCAGATGCTGTCACGGAGCTTCGCGAGCACCGGTATCGTGGGGTTCTATGTGCAGGACGAATGGCGATTTGCGCCCAAGTGGAGCCTAAACCTCGGCGGACGCGTGGATTACGAATTCTACGGTGGATTCCAACCGAGCGCTCGGGCCTCGCTCGTAAGGAAATTGAACGACACTTCGCAAATCTACGCCGCTGTCTCGCGGGCCTTCCAGATGCCGCCGGTCGGCCTGCGGTTCCTGGATCTGCCCATGCTGAACGGAGTGGCGTGGGCGGAGAGCGAGCGCAGCTTAGATGCGGAAACTCTGTTGGCCTACGAACTCGGGTACCGTACTCGATTGTTCGATCGCCTACGGCTCGGCCTCAACCTCTTCTGGCACGAGTATGATGGTACCACAACGTTGTCCCCTCGCCTGGGGCCGCCGGGTCTTCTCACGCTCGATTTGGATAACCGCGCCGCTTCCTCGCTATATGGCGCCGAGCTTGAAGCACGATATCCTGTCTCGAAGGATCTGACGCTGCTCGCCCATTACACCTTCCAGCAGCTCGATTGGCGCTCCTCCGCCGCCTTCCATGACACGGAAATGGTGTCGCCTCCCGAGAACAAGGCCATGATCGGCGCCCGCTACAGCGCGACCGACGATCTGCATCTCTCCAGCCATTTGTACTATGTCAGCGCGGCGACAGCCCCAAACGTCGCCTTTCCATTCATTGCACGGAACATCGACCCGTACCTGCGATGGGATCTGCGTGCGGAGTATGAGTTCTGGAAGGACGATGCGTCGTTCGCGGTGGGCGTACGCAATCTTACGGATGACAGCCACGGTGAAGGCGGAACGCTCTTTCTTAACTATGCCGAGGTGCCCAGCATGGTGTATACGGAGTTTCGCGTGCAAATCCGTCCGCGATAAATCGCGGAGGCAGACCGTATTTCCATGAACCTGACTCGAACATTCTCCGTTTTCGTATTGATCGCCGCATGCAGTCTAATGTGCGAGAGACCACTCCATGGTCAGTCCGAGGGCGTGGACACGGATAAGGCGATCAAAGTCAAGGCGGCCTATTTGCTCAATTTCGCCAAGTTCGTGACCTGGCCGATTGGCACGTTTCAAGATGAACACAGCCCGATCATCATCGGAATCGTCGGGGACGATCCGTTCGGACTCGTCCTGGACCAGACGATCAAGGACAAGACGGTGTCGGGGCGAGAACTCAAGATCCAGCGCTTTCTGTGGCGTGCGGGCGAGGGCGTGTCAGCAGTGAAACAGTGTCATCTGCTCTACGTCAGCCCCTCGCTGGGCGACGACACGGACGACCTGATCCTCGCGCTTGCAGGTGCACCGGTCCTGATGATCGGTGAAGGCACGGAGTTTGCAAAGAGTGGCGGCGCCCTTGGCTTCATCATGGAAGAAGGTCGCATCGTTTTCTGGGCGAACATGAAGGCTGCGGACGCCGCGAGATTGCAGCTAAGTTCTCAATTGTTGAAGCTGGCCCGCCCCGTTAAGGACGCGGCGGTCGCGCCGGTTCGGAAAGCCTTACAGGGCAAAGATGGCGACTAGTCCCAAAACAAGCGTATTCATCGGGCTGGCGCCCGCGGCCCTGAACCACGCATAGCGCTGTCATATTAGGTTCTATTGGGATTCTGTTCCTATGAGCGAGACGACCGGAACGGTGAACACTCACGCCATGACCTTTAGGCGAAAGTTGTTTCTTTTTGCCTTGTTGACCAGCGGCAGCGGACTGCTGATTGCTGCGGCGGCAACGGTCCTGGGCGAGTGGCGTGAGGCACACGAAAGAACTTTGTCCCTGGTATCCGTGCAAGCCGAGATCATCGCCGCGAACCTGAGCGCAGCGCTGAGCTTTGATGATCCGAAGAGCGCTGTCGAGACCTTAATGGCCTTCCGTGCCGACTCGGGCGTCCTGGCTGCGGTTGTCTGCCAATCCGATGATTCGTTGTTTGCGAGCTATTCGGTGAAAGCAGGTGCCCCAAACTCACTCCCATGCGGCTTACCTGTCGGCCACACCTTCTCGGATCGCCGACTCAAGCTCGTTCGTGCAATCAGCTTGAAGGGGGAAACCATCGGCACCGTGATCGTCGATTACGGCTTGGACGCGATTTACGCGCAAATGCTTTGGAAGATAGCGATCACCGCCTGTACCTTGGGCGCGGCGCTGGTGGTGACCCAGATCATCGCCTCGCCGGCCCGTTCTGCTTTGTTGCGTCCCGTGGCGGACCTCGCCCGCGCATCGCACGCCATCTCCAAGACCGGAAATTACGACACACGTGTCTCCAAGCATGCCGACGATGAACTGGGCGATCTTGCCGATGCTTTCAATCTCATGGTCACCCAAGTCCAAAGCCGAGATGCCGCGCTTCGAGAAACACGGGGCCAGCTTGAACGACGGGTCCAAGAGCGGACCGTGGAACTCGCCGGTCAAAAAGAGCGGCTGAGCAACATCCTCCGCGATGTCGACGCGATTGTGTGGGAGGCGGATCCCAAGACGTGGAAGTTTTCCTTTGTCAGTGAACGCGCCTGCGAAATCCTTGGCTACCCCGTCGCTCAGTGGCTGGACGACCCGAATTTCTGGGTCCACGTGATTCACCCGGAGGACCGCGAGCAGGCCGTCGCCACCTGCGTGCAAGCCACCGCGCGGCACAAGGATCACTCCTTCACGTATCGTGCCATCGCTGCCGATGGCCGCGTGGTCTGGTTGCAGGATACCGTCCGAGTCCTCTGTGATGAAACCGGCCCGACCATCCTCCGGGGTCTGATGCTTGATGTGACCGAGCGAAAGCAAACCGAAGCCTTCAAGGCCTGGCACGATCGTGTACTGGAGCTACTCACGGAAGGGCGCGACCTCTCCGAAGTGCTCACCGAATTAACGAAAGGGGCCGAGGCTCAGGTTCCCACGATGCGTTGCACGATCCTTCTCCTGGACGACGACCAGCGGCTCAGGGTTGCCGCCGCATCAAGCTTCCCCGATGAATACAATCGCGCGATCGATGGTATTCGTATCGGTCCCTCAGCGGGTTCTTGCGGAACCGCGGCTTACCTCGGCAAACGAGTGATCGTCGAGGACATCGCCACGAATCCCTTGTGGGAACCCTACCGCGAGTTGGGGCGGAAATTCGGCGTGGGGGCGTGCTGGTCCGAACCACTCCTCGCTACCGACGGTCGCGTGCTGGGCACGCTGGCGATGTACTACGCACAGCCTCGGAGGCCGGAACCAGCGGAGCTGCGATTGATCGAGACGGCCGGCCAACTGGCGGCGCTGGCGATCGATCGCACGCGTAACGCGGCCGAGCGGAATCGGCTGGCTCTGGCTGTGGAAGCCACGGCCGACGCGATCATACTCACGGACGAAGGCGGAGTCATTCAGCACACCAACCCCGCGTTCTCCCGCATCACCGGCTACCCGGCCGCCGACTTGCATGGCGCGCGACCCAGTGTCCTCAAGAGCGGCGCACAAACGCAGGAGTTTTACGCCCAGATGTGGGAAACGATCCGCGGCGGTCGAACTTGGTCTGGAACGTTGGTCAACCGGCGTAAGGACGGATCGCTCTACGACGCGGCTTTGACGATTTCTCCAGTATGCGACAAGCAAGATCACATAACCGGCTACGTCGGAGTGCAGCGAGATGTCACCGCTGACATTCAGCGCCAACGGGAGCTGACCGAGGCTCTTACCCAGGCCGAAACCGCCAACCGCAGCAAGAGTGAATTCCTCGCCAACATGAGTCATGAGATTCGAACGCCCATGACGGCGATCCTCGGGTTCACTGAACAGCTTGCAGCCGACAGTCTGTCGCCGGACGAACGAGACGAGGCGATCCAGACCCTCCACCGCAACGGCAAGCACCTGCTGGCGATCATTAACGACATCCTCGACATTTCAAAGATGGATGCTGGGAAACTTAAGATTCATCGTGCGCCTTGCGACGTCATGGCCATTGTCGCCGACGTGGCTTCGCTTCTCCGCGTCCATGCCATCGAAAAAGGGCTTACCCTCGAAATCGAATACGACGGTCCGATTCCGGAGGCGATTGAATCGGATAAGTTTCGGCTGCGCCAGATTCTGCTCAATCTCGTAGGCAACGCGATCAAATTCACCGAGATCGGCAGCGTAACGATCCGGACCCGTTGCACCAGCGCCAATCAGGACAACGCGCTCATTCAGTTCTCGGTGATGGACACGGGTATGGGCATTCCCCCGGAGGTGCAGCCTCGCCTATTCCGACCCTTCACCCAGGCAGACACGACTTTGACGCGACGGTTTGGCGGTACGGGCCTCGGATTAAGCATCGCCAAGCGACTGGCGAAGATGCTCGGCGGCGACATTGACGTTGAAAGCGCTCCGGGACAGGGAAGCACCTTTCGAGTTTCTGTCGCGTGTGGCAGCCTGAATGGGGTGCGCATGCTGACTCGACCTGTCGAGTCGGCCAAGGAAAACCCAAGTGGGCCAAAGCTCCAAGCTGATGTCCAACCCACTGCCGGCCAACCTCTGAACTGCCGTCTGCTCTTGGCCGAGGACGGGCCGGACAACCAGCGGCTGATTGCCCACGTGCTGCGCAGAGCGGGTGCGGAAGTCGAGGTTGTGGACAACGGAGACCTAGCGGTCCAGGCCGCATGGAAGGCACTGGCCGCCTCAAAACCGTTCGACGTGATTCTCATGGACATGCAGATGCCGGTCATGGACGGCTATACGGCCACGCGCCGCCTGCGGGAGCTAGGCTATCAACGTCCGATCATCGCCCTGACGGCGCACGCTTTGGCGGGCGATCGCGAGAAATGCATTGCCGCCGGCTGTGACGACTACGCGACCAAGCCGATAGACCGGGCAGGTCTCATTGTGCTGATTCAGAACTACGTCGGCGAAGGAGATTCGGCCATGACCACAGCGGGTACGAACGTGCAACCCCTTTTCAGCACGTTTGCAGGTGACCCCGAGTTCGCTGAGATCCTCGGGCCCTTCGTGGCGGAACTGCCCGAGCGGATTTCGTCACTGCAGGCGGCGCTGGCCGCGTCCGATCTGGAATCTCTCGCCATGCTCGCCCATCGGCTTAAGGGTGCTGCCGGTGGCTACGGCTACCCGACCATCACGGACGCCGCCAAAGACGTCGAGCAAAGCGCTAAGACCAGGGCTGAATTGAACGCGATCCGTAAACAAGTGGAAGCGCTGGTTGACCTTTGCCGCCAAGCCGGCGCGGCCCGCGCATCGGCATGAACAACACGCCATCGGAGATCATTTTGCAATGACCCGGGCGACAAATATTCCATGCAACCACCCGGGTCACCAACCCGACCATGCCACGAAACCGATCCATCGAACAGAACTCATTGCCGCGATTCGACGATGCGCTGTTCCCGAAAGTAAAGCCGAAGTCGCCAAAACGAAGGGCGGCGCGTTGGAGATTGGTGCAAACTCGGGAATCACCTAGGAATCACGTAGCGTCGCCCTTCATGGGCGGCGCATCTTCTATTGCGTTGCGGAAAGCGCCGCGGATGAACCGCGACGCTACACAAGAAGTGAGTTTGCTCGAGTGCAACGATGATTAACCGGTTGAGTGTTGAATGAACGAATCGGTATTTCAGCGCATCAAGGAGACCGGGGATCTTCCGTCGCCGACGGGAGTGGCGCTGCGGCTTATTCATTTGGTGGCGGATGAACGAACCACGGTCGCACAGGTGGTCGCAACCGTCGAGATGGACCCGGCAATCACTTCGCGTTTGCTCAAACTGGTCAACTCCCCGCTGGCGGGGGCGCCGAGAACCGTGGCTTCCGTTTCCCTGGCGGTCACGATGCTGGGGTTGCGCACCGTGCGGAACTTGGCACTGGGCCACTCGTTGATCGCATCATTTCGCACCGGGCAGTGCGGCGCGTTCGACTTCGATCGTTTCTGGTCCCGGTCGCTGGCTCGCGCCGTGGCGGCGCGCGCGCTCGCTCAGGAGCGCTGCGGCGTTGCCCCCGATGAGGTTTTCACCATCGCCCTGCTGGCCAAGATCGGCCAACTCGCTTTCGCTACGGTGTTCCCCGCAGCCTACGGCGAATTGCTGTCCGGCTCACAGAACGACGCCCCAGCGCTCCTCCGACAGTCGGAGTGCAAACAATTCGGCCTCGACCACAATGAGCTTTCAGCGCTCATGTTGGCTGATTGGCACCTGCCGGGGTTGTTTTGCGAGGCGGTCCGCATGCAGGATGCCGTCGGCGGAGCCGGAGAGTCAGGTTCGTCGCGGGCAACGGACATCGCGCGTATTCTTCGGATGTCGGACGCCATTGCGATGCTGCTCGCGAACCGGACGCCCTATCAGGAAGACCTTTCCACTTTTCTCACAACGGCGCAAGAGTGCGGCCTTCCACAGACCGGCACCTCGGCAGTTTACGAGTCCGCCCGAAACGCTTGGCGCGAAACCGGAGCGGATTTTTCTTTGCCCACAAGCGACGCTCCGACCTTCCCGGAACTCCACTGCCGGGCAACGCGCGAATTCCGCCGGGTGCTGGTGGTGGACGATGATCCAGCCTGCCTTCGGCTGTTCCACAAGCAGCTCTCCAGCGCCGGCTATGACGTGGTGGAGGCGCAAGATGGTGCCGAAGCGCTCCGCATCTTACATGCCGAGGGATGCCGTCTCGTCATTACCGATCAGAACATGCCCGGAATGGACGGATTGCAGCTATGCCGTGCGATTCGCGAGGACGAGGGAGCGGGGTTTGTGTACATCGTCCTGGTTACGGCGGATACCGAGTCGGACGCGTTGACGAGCGCGTTCGAAGCGGGAGCCGATGATTTTCTGCGCAAACCATATCAACCCGCGGAGCTGCTCGCCCGGCTCAAGGCCGGAATGCGCGCCGTTGGTTCGGAGGCAAGACTTACAACTCAGCAGCTCAAGCTGTACAAAGTCAACGCGGAGCTTGCGGTACTGAATACAAGATTGGAGCGATCGGCGACAACCGATGAGCTGACGGGGCTCGGTAACCGCCGAGCGGCCATGGAACGCTTGCGCGAACTACAGGCGACTTCTGAGCGGAACAACTCTGCATGGGCTTGCATGCTCATTGACATCGATCACTTCAAGCGAATCAACGACACTTTTGGCCATGAGGCAGGGGACGTCGTTCTGCGTGAAACAGCGAGTACCCTCTTGCGGGCGGCGCGTGCCGACGAGCCGGTATTCCGCATCGGCGGCGAGGAGTTCCTCGTTCTCTGCCCCCATGCGTCCGTCGACCAGGGCGCGACCGGTGCCGAGCGGCTTCGTGGCGCCGTGGCAGCGGCGGCGGTCGAGTATGGTAATGAACGAATCTCCGTCACCATCAGTATTGGAGTCGCCGAATGGGTTCACGGTACAAAGACGACCGAAGGATTGCTCCGGATGGCCGACGAAGCGCTGTATAGCGCCAAGCGGATGGGTCGCAACAGAGTGTGCATGTTCGGCCGGACCAGCGAGGAGCAGAATCCGGCGCCTGACCGACCATGCTCACCACTCGCGCCGTCGGTCGGCGGCCAGCGAAGTCGATACAGAATCCTCGTTGTGGATGATGACCCCGACTGCCGACGGCTGTGCAAAACGCACCTCTCCCGAGCCGGACATGAGGTGATCGAAGTCGAATCCGGCGCTGCGGCGCTCTGCACGGTGCCGCGTGAGAATCCTGATGTCGTGGTGATGGATGTGATGATGCCGGGAATGAACGGCATCGAGTGTACGCGTCAACTGAAGTCGAACGGATCCGCGGCTGACGTTCCGGTTCTGATCTGCAGCGGCCGAACGGACACCTCCGACATCGTCGAAGGCTTCAGCGCGGGGGCGGATGAGTATGTGGCCAAGCCGGTTCACCCGCGCGAGTTCGTCGCGCGCGTCGAAGGTCTCGCGCGCTCTTATCGAAGAACAAGGGAGCTGCAAAGCGTGGCGGCGGAGCTTGCCGCCTCCAATGCGGTACGAGGTGAGCAGGCGAGAGCCATGGGGATCCTGTTTGAACTAGCCAACGCACTGAATCAAGCAGATGGCGAAGACGCTATCCTCACGGAAGTTGTCGATGCGACGACGAAGCTGCTCCTTTGTCAACGCGTATCCGTCATGTTTCCGAACGTGGATGGCACCGAGTTGCGAGTCGCCAAATCGGTCGGAATCGACAACGATGCGGCTCAGTGCATTCGGATACCCACGGGGTGCCTTGTCGCAGGTAGCGTGTTTTCGACCGGCGAACGAATCATCGCGAACAGCGCCATCGCCCTTAAGGATAACGGAACTCGCTATGACTCGCCCTTCTTTGCCAGCGTTCCTCTGGCCTCGGTTGCGGTGGGAACTCTCAGCCACGTGATCGGAGTTCTCAACGTCACGGAACGATGTGAGTGCAAACCGTTCGACGATCGAGACCTGCAGTATCTTGATCTGATCTCCAACTTGACCTACTCATCGATCGAGAATTTCCGTAATCAGCGATTGCATCAAGAGGCGCAACGAGCGATCGTAACAGGGCTGGCAACCCTGGCGGAATTTCGGGATGTGGATACCGGGCGGCACTTGGAGCGGGTGACAAATTATGCCCTAATGCTGGCGGAGGAACTCCGAAAACGAGGGCCGTGCGCAGGCACCGTGGATGCAACATTCCTTTCGGATCTGCGGGAAGCAATGCCGCTGCATGACATCGGAAAGGTCGGCATTCCGGACAGGATCCTTCTCAAACCCGGACCGCTTTCGCCGCCAGAGCGCAAGGCCATTGAAAAACATCCAAGTTTGGGCGCCAAGGCGATTCAAGCGGTCTTTGACAGGGCTCCGGCCGCAGGCTTTATGACCATGGCCCGGGACATCGCCCTTTGCCACCACGAACGGTTTGATGGAACCGGTTATCCGTCTGGCTTGGCCGGCGATCGCATACCACTGGCGGCCCGCATTGCCGCCGTCGCCGACGTGTACGATGCCCTCACCACCGATCGTCCCTATCGACGCGCCGTGAGTCATGGGGATGCGGCCACGATCATTCGACAGGGCGGAGGTTCCCAGTTTGATCCCGACGTCGTGAATGCGTTTGTGCGATGCGAGGACCGGATCGCGGCTCTTTCGACGGAGCTGCGCCAGGATCCGGAGTCGATACTGGAGTCGGACGCTTCGGATCGAACCCTCCTCGCTGCGGCACCATATCGGCCGTCCCATGCTCGCCGAGCCAGAAATCCCGGCGGCGTTTGGTGACGGAATCAGTGAGGGTGACGAGGGCCTGGCTGCGGCCCTCACGTTTTCGATACGTCGGCGTTTTCGGCATGTGCGACCTCCGCGTTGCGGAGCGCGGTCATTGACCGCGCTCTTTTTCGCCTCGGACCGCACTGCCGAACGTCGGCAGGTCCCCGTAAACCGCGGGGTCGTCGATACTTAGTATACACAGCCACCGGTCGGATTCGAACCGACGACCTGCGGTTTACAAAACCGCTGCTCTGCCAACTGAGCTACGGTGGCG
>JBBTCJ010000105.1:0-17734 GCA_038043285.1 Planctomycetota bacterium | reverse complement strand
CTACCAGCGGGCGCGGCGGAAGGCCGTCGAGGCACAGCTCCTGATCGTCAATCACGCGATGCTCTTCTCCGACCTGGCGGTCCGCGAGCAGGGGGCCTCGATTCTCCCGGACTACGAATACCTGATTCTCGACGAGGCCCACACCGTCGAGCGGGTGGCCGCGGAGCACCTTGGCGGCAGCGTTTCCAATGCCCAGGTGCGGCACCTTCTCAACCTGCTGCACCACGAACGGGCGGCCCGCGGCGTGCTGGATTCGCGGCACTTGCCGGAGGCGATTCGCGTCGTCGAAAACGCCCGGCGCAGCCTGGATCGGTACTTCGTCGAACTCCTCGATTGGTCGGACGAGGAAGGGATGACCAACGGACGGGTGCGAAAACCCGTGCCCCTGGAGCAACCGTTGACCACCGACCTTTTGACCCTCGCGGACGTCCTTCGCAACGCCAAAAAGAATTGCGAGGATGAAAGCGACCGCACCGAACTCGGCGGATTGGCCGATCGCTGCACGACGACCGCAGCCGCCATTGCCAATTGGCACGGACAGCGAACCGCCGACTGGGTCTATTGGCTCGAACGCGGCGGACCTCGCGGACAACGCATCACGCTCGCGGCAAGGCCCCTCGACGTCGGTCCGTTTCTGAAGGAAAAGCTCTTCGACAAGATTCGCAGCGTCGTGCTGACGTCGGCCACGCTTGCCGTCGGCGCGAAGGCGGCAGGGGCGGACCCGTTCGACTACCTCCGTCGCCGAACCGGGCTGAGCGAGGCGGGCGGGTTGGCCCTCGGCTCGCCCTTTAACTACGCCGAACAATTGACCGTGCACGTCGAACCCCACCTGCCCGATCCCGCATCGGGCGAGCCGTTCACCGCGGCGGCCTGCGAAGCGATCAAGAAGTACGTCGCCCAAAGCGCCGGCCGGGCGTTCGTCCTGTTCACCAGCTTCGACATGCTCAACGATTGCGCCAGGCGGCTTGCCGATTTCTTCGAGGAAAACCACATGCCCCTGCTGGTGCACGGGTCGGGTCTGCCGCGCGGCAAGATGCTGGACAAGTTCCGCAAGACGGCGCGCAGCGTGCTCTTCGGAACCGACACCTTCTGGCAGGGCGTCGACGTGCCGGGGGACGCGCTGAGCAACGTCATCATCGTCAAGCTCCCGTTCGCGGCACCCAACCAACCGATCGTCGAAGCCCGCATCGAGAAGATTCGCGAGTGCGGCGGCAATCCGTTCATGGACTTTCAGTTGCCCGAGGCGGTGCTGAAGTTCAAACAGGGCGTCGGCCGACTGATCCGTACGAAAACCGATCGCGGCATCGTGGTCATCCTGGACCCGCGAGTGGGCAGCAAACCCTATGGCCGATGGTTCCTCCACGCCCTCCCGGAGTGCAAGGTCATCACGTCGTAGACCGCTGCGCCTCCGTCAGACCTTCCGATGCGCTTCGAGCAGCTCCAGGATCCGCACCATGTTCGCGGGCGGAGGCGCTTCGAGGGAAAGCTTGGTCTCCAGGATCGGATGCACCAGGGTAAGTCGCCGAGCGTGAAGGGCCTGATGCTCGATCAACGGCTCGGCGCTGCCCGCTCCGGCGAGGTCGAGCTCACTGAACTTGTGCCCGCCGTACATCGCGTCGCCCATGATGGGATGGAGGATCGACGACATGTGCACGCGGAGTTGGTGCGTCCGACCGGTTTTGGGAAACAGGTTCACGGTGGTGAAGCCGCGATAGCGCTTGTCGACGCGGTATTCGGTGATCGCCTCCTTGAACATCGCCTGCCGCGGCGGGTTGGCCGAGGGAAAGACCATCCGCTTGGTCGTGTCCGGATGCGGCGCCAGCGGACGATTGATGACGTCGCCGTCGAGCCGCACCCCGCCCTCGCAGATGGCGAAGTATTCCTTGCGCAGCGTGCGCCGCTCGAATTGCAGAGCCACCCGCCAGTGGGCTTCGTCGGTCTTGGCGATGAGCAGCACCCCGGTGGTGTTCTTGTCCAGCCGGTGCACGATGCCGGGCCGAAACGGATCGCTTCCCCGGCTGAGCTTCTGCACGTGGTAGGCCACCGCATTGGCGATCGTGTAGGTCTGGGAAACGAAAGCCGGGTGGCAGACGATGCCCGCCTGTTTGTTCAACGCGATGATCCATTCGTCCTCGTAGAGCACATCGATGGGAATGTCCTGGGGCACGACCTCGGAGGGCGGCGGAGGAGGCAGAACCATGCGGATTCTGTCGCCGTTGACCGGCTCGTAGCTGGCTTTGCTGGGCATCCCGTTGACCGTCACCTCGCCCTGCTTGATGTACTTCTGCAGGACCGTCCGCGAGATGCGCGGAAATCGATGGTGCAGGAACTTGTCCAAGCGCGTGCCGGCCGAGCGGTACGAAACCCCGATCTCGTGAACCTCCTCGCCGGGTTCGTCGACGGCGCCGAAGGATTCGTCCGGCGGACCTTCCGCCCCGTCGGCAAGTTCGAGGTCGTCGGCGTCGGGATGGTGCGCTTCAGCCGGCATGGGAATGGAGAGGCGAGAACCCGTCCGCGCCGCGGTTACAGCCTTCTTCTGCGGCGAAGCGGCTTGAACTTCCCGCCGAGGGTTCTGACCGGGGAAGGGACGCTCGCGCCGACCGGGGCGGCCACCGGAACGGATAGACGCGACGCCGCCGACGCCGCGCGAGAGGGAGGAAGATCGTCGGACGCCGAGGCCACGAAGCCATCCACGGTGCGCGACGGAATCTCGCGGTTGATGAGCGCCTCGATGGAGGTCAGCTCCTTGCCCTCCTCTCGGGTGACAAGCATGATGGCCATTCCCTGCGCCCCCATCCTCGCCGTCCGTCCTATGCGGTGGACGTACACTTCGGGATCCTTGGGTACGTCGTAGTTGAAAATGTGGGTGATCGCGCTGACGTCGATGCCCCGGGAAGCCAAATCCGTCGCCACCAACACCTTGATCTGATGCTTGCGGAAACGCTCCATCACCCGATCACGCTTCCTTTGCTCCAAGTCGCCGTGGATTTCCATGGCGTCAACGCCGGTGTCGTGGAGCTTCTTGGCGAGCTTCCGGGCGCCATGCTTGGTGTTGCAGAACACGATGGCGACGGGCGGATTCTGCTGTTGCAGGAGCAGTCGGAGGACGCGGAACTTGTCCCTCGGCTCGGCCGTGACGTACGACTGCTCAACCTCGTCGACGGTCAAACGGTCATGCGACACGTTGATCTCGGTCGGTTCGTTCATGTAGCGCATGGCCAGGCGCTTGATCTCCTCGTCAATCGTCGCCGAGACGAACATCGTCTGATGCTTGCTCGTCACCCGCGACAGAATCGAGCGAATGTCGTCGCGGAACCCGATGTCCAGCATCCGGTCGACCTCGTCGAGGACGACGAATCGTATCTCCGCGATCTCCAAGACCCGCCGTTGAATGAAATCCATCACCCGCCCTGGGGTGCCGACGACGAAGTGCGGTTTTCGTCCCAGTTGGTGCAACTGGGTGGCCACCTTCTGCCCGCCGTAGACCGGAACGACGTGGACATCGGCGAACTCGGCAAGACGGCAAAGCTCGCCCGCCACCTGGACGGCCAGCTCCCGCGTCGGGACCAGGCACATGGCCTGCAACCGCCGCCCAGGGTCGATCATTTGGAGCATGGGCAGCCCGAACGCGGCCGTCTTGCCCGTCCCGGTTCGCGCCTGACCCAGGATGTCCTGCCCCTGCAGCGCAGGGGGTATCATTCCGCGCTGAATGTCGCTCGGTTCGACGAACCCCATGTTCACGAGGGCCTTGAGAAACCGTGTTTCAACGCCCAGATCAGCGAAGGCTTGCGGTAGCGGTGTGTGTTTTTGCATGAAAATCTGCAACGTTCCTGTCGGTCCAGGGAAGGGACTATAGCACGAAGCGGCGGGCCAAGCCAACCCGGGGCGCGGGGACGCGACGGTCGGTCGTCGGGACGCCGAAACCATGACCCCCGGGCAAGCCGCGATCGCCAAGCCGCGCTGACCCCCGGGAAACCGACCCGGTCTCCAATCTTCACACGGGCTTAATGCCCCCGACTCGTCCGGCCAACGTGTTGCCACCGGCTCTACCCTGCCCGATCGGTCAAGGACACGCACCGGTGCAGACCTTGACGGTGAACGCCCCGGTCAACAACCCGGTGTCCGCCCCGAAACCGCAGTTGTTCCACGATTCGTAGGCCCGGACCCGCACCGTCCACGTCCCGGTCTGGTTCACGTTGACGTTGTTGAGCTTCGCCGTCCCACCGCAGGAAGCCGTCGAGGAGGCCGACGTGCCGTCCGGACGAATGAGCTCCAGCCGAACCGCCAGGTCCGGTTTTCCGCTACTCACGACGGTTACAAAATCGACGCTCACAATGTCGCCGTTGGTGCGCTCAAACGAGTAGAGACGGACCTCGGCCGGTTGGTTGATGGCGCCAGGTGTGCCGACGTTCAGCGGGATCACTGCGGCGTCGCCGAGTTCGGACAAACCGAGGGAGAAGGCTCCCGTCGCCTGGTTGTCAGCCGCCTCGACCGCCAGGCGATACAACCCGTCCACGGGCAGTGGAAGATCGAGGATGGCGGTTCCCAGCCCGCCGCCCGAACCAGTTAACAGCGTACCGTTCGGCGCGAACACTTGCAGCCGCCGGACGTACGCCGGTCCGTAATAAACCGCGGTCGCTACGTCGCCCAGCAATCCGGCGAATTCAAAGTTGAGCACCTGTGAATCGACGGCCAGGCTGCCGTTATGCGTCTGTCCGTAATCGACGGGCGACGCGGGGGAATCCGACCGCGAGACGGCCAGGGCGTACACCCCCGTCAACAGCGCCGTGTTGGGTCCGAACCCGCAGTTGAACCAGCCCTCGTAGGCCCGGACGCGAACCGTCCAATCCCCGGTTGCATCGAGAAACACGTTGTCGAGTCGGGCGTTGCCGCCGCACGTCGCGGTGGACAAGGCCGTCGTGCCGTTGGGGCGAACCAGATCGATCCGCGCGACGATGTCGGGTTGGTTGCCCAGGATCGTCGTGGAGTAATCAACCGTAGCTGTCGAACCAAACCACCCCGGGAAGCCATACCCATCGGACTCCGCGATTTCCGAAAGCGCGCCCGGAGTCGTCGTGTCCACGACCATGGGCGTGGCCAGGCCGAGTCGGCTCAACCCGATGGTGAAGTCGCCCAGCGCCTGGTTGTCCGCCGCCTCGACGGCGATGCGATACGTTCCCGTCACCGGCAACAAGACGTCGTCGAGCGTCGTGCCCAGTCCTCCGCCCGAAGTCGCCAGAAGCGTTCCATCGGGCGCGAAAAGCCGCACGCGTCGCGTATAGGCTGAACCGAAATACACAATCCCCGCGAGATCATCCCGCGTCCCCGCGAACTCGTAGTTGACGATCTGGCAATCGACCGCGAGGGTTCCGCCTCGCGTTTGCCCGTAGGCGATGGGGGTCGCCGGGGAATCCGAGGTGCACCGGGCCAGCGTGTAATCGCCCGTGAGCAGGTTCGCATCCGCGCCGAAACCGCAGTTGAACCATCCTTCGTAGCTGCGAACGCGGACCGTCCAGTTTCCCGTCGCATCGAGCGCGACGGTGTCCAGTCGAGCGTTGACCCCGCACGACGCCGTACTCGACGCGGTCGTCCCGTTGGGGCGGATCAGGTCCAGTCGGACAACAACGTCGGGGCGACTGCTCACGGAGGGAGTGGAGAAGTCCACCGTCACCGTGTTTCCGAAGACGCCGTCGAACGAGTAAGCATCGGTCTCCGCAATCAGCGTCAGCGCTCCAGGGGTCGCGGTCGCCTGAGCGATCGGGACGGATGATGCGAGCTTGCTCAGTCCGATGCTGAAGTTGCCGATCGTCTGGTTATCCGCCGCTTCCACGGCGATGAGGTATTGCCCATCCAACGGGAGGAGAACGTCGTTGAGCGACACCCCTTGTCCCGCCCCGGAGGTCGCCAGAAGATCCCCGTTGGGGGCAAAAAGTCGAACCCGTCGGGTGTATGCCGGACCGAGATACATGATCGAGGCCAGGTCATTCGTTTCACCATCAAACGCATAGTTGACGATCTGGCAGTCGACACTGAAGCTGCCATTCCGCGTCTGGCCGTAGGCGATCGGGGCCGGCACCGAGTTCGACGGACAGACGACCAGCGAATAGGCGCCGACGACCAGATTCGTATCCGCGCCGAACCCGCAGTTGAACCACGACTCGTAGGCCCGCACGCGTACCGTCCACGGACCTTTCATGTCGATGAGAATCCCGTCAAGGCGGGCGTTGGTTCCGCAACTTGCGGTCGTTGTCGCCGTCGTGCCATTCGGACGGATCAAGTCCAGGCGAACCGCAAGATCAGGCCGACCGCCCACGCTCGGCGTCGAGAAGTCCACCGTGACCGTGGCGCCGAACCGAGGCTCGAAGGTGTACGAATCTGCCTCGGCGGCAACGCGGATGACCCCCGGCATGACCGTGTTGTAGGGGATCTCCACCGCGTCGTTCAGTCTGCTCAAACCGATGCTGAACGTCCTTGACGACAGCCCGTCGGCGGCTTCCACCGCAATGCGATAGCTCCCGTCCAGCGGCAGCAGCACGTCGTTGATCACCGCGCCCTGCCCGCCGCCCGAAGTAGCCAACAACGCCCCGTTCGGCGCATACAGACGCACCCGCCGCGTCGAGGCAGGACCGAGGTACATCACCGAGGCCACGTCACCGAGCAAGCCGGAGAAGGAGTAATTGATGATCTGGCAGTCGCTGGAAAACACGTTGGTCCGCGATTGCCCGTACGCGATAGGGATCGCCGCCGCGTCCGAGGGGCACACGCTGAGGGTGTACACGCCGGTGCGAAGGGCCTCGTCGGCGCCGAATCCGCAGTTCTGCCATGACTCGTACGCCCGCACCCGCACTTTCCACGTTCCCGTCGCGTCGAGGGGAATCGTGTCCAGCCGGGCGTTGGCGCTGCACGACGGCGTCGACGAGGCCGTCGTACCGTTGGGTCGGATCAGGTCCAAGCGCACGACCAGGTCGGGACGGCTGTTGACCATCGGCGTGGCGAAATCGACGGTCACCGTGGAACCGAACGCTCCGTGGAACGTGTACTCGTCGACGTCGTCAATCGGATCGATTTCGCCCGCGGTCTCGGCGGCGAACTGGATCTCGCCGGGATGAAGAAGGTAGCTCCGCTGGACCACGGCGCAGTCCGCAAGGTCCACGTGGGAGTCGGGACGGAAGTTCGACGTCGTGCAACCCGCCGCCACAGGCGCATTCGGACCGTCCAGACAATCCACGAAGCTGACGAAGTCAATGGTGGAATCGATGCCCAGCTCGTCGGCGACTACGGGCCGCTCCAACGCGGCAACCACGCCACCAGCGATGCACCAAACCGCAGCACCCCGTACGCCCGCGCGTCGCATGGAACCCCCTCCTTTTGCCTACGCATTTCCCTTCTTTGAGCCGCGACGGGCATCCGCCGCGCGAAGGGAAGATATGTAAGGAGGGCCAGTCTACCCAAACTCCCACTGCGCCGCAAAGGTGAACAGAAGAAGGGGTGGGAATCAGGTTCGTGACACTTCCGGCGGCTGCCGTTTGAGGTGCTTCCGTTGTCTTTGCCGGCCCGGTTCGTGCCCCTCCGGAACTTCGAAAGAAGTACAACGCCGACCGCTGGTGATCACTCGCGGTTCTGAACAAGCGCCCCAGCCCCGCCTAAACGGTCACCGACCCGGAAGGCCGCGCATTGGCTTCCGTGTCAGGTTCTGTCCTGGAGCCCCTCTCCCTGGCAGGGAGAGGGGGTCTGGGGCACAGCCGAGTGCTTCGTCACGCACGGTTCGAGGGGTCGCCGGAGTCGCGCCTCTGCCCGAGCCGCCCCATTCATGGGGCGGACGCCTGCGCGGCACGAATGCCGCGGATCGGATCGACCCGTCAATGGAGGCGTGACAGGCTACTAATTTTCGCGCTGTTTCAACTCGACGGTGGCGTGCACGCCATCCTTCTTCATCTTCTCGAAGTCGAATGCTATGGCCGGGTCCACCGTCGGGCTTTTTTCGTTGTGGCAACCCTTACAGGTGTTGACGTCAGCCTTGGTCATGCCCGCGGCGTACATTTCATCGACCTTGTACTTTCTCTTGGACTTCATGATCTCCTCATGAAGTTCGACGTACTTGCTGCCCGGGCCGTGACAGTTCTCGCACCCGACGCCGGTCAGGCCCTTCATCTTCTTGGCGCCTTCCTCGTCCTTGGGGAGCTCGTATCCGCCCGGCTTACCCATGCCGACGACGTGGCATGCGACGCAGGTCGCATCGGTGGAGTAGTCCTTCTGCGGATCCAACTTGGCCTTGGTCTTCCGCTCGGTCGCCTGGCCCGGCTTGAGCGCCTCCAGAGCGGTGCCGTGCTTGGTCTTCTCCCATTCCTTATGCGACGCAAGATGACACTTTTTGCACTTGTCGGAGCCGACATAGGTGAAATTGCCCTCCCCGGTGACGGCGACGCCTACGGACGCGGCGACCGCTGCGGTCGTCGCGGGCGGATTGGCCGACGCCGAACTGGAAGTCCATCCCAGGTAGCCGATCGCCAGCGCCACCATCGCACATCCCGCCCACCACCACGCTTTTCGCTGCGAAGCCATACGAACTCCTCTCAATATTAGCATGAAACGTCTATTCCCTGCGGACCATGCCGGAGTGTTGGCCGCAGCCGCGGCAACCCCGCCGGCTTTCGCCGCCCAATCGGCGCGCGGCACTCTACCAAACGCGCGTCCTGGCCACAACGGCGTGACGGCTCGCGTGCGAAGATTCTTTCGGCAAGGTTGGCTCGCGGCGCCGCCCGCACAACTCATTCACCCCAGTTTCCATCGTCGTCGGCGACGAGGCGACAGACGGATGATCGGTTCAGGGAGAATCCGCGCGGGCATTCGATCGCTTTCGGCGGGCGATTCATTGGCAGCGCCAGAGCTTCCCATGTGGCCGCGGGTTGCGTGGCATGGAAGTTGCTAACGAAACCGGATACAACACGGGACGGAGGCGCCGACGCGGTGGTTCGCTTGACGACCACGCCGCCGCGAGCGATCTTGGTGTGCGCATTCTCGGCTGGCGCGGTGATCGCCGGCGCGCGATTCCGTTCCTTGGCTTTGTCCGGCGATTGGCTTGAAGATCATGAGCAGGTTCGGATCGGTCGTTGGCGGCTTGGTACTTGCGTTCGCCGCGTCGGCACGCGCCGAACCACAGCCTCCGACGGCACAATGCACCTCGTGCCACGCGGCCCAGCGCGAGCAGTTTGCGGCGTCGGTTCACAAGGTCTTGAAGTGCACGGAGTGCCACGGCGGCGAGGACAAGTACGCGGTATCGGGGGAGCAGGCAAAGTTCTATGAAGGTCCAGCCGTCGCGGGACAGACGCGACCGGCGTTCGATCACGGCGCCAAGTTCAGGGGCCACGCGCCTCGGGGCGAGGTTCCGCAGTTGTGCGGTGCGTGCCACGCCGACGTCGCCCGAATGAATCCTTTTGGCATCCGCACCGATCAGCTTTCGGCCTACTGGACCAGCGGACACGGAAGGACGCTGAAGGAAACGGGCGACGACCGGGTGGCGGTGTGCATTGACTGTCACGGCGTTCACGACATTCTCAAGTCCTCCGAACCGACGAGCATGACCCACCCGCTGAACGTTCCCGGCGCCTGCGGTCGCTGCCACGCCGACGAATCGCTGATGAAGGAGTTCAAGCTGCCGACCGCGATCGTGGACGAATACCGCCGCAGCGTGCATGGTAAACTGCTCTTTGAACAAGGCGACACCGGGGCCCCGACCTGCGCCACCTGCCACGGCAATCACGCCGCCGCCCCGCCGGGTTTCGCATCCGTTCGGTCGGTCTGCGGACAGTGCCATCAACATGCGGCTGAGAACTTCGCCACCAGCATTCATGCCTCACAGGACGAACACAAGGGCTGCGTGCAGTGCCACGGCGGGGGACCGGACGCCAACTATCACCTGATCGACCGGATCACCAAACCCACCGGCTTGATGATGCAGCGCTACGCACACTTGCTCTCGACGCACCCCACGCCGACGACCGCCCAGGTGGCGCAGGCCATCCACGCCGAACCGGAGCAGATCATCCGCCGCGCGCTTCCGACCTGCACCGCGTGTCACGAGGCCATCGAGGAGGACAAGAGCCTTCCGAAGTTGTTCGACCTCATCAAGGCGATCGCGGCGGCGGAACGGAAGTACGTGGAGACGGCCTCCTATCTAGACCGTGTCGGATCCGGCGTGCTCCTGGTGGACAACCAGCGGTTCAAGTTTGACGACGCCAAGACGCACCTGATCGCGCTGGCGCCGCTGCAGCACACGCTCAACAACAAGCTGATCGAGGAGAAGGTCAAGGAACTGAACGTGGTCTGCGACCAGGTGCAGGGCGAGCTGGCATCGCTGGAACAGGGGCTTCGCTGGCGCTATCTCGCGCTGATCCCGATTTGGGTCTTCGCCTTCCTGTTTTCCGTGGTTCTCTACGCCAAATACAAGCTCCTGCGCGCGGAGTACGTCAAGCCGCTGCCGGGAAGAGGTTCGCACTAGATGCCCCACGACCACCCCAAGAAGACGACGCGCCGCAGTTTCCTGGACTGGCTCATTGCCCTGTTTTCAACGATCGCCGGGGCGGCCATGGCCATCCCCGCCATGATGTACCTTTGGCCGGCGGCCAAGGGCGGCGCCGCGGAAGACGTCGAGGTCAAGAACGCCGGCAGTCTCAAGCCGGGCGACAGCGCCATGGTCCAGGTTCGCGGAAAAGCGGTCATCGTCGTGCGCGAAGCGACGGGATACTCGGCGTACCTTGCCGTCTGTCCCCACCTGGGTTGCCTGGTGAAGTGGGAGGGTGGGCGCAAGGAGTTCCTTTGCCCATGCCATGCGGCGGTCTTCAGCAGCGCCGGACAAGTCGTCTCCGGTCCCGCCCCCGGCCCCTTGACCGAATACAAGGTCAAAGAGGTCGGCGGAAAAGTCCTGGTTTCGTCGGCCTGATGCGCCGCGCGGGCTTCGGCTCGCGGACCGCACGGCTAGGGTGAACGCCTATGCGTCTGGAGCAACACACCAAGGGATTCCTGGCTGACCGCTACAACATGGAGGTCGCCGAGGAGTTCTTCGACAAGCAACTGCACAAACGGCTCCCTCCGCATACGGGTTGGTTGCACGTCTTCGGAAGCCTCTCGCTGCTCCTGTTTATCAGCCAGACGCTGACCGGCGTCCTGTTGTTGATGTACTACCGTCCGACGCCGGACGAGGCGCACAAGTCGATTCAGCTCATCACCGCCGAGGTCACCTTCGGCTGGCTCTACCGGCAGATTCACGCCTGGGGCGCCTCACTGATGATCCTCGCCGTCGTGCTCCACATGATCCGAACCTACTTCTTCGGGGCCTACAAGAAGCCGCGGGAGTTGACTTGGTTCACCGGGGTGCTGATCTTCATCGTGACCATCACCTTCGGATTCACCGGCTATCTTCTGCCATGGAACCAGATCGCCTATTGGGCGACCACCGTGGGCACGGAGTCGGCCAACAAGGTTCCCTATGTCGGCGAATGGCTTCGTTACTTCCTGCGCGGGGGCGACACGGTAACCGGCGAAACGCTCTCCCGCTTTTTCGTCGTGCACGTGATCATCCTGCCCTGGGTGCTCACCGGTCTGATCGCGATCCATCTGGTCCTCATGCGGGCGACCAACCTCGCAACGCTCGAGCCGGTGGGGGAGGAGAAGCACGTCGATTCGGCGCACGGCATCCCCTTCTTCCCGGTGCACGTCTGCAAGGAAGGCATCGTGGTGATGTTTCTGCTGGCGGTCCTGGTGACGCTGTCGATCGTCTCGCCGTGGGAGATCGGTCATCCGGCGGACCCGCTGGTCACGCCGGAGCACATCAAGCCCGAATGGTACTTCCTGCCGAGTTATCAGCTGCTCAAGTACTTCGAAGGCCCGTACGGTGCGTTCCTGGGCATCATCGCCTGCTCGGTTCCGTTCCTGTTGCTGCTGCTCTGGCCGTTCCTCGACCGCGGCAAGCAGCGACACCCCAGGCGGAGGCCCATGGCCGTGGGCATCGGATTGGTCGGACTCATCGGCGCGCTGCTTCTCGGCGCGTTGGGCCACCTGTCGGAGAGCGACGTGTCGTTTTTCGGCAAGCGCTACCACGTCGACCACTACGGCTGGCTGCACGCGATCTCCGACGCCGGCGCAACGCCCGGCGCCGAACTCAAACACTGACCGTCTCTGTTTACGCGGGGAAAATGCCGGGCACCGCTTGATCGGGCGCATCCGCTCGAACCGGGTCGGTTCTCGCGAGCAAGCTGCGACCTTCACCTCGCGCGGATATCGAGACCTCGGAGTCGGTGAACTCCCGCGCGACCCGATCCTACTGTGACTTGGCTTCGAGTTCGCGTATCCGCTGCGCCAGTTTGTCGACGAAAGGCTCGGTCTCGCGGCCTTTGACGGCCTTGCGATACGCCTCCAGGGCGTCGGCGCGGAACTCCTTCAGCCCAAACGATGAGAGCAGGTCCATGGCCGCGGCGGCTTCGGCGGTCAGGGTCCAGTGGCTGGCCAGGGTCTTATGGGACTTTTCGAGCGTGGCGACGGCCTGCTTGATCTCCTCGACGCCGGCTTCGCGGGCTTCCCCGACCTTCGTCACTTCGGCCTCCGCGTCGGCTTCGGGCGGAGTGATCTCTGCGGGGAGCGATGCCAGGGCTTCCGCGGTTCGCTTTCCGGCGAGGTAACGATCGAAGAACACCCGGGCTCGGGCGAGCTTGGCGTCGGCGACCTGGACGGAAATGTGCCCCCCCATCCAGGCGTCCTGCGTACGTTTGTCGAAGGCCGAGCGCTGCTTGGCTTCGGGGGACAGGTTTTCGGTCCGATCGCGACCCGCGCTCATCCACTGGTCCGCCAGGCGGGCGGCTTGCTGCGAGAGGTTGGCGGCCTGGTCGAAAGCTTTCAGCGCCGATTCCTCCAGGGCGAAGGCTTCCGATTCGATGCGGTTGAGTTCGTCGAAGGCATCGGCCGCGGAGGGCTTGGCCTGCTCGATCACCTTCCTGGCGTCGGCTTGCGCTTGTTCGTACTCGCCGCGCACGCCCTGGAGCCGCTGGATGTCGGTCGCCAGGTTTTCGACCGCCTGCTTGGCCCGTTCGACTTTTCCTGCAAGAACGGTTCGCTCCACGCGAAGGTGGCTCAACCCGAGTTGAACGGTGAGGTCGGAGGTCAGGCCGTTTTCGACATATCGCCCCTTGAGGTAGTCGCCGCTGGCGTCGATCTTGGCCTTGGGGTATCCGCCCGCCTCCAGCAGGTGTGCTTCGCGGCCGGCCTCAACGAAGGTTCGCGTTTGCTGGAGCAGCTTCTGGCTGAAGGTCTCCGCCCCGCGAGGATCGGAGAAATCGACGCCCGCCTGCTCGAGCTTTTCCATGGCCACGCGGGCTGCTTCGGTGCGCCGAAGGGCGTCCTGATGCCGTCGGTCGAGGCCCGCGGTCTCGGCATCGAGCTTGGTCAATTCGCCTTCAAGCTTCTGGAGTTCAGACCCGGCTTGGTCACGGTTCGCGACGACGGTCGCGATTTTGGCGTCCATCTCGCTGTCGGCGAGGAGCGTCAGGGAGGAAACCTGTTCCGATGCGATTCGGCCGACGCGGCGAAGCTCGCGCCGGATGCCGGCGGCGACTTCGCGGCTCATGGATGCACTGAGCCGGGAAGCCAGCCCCTGGTGATAGAAGATGACCGCCTGGAAGCGGTTCGCCTCGGCGCTGGCGCGCCCGGCAGCGTCGCCGCGGGCGACGGCGAGAGCTTCGGCGACGGCGGCGGAGGCGGAGGCGAGCAACTTGTTGTTCCTGCCAACGATTTCGTCGCGAGTTTTCAACCCCTCGCGGACCTTGGCGGCAACGTTTCCGTACGATGGTCGGACGGGTCGGGGTTGCTCGGGATCCCAGTCTCGCGGCTCGAACGCCGTCCACATGGCTTCATGGAGTTCCTTATAGTCCTCGCCGACGGCTTCGGCGAACGCAGCCGGGTCCGCCACCGCGGCGTCACGTTCGCGGAGTTGATCGACGAGCCAGGACATGCGCGCGAGGTCCGCGTTGGCCTGGTCCAGAATGCGCCGGGCGCGTTCCAGATGCAGGCTGACTTCGCGCTCCACGGAGGATTCGTTGCTCTCAAAGATCGGAAGGGTCAACCAGCCGAGAAGGCAGCCGAGGACGGCTGCTCCAGACACGATGCCGACAAGCTGCTGTGGCTTCAAGCAAGGCTCCTTCGGTCCGATGGTGAATCCCACCCTCCTGCGGCGAGTCGGGCTTCGCACCCGCGGGGTGGTCGAGGCGGCGCTTCGGTTCCCCGGTCATCCGCCGGGAAGCCGCCGAGACGACGATTCTAGCGTGGTTTCCAGGATTGAAAAGCACCGCGCGGCGCTCTTCAGGGTCTTTCCAGGGCCACCGCAGGATCTTCGCGCCCTCGGCGGCGACGCCCTACGGGCCAATCGGCACCATCATGATGCCATTCCCATCCCTATCCATCTATTATCTATTCGGGAAATCCTACTTTCTCGATATCGTCGGAACCTTCGGATTTTTCCTTGGTCTTCCACGGGGCTGAAGGGCGGCTTCGAGCCCCAGGCGGGCGGCGATGCGCCGCGACCATTCCTCCGAGCCAAGGGGAGCACCGCGGTTGACGCACTCGCGCATCCGGGCCAGCGAAGCCGGATCGTCGTCGCGGTTGACCGCCGCAATCCAGCCGCGCGGACGATCCACCGGACCCTCGACCAAGAACGCCGGACGAACCTTCGACCGCCAGGCCGCCAAGCTCGACCACCCCCAATCCTCCGCGCGGCCTACGAGTTTCGCGCGACGCGGGTTCCGCTCGACATACGCAAGCACCGTCAGCAAGTGCTCGTCCTGTTGAATCGGGAAGACCTTGAAGCGCCCCTGCCAGACATGGCCCGACGTCCCTCGACGACCAAGGTGCCGGCGAACGTGCGAGGTCATCACCCACTGCATCCAACGACTAAAACCGCCGTCCGCTCATCGCCCCATAATTGATGCATTAGATGGGCAAGAAGGCCGTTTGGTTGCGCCGTCCTGCACTCCGCCGGTCGTTCCATTCACCGGGAAAACCCGTTATAATCGGCAGCCTCGGGGAGAGTGGCCAAGTCGCTGGGCGGAGTGGGGATTGCAAAACCTTCTGCACTCAGGAACAAGGAGATTACCGTGACATCAACTTGCCGTTCGTTACGTCTTTGCGCGCTTGTGTTCCTCGTCGGCGTCAGTGGCGTTTCCATCGCCGCGCCGGTCACGACGGCGTTCACCTATCAGGGGCAGCTCAAGAGTGACGGTAGCCCGGCCAACGGGCTGCACGACCTGCGCTTCCGACTGTTCGATGCCCAGGCCGCCGGGGCGCAGGTCGGTCTGACGGTCTGCCTCGACGGCGTAGACATAGTGAACGGGCTGTTCACCGTCTCGCTCGACTTCGGGGCGCAATTCAACGGCGACGCGCGGTTCCTGGAGATCGAAGTGCGCGCCGACGGGACGCCCGGAAATTGCGCCGCTGGAGTCTACGCCCCGCTCGCTTCTCGGCAGGAGTTGCGGGGCACGCCGTACGCACTCGGGCTGCGTCTCCCCCTGGTCGAACAGTTCGACACCAACGGCAACGACATTCAAATCACCAACAACAGCACGGGGCGCGTCCTGCAAGCGACTCGCGGGGGCGCAGGGGGCCTTTCGGCCATCCGTGCGGACTCAGCCGGTGACTCGGCGCTTTGGGGTCAGGGATCGACGGCCACGGCCGAGGGCATCACCGCCATCTCGACCGGCGGTGCCGATGCGCTGGATGCCCAGGCACAGGGCGCGACCGGGCGAGCCGGCGACTTCGCAATCACCAACGCCGCGAACCCGGATCCGGCGCTGGTCGCCGTCACCGCGGGCGCTGGCCCGGCGGCGCTGCTGAACGGCCGAGTGGAGATCGGCGCCAACGGATCGAACGCCGGCGAATTGCAGATTTTCAACTCCGCGTCGACAGAACCGCAGATTCGGGCACGCGGAACCTCCTCGGGCGGCTACGTCGATCTGTTCGACGAGACCGGGGCGTTTCACTCCGGTTTCGAGGCCGACTCCGCCGGGACGGGCGGGTTCGCGTACATCTATCGCTCAACGGGCAGTCAAGGCTTTACCGTGGACGGGAACACCGGGGCCAATGAACCGCGGGTGACCATCAGCGGTTCCGCCCGCTCCGCGGTGTTCGACATGGCCGACACCGGAAACGCCTCGGTCGAGTTACCAGCCAGCGCCATCGCAGCCGCCGAGTGCTTGGACGAGCCGGGCGTGGCCAGCAACGCCAGCAGCGACGGCGTGGCCATCGCCAGTACGGCGCTCACCATCATTCTGTCGCGCACCATCACCGTTCCCGCGGCGGGTCACGTCCTGGTGTTGGGGACGACCCAGCTCGAGGTCAGCCATTCGACCGGTACGAACGATTTGTACAACATCGGCGTCTCGGACTCGTCCACGGCGCTGCCCGTAAACCAGGACCTGTTCACGATCGTGAATTCGGACCTGCCGACCGGAATCTATGAGAAAGTCGTCAGTCCGCACGGCTTGTTCGCCGTTTCCGCCGGGGCCAACACGTTTTATCTGCTCGGACAGAAGACCTCTTCAACATCGGACAACGCAACGGCCTTTGATTCCCAGCTTACGATCGTCTACTTCGCCACGGCGTACGGCACGGTCACGAGCACCGCGCTAAGTGCAACGTCCACCGCGGCGACCATCGATCCCGCCGCGCCAGGCGAAAGCGCGACAACGGTGCGCCCGGGTCGAACGGAGCTTGAAATCGCTCTGGAACGAGAGGAATCCATGGCCGCAAATCAGGAACGCTTGCGGCGCGAACTCACTGAGATGCAGGTCCGGTTCGACGCTCTTCAGAAAGCGCTGGAAGAGAACATGCGGGCGCAGCGGGCGGCGGCCAGCGAGGCTCGCGGGGCAAAACCGATTCGTCCCATCAGGGAGGGGGATGAATAGGCGGCACGGGTTCCGCCGGTCACAAGCGGCGAGCTGTCCATCCTGAAAATACCAGCTGGATCGGGGGGTGGATCGTCGGGGGAGAGGGGACATTCTAGAATGTCCCCCTTCCCGTCCCTTCCCGCTCGGAACCGGCGTTGCGGCTATAATGGGTCGGTTGAGGTTGAACGGGAGTCGCCCTGTGATCACGTTCCGTCATCTGCTCGTCGTCCTCGCTTGTACGGCAAACGCGGCTTTTCACGGACGAGCTGCGCTGGGCGACGAAGTCCTTTATGAGTACGACGGCACCGTCTTGCCGTATCCGAACGCCGGTTGGCTATGGGGAGGATGCGAGGGCCCTTGCACGGAGTCTGTCGAAAACGGGCACTTCGTGCTTCGCTGGCTCGGTGGCTTTGACGATGTCAACTATACCTTGGTAATCGCCTTGGCGTCCGAGGAGCCTCCCCCGCCGCCCTTCTGGGTGGAGTGGGGATTTGCGTCGAATGTGCCGTGGATTGGAGGAGGCGGCTGCTATGCCTCGTTTGCCGTGGGGTACCGTGATGCCAGGGACTCAGTTGACCTGTATGGAGACACGGTCGTCTCATTCGAAGGGGGCGATGTCTTCACCGGACTGGAACTTAACGCATTTCACACCTACCGCTACGAGACTCCTGATGGGTTGAATTACTGCTTCTTTGTCGACGGGAACCTGTTCTATTGCGGATCATCGCTCCACTACGACCTGCATCACTACGTCCAAATGTACGGACACGGAGGATGCTACCTCGCCCTTCAGCCCACGATCAACCGGT
>JBBTCJ010000104.1:0-2397 GCA_038043285.1 Planctomycetota bacterium | reverse complement strand
CCGCGGCGACGGCCACGAAACCCGTGTTGGGCGCGGGGACGTTGGTTTGACCGGATTCATTGTATCCCCACGCCACGATGGACCCGTCGGCCTTGAGACCCAGACTGTGGCGACCGCCCCCTGCGACGGCCACGAAACCCGTGTTGGGCGCTGGGACGTTGGTTTGACCGTAGTAGTTCCATCCCCACGCCACGATGGACCCGTCGGCCTTGAGACCCAGACTGTGGTAATCGCCCGCGGCGACGGCCACGAAACCCGTGTTTGGCGCGGGGACGTTGGTTTGACCTTCGGAGTTCCGTCCCCACGCCACGATCGGACCCTGAGACGTTTGACCTTGGACAATCCCGGCACCGGGAACGAGTACCGCCATGATCGCGAGTCCCGATGTCAGAATCGGGATCCCGCAAATGTGGCCGCTCAAAGTGTGTGATGACATGCCCCGTTCCCTTGAAAAGAGAAAGCGATGGAGTACGAACGGCAGAGACAACCCACGCCAACGATCGCTTTGAAGCACATGGGCATGTGCGGGTTCGCGTTGTCTAGCCAAACGAAAGGTATGCTTCACGACGGGAACTATTCTACAACGGGACAACCGCAGTCACAAGAGGTGGACTTTAGGGGTCCGTGACACTTCCGGCGGGATCTTTTGTGGCCCCGTAAGGGGCCGAGGAATGTAGCCACGGGTGGAGTCCGCCATCGGCGGACGGAACCCGTGGATAGCTAGACCCGGTAAAAAACCGCTTGCAGACGCCCCCAACGCGGGTGATCGCTGCGAACTCGCCCGCCGGCGTGCGCGCCCCAAGTTATTTAATCAGAGCCGCGACCGTGAGGGAGCGGGCCTTTCCCGCCAAGGTTGGCGGCCTGGTAGGTGATGGTGCACGGGATCGCTGGCGGTTTATGTGGATCAACCTTGTGCTTGCGGAGAACGATCATGCCGCTTTTTCCTTTCATGATTCCGCGGCCGGCCCCCATCCTCCGCGACGCGAAGGGTGGAGGACGAACGTCTTTCCTCAAGGGCGCAGCATCGACTTCGGTCTTTGGGGAGGTTCAGGCGGCGCGAAATGAAAAATTACCAAACGAACCCATTTTCCCGCCCTGGCCGCTCCGAAAACGCGGATGCGCGGCGAATCCTCCCCGGAGAAATGCCTTCGTTCACCCCGCCTTTCGCCTCAACGAAGCCGGCTCGCCCGCGCCCGGGGACTCATCGAAAATCCCGCGAGAGTCGCGGAAGTTCGATCGTTACCTGCTCGATGTTCTCCAATTGGTGCGCCAAAACGTGGATCACTTGGCCCTGACGTTCAACTTTTCCTCGGACCCGTACGAGCTTGGCGTACACCGCTGCGCTGCGGCAGCGTTCATAGACGCTCGGACGAACGATCAAATCTACGCGCCCCGTTTCGTCTTCGATGGTCATAAACATCACGCCCTTGGCCGTACCGGGACGTTGGCGGAAAAGAACGATGCCCGCGACGGTGACCAACCGACCCGTCGGCGCGCCCTTCGAGTCCTTCACCTGTGCCGCAGTCATGGCACCCATTCGGGAGAGTTGTTCGCGGATAAAGGAAACAGGATGGGCCTTGAGCGACAGGCCGACGGCGGCGTAGTCCTGCCCCACGTCGAGGGCCGGCGGCGCTGCGGGGATCGCGGCCGTACTGCCTGGCGGCGGCAACGAATCCAGCAGCGGCAGCGCATGGCCGCGCAACCGTTGGACTTCCCACAAAACCCTGCGACGGTCGAGGTGCATGGAGCGGAAGGCATCGGCCCGTGCGAGTTGAATCAACGCACTCGTCGAGGCGCCGCTTTCATGTCCCAGCTCGAACGGCGACGCCAACGGGCCGCTACGATGGACCGCGGCAACAACCGCGCGGGCTTCATCTTTACGCAGACCCTTGACCATGCGCAGGCCGAGGCGGAGTGCCTTGCCGTCGTCTTCCAGGGTGCAATCCGAGTGGCTATGGTTTACGTCGATCGCCCGGACTTCAACACCGTGGTCGCGGGCGTCGCGGACAATCTGCGCCGGGGCGTAGAACCCCATCGGCTGACTGTTGAGCAGCGCCGCCGCAAAGGCGGCGGGGTAATAACACTTCAGCCACGCGGAGGCGTAGACCAACAGGGCGAAGCTGGCGGCGTGCGATTCGGGAAAACCATATTGACTAAATCCCTTGAAGCGCTGAAAGCACCACTCCGCAAACGCCCGGTCGTAGCCGTTGTGGATCATGCCCTCGACGAAACGAGAGGGAAAACGTGCCATATCCTCTTTGGCAGTCCAAGCCGTGATCGCACGGCGGAGCTTTTCAGCTTCACCCGGCGTGAAGCCCGCCGCTTTGATCGCCAGGGCCATGACCTGCTCCTGAAAGAGCGGCACGCCCAGCGTCTTGCCCAGAACTTCGCGGATCG
>JBBTCJ010000103.1:0-7391 GCA_038043285.1 Planctomycetota bacterium | reverse complement strand
CAGCGAACTCGATCGCCAGGCAATCGCCGACTATGTCGCGGACTTTGACGGCGTGGGCGACGAGATCGACGGGGAGGTTGATATCGCCGACTTCGCTCGCAACTTCAGCGTGTACGATTTGAACTACGACGGGGTCGTCGACGCGGATGATGTGGACTTCCGGATACCGGATCCCGACAGCGACGACGATGCCGACGTGGATCTCAGCGACTTCGCCGCGTTTCAACGTTGCTTCGGCAACGGCGCTGCTCCCGGTGATGGTTGCGGCGCGATGAATCTCGATCTCATCGGAGAAATCGAGCTGGAGGACTATGGCAGGTTCCTGTTTCATTTGACCGGGCCGATCAGCAAGTAGGCCCGCGCGGTGAACATCGCCGCGACCGACGATCGATGCGAACCTCGTTTCAACGTCTTCACACTCGCCCGACCGGGACATCCCTGCGCGCCTTCACGCTGATCGAAACGCTCGTCGTGATCGCCATTCTTTCGGCGCTGATTTCCTTGTTTCTTCCGGCGGTCGGTTCCGTGCGTGCCGGCGTGAAATCGTTGAAATGTTCGTCGAACCTCCGCTCCGTGACCATGGATTTCGGCCTCTTCGTCGAGGGCCAAGCGGATGGCCGACGCCTGCGAGGTTCCTCGCCGTATCCCAACCGGTTGCGGATCTCTGAGTTCCTCGACCGCCTCTACAAGACCAACGGCTACTGGGACCGCGGCGGCCTGGAGCAGGGAGTGCTCGACCCGGACGCGGAGATTGCCATCTGTCCCGCCGGCACCGGAGCACTTAGCAAGCGCCGCGAGCTTCCCTGCCGCGAGGCTCTCACGCCCAGTGAAAACGTCTCCCTGGGTGTGAACATGCGGCTGTATCGGCCCACGACCGAGTTCAAGGACCGATCGGTGCTCGCGCCGGAGGCCTCGGCCTACATTTCGCCGCGACTCCTCCAGTTCCCCTACGTCCCGCTGGTTCTGGATGTTGACGGGGCGTCCGCCGCCGAACAGGGCGTGAAGGAACCGGTCTACACCGCGCCGCCGAGTAAGAATCCGACCGACCCATACTCGGCCGGGAAGTTCTGGTTCCCTTCGTCACGCCATCGCGGGAAGACGAATGCCGCCTTCATCGGCGGGCACGTCCTGGCCAGTGAGGCCCCCGCCGAGGAGCGTTGGGATTGGAGCACCCAAGCCGAACTAGGAAGATGAAGTCCACGTCCACCTCCGGCAGTCTTCGCCGCAGGCTCGCCGCATTGCTCGCTGCCTTCGCCCTCTTTGCCGTGGTTTCCGCCGCGGCGACCATCTACGGCGTCCAATGGCACATCGACCGCGCCCTCGACGAGTTTGAACTCACCATGGGACAGGTCGTCGAGGCCGATCGAATTCACGTGGGACTCAAGGAACAAGCGATTCTCTTGCGCGAGTTGTTGAACGGACGAACCGAGGTCGTCGACTCCTACTTCGTCGTCCGCGATGGGTTTCAGGCCCAGCTCCGACACATCATCAACTACTCGCCGCCTGCTCCGCGCCACGCCGGATGGCGCGACGTGCTCAACCTGGCCCAACAAGTGGCCGACGAGTCCGATCGCTGCCTGGTCGCCCTCAACCTCGGCCGGACCGAGGACGCCCGAGCCTATTTCGCTGAATCCATCGATGCCAAACTCCTGCCTCAGCTTGAGACGCACATCCTGGGACTCAAGGCCGTCCTCGACGAAGCCCGCAACCGCAGCACCAAGGATCTTGCCGGCGCCTCGTCGCTGGTCCTCATCGTCACCTTCGCCGTTGGCGTGCTCGCGGCGGGCCTCGTGATCCTCGGCGTCACGCTCATTCGCCGCTGGCTCATTACCCCGGTTCAGTCCCTGCAACGCGCCGTGGTTCGCTTCGGCGCCGGCGACCTCGCCCATCGCGTCGTCACCTCGCGCGACGACGAACTGGGTCAGCTCGGCAAGACGCTGAACGCCATGGCCGCATCGTTGGAGGAGGCCAGTCAAAAGCTGTCTGCCTCCGAGACCAAATACCGTTCACTCTTCCAGAACCTTCGCGACGCCGTGGTTCTCTGCGACGCCGCGGGCCAGATCGTCGAGCACCATGACGGCGATACCCGACTGCTCGGCGCGGATCACGGTGAGCACGTCGGACGTCGCCCATCGGACGTCTGGCCCGAGTTGCGCAAGGCACATGCCGACTTTGAGGCGGTCCTGAACGACGCCGTCGGCAGCGGACGGCACTTTCGCGCCGCCGACATCGAATGGCGACTCGGCGCTCGCGGCGACATCGTCTGGACCGACGTGTTGGTCTACCCGGTCGAATACGGCGGCACCCGCCACGCCGCCATCGTCGTCCGGGACGTGAGCGAGCGAATGCGCTTTCAGCGGAAGCTCCACCAGGCAGAAACCATGCAGGCCGTCGGAACCCTCGCGGGAGGCCTCGCGCACGACTTCAACAACCTGCTCGCGGGCGTCATCGGCACGCTCTCCCTGCTGGAAACCGAGCTGACCGATGCGCAACAAGCGGATCGCCTCCGCACCGTCGTCCGAACCTGCTGGCAAGCCGTCGGTCTGTCGCGCCGATTGCTCAACTTCGCCAGCAGCGCCCACGGCGAACCGCAGGGCTTTCGCGTCGCGGAGGCCGTCGACGTCGTCCTCGATTCGATGGATCCGTCCTTTCTGGAGGGCGTCGATCTGATCCGCAACATCGACCCCGACGTCGGCGTTCGCATGGACCGCGACCACTTCACCCAGATCGTGATGAACCTGCTGCGCAACGCCCGCGAGGCCATGCCCGACGGCGGAACCCTCCGCGTCGAGGTCGCCAAAGCCGTCCAGACCGACCCCGACGACCCCCACCGCGAACGTCCCTACGCCGTCGTCACCGTCGCCGACACCGGCGTCGGCATGAGCAGGGACGTCCAGAGCAGAATCTTTGAACCCTTCTTTACGACCAAATCCCGGGCCAGCGGGCGCGGGCGCGGAATGGGAATGGCCATCACCTACTCGGCGGTTCGCAACGCCGGCGGGTTTCTCCTCGTCGACAGCGAACCCGGTCACGGAACCGCGATGCGCGTCCACCTCCCCTATTGCGAACCAGGCCTGGAGCCGGTTCCCGCGAAACGGCCACCGGAGTCCGGCGCTCGCGGTGGCGGAATGGTCCTTGTTGTCGAGGAGAATCAAGTCGTGCGTGACGTGGCCGCCACGGCGCTGCGCCAGCGAGGATATGCCGTTCTCGCCGCTGACGGCGCGGCTGACGCCCGCTCCAAAGTTCACGCGCTCGATAAGCGACAACTTATGCTGGCGGTGATCGACGAAAAACTGTCCGACGGCGACGCTTGCGCCTTGGCGGAGACCATTGTGGTCGACCATCCCGATGCCGGGCTGATCTTCACCACCGCCGGCATCCCGCAACCGCTCCCGCAGTCGCTCGCGGATCGGACGCGGGCCCGTTTGCCGAAACCCTACGCCCTCGAGGAACTCGCCGCCGCAGTCGCCGCAGCCGCCGCGGCCCGCACTGCGCCCACCTGAATTGTTCGCGCCAGCGCGTTGGGTCCGCGGCGTGCACTCGGCGTACCGAAGTGCGGAAAACGGACTATCCCCGCGGCTCGTCCGGCTCTCTTTCCGAGAGCACGTATCCCACCCCGCGGATGGTGTGGATAATCCGCGGAAGCGCTCCGCGCTCGATCTTGTTACGAAGGTAGTTCACGTACACGTTGACGACGTTGCTGTCGTCTTCCGTCCACACCCCCCAAACTTGTTGCAGAATCCGCTCGCGCGAGAGCGTCTGTTCCGAGTGCCGGAGCAGGTAGGCCAGAAGCTCGGCCTCGCGAGCGGAAAGGACGGCCGTCAACTCCCCCCGTTCGACCGTGTGCGTCACCAAGTCCAGTCTTACTCCTCCATATTGGAGCACGTGCGGCTCGCGGCCTTTGGTGCGACGAACGATCGCCTCGAGTCGTGCGAACAACTCGTCAATGTCGAACGGTTTGCACAAGTAGTCGTCCGCGCCGTGGCGGAAACCGGCCACCCGGTCCGAAACCGCGTCCCGCGCCGTGAGCATCAGAATCGGCGTTTGGTTCCCTGCCGCTCGAAGCCCATCCGCCAAGTCTAGACCGCTCCCGTCAGGCAGCGTCAGGTCCAGGATCACCGCGTCGGGATTCCCCTTCGCAAGGGCCCGTTTACCCAACACCAGCGTCGGTGCGTGCTCCACGGCGCACTTCCGCCGCGCCAAGCCTTCAACCACGCTGCGCGCGACCGCCGCGTCGTCCTCAATCAACAGGACGCGGATTCCCGTCCCCTTGGCCATGCTCGTCACCAAGCGCCCCGCCGGGCGTCCATCCAGAGAAAGCACCAACGCCGCCTGCCGCGGCCCTGGCATCCGATCCTATCACGACACCCAGACCGCGCGGAACGATTAGAGGACTCTAATTTTTCTGGGCGACCGACCGGCCGATCGACTCTAATGTCGGATCGAACGGACAACAGCCGGCGGTTGCTTTTTTCCTTCGTCGTCCAGGGGCGATAACCAAGCCCCTTCCGCGACAACCGCTGGACGGAACTATGGCAGCGAGGAAGAACCCTCGCTTGCTGTTGCGATGCATGACCTAAGGGGGGACTCCATGACTTGCCGTATGATCTGCCTGTTTCTGGCGTCCGCGACGATCGCGGTGCTCCCTGGAATAACGATCGCCCAGGTTCCCGACCATCCCATCATTACCGAGGTCTTCACCGACCCAGAAGGAACCAACGACGCTCCGGTCGGCCGACTTGTAACCAACCCTCACCAGGAGTACATCGAAATCTACTTGCCGACCGCCGCCTCCCTCAACCCCTCCCTCGACAAAGACGCGTTAAAACTAACCTTCTACGAGGTCGAAGGCGACTCTTCCAGCTCCGGGCTGGGCTTGGTCAACTACCGATTCGACCTGCCCACCTTCGACCTCGACCCCAGCAATGGCACGACGGCGCTCCCGCGCCCCTCCAGCGGCGTCGTCGTACTCGGCTGGGTCGATTACGTCGGCAATCCGCCGACCGCCCTTGCCGGCACCTCATCGACCCGCGTTGGGCTGGTCAATGGCGGGATCACCTCTGCATCGAGCTACACCTTCATCGCTATGAACGGCGGCCATTTTGGCGGAACGACCAACTTTCCCATCCCGGTCGCGGAGAACAAAATCGACCTCCCCGCCGAGGCATTGAGCGGCGTCATCCAAAACGGGTCCGGCGTGCATCTGCTTGTGAATCGCGATGCGGTCGGCTACTTGGAGTTCTGCGACGACGCCCATCCCACCGACTGTGCCAACGGAGTGAATCCCAACCTGCCCGGCGGAGGACTGGTCGTCGCCGCGCTGCTTGATGCCTTCGCAGCCAACGACGACGACTTGTTCGACGTGCTCTTGCAACCCTATCCCACGAGCACCAGCCCTGCCGTTGATTTGCAGTCCGTCCTGGGGAAAGTCTGGCAGCCCCCGAACCCTCCGCTCCCAGGATATTGGATCTACGGAGCCTACAGCCTGCTCGCCGCGCAGGTTCCGGAAAACGAAATCAACCCACCGGACCCCGGAATAGCCAACGGCTATGCCCGGCGATACGTGGACGTTCGCAAGACGACCGAGACGGCATCCGCCGACGACCCCGCCACCGACGCCACGACCGCTTACCGTCACATTCGCAACGCCGGCCCTTTCTACCCGACGCCCGGAGCGGTGGCGCTGACAACCTCCGCCCCGGAGTTGGCCATCACGTCCTCCACGGCGCTCAACTATCGGGTTCTCGCGCAAACCACTCGCACCGTCGATTTGTTGGCGGCCAACGTCGGAGGCGACTATCCCATAAACGTGAACGTCTCCGTCGGGACGTCGAGCAGTCCATCCACGGCGACGTTTGCCGCCGGATCCTCGGCCACGAATGTTAACGGGCAGAGTTATGCCCTCCCGACCTTCAAGATCACCGGCGGATCCTCCGGCACAACCGCCAGCGCCACAGCGACGGTGACCGCCACGAACGCTGTCGGCGGTCAGCCTGCCGTCGTAATCCCCGATGAAAACAGCCCGACTGTGACGGCCACGGTCCTCCGCCCGACGCAGGGGCTAAACGCCACCGGCCAATCGTTCCAGGCAACGGTGTTCGCCGCGGTCCAACCCATTCCCGCCGGCGCCAATCTCAATGAGTTCCTCGACACCTGGCTGGGCGCGCATGTCGCGGCGAACCTGGGCAACTCGGTTCTCGACACCCGAAGCCGCGGGACCGTGCTCATCGACCCATCGACCAACCTCAACGACGGGGTTCTCATGCAATCTTTTCTCAAGGAGTTCCCACTGGGAACCGTATTGGATCCCTACATCAACTACCCAGCCCCCCCTGGAAAGCTCGACCTCCTTCAAACCGTTCTGCAGTCCGCCGAAGTTCTTTTCGTCCCGCCGCCACCCGCCACTCCGCCTACCTCCTACCTCGGAAGCACCGACGCTACGGGCGTCCGTGCGATCTACCTCAACACGCCGGACACGCGTACCTACGGCGGAACCTTCACTCCGACCGAGCGACTCTACTTTGCCGATTCCGCCGGCGGCATCGGCGACCCTGCGTCCGAGTTGAGCAACGTCACCACCTCTCGGACGTTCGAGCTAGCCATCTTCGAAACCAACGTGCGCCTCGACGACAGCTTGGAATCCGGCGGCACCGACGACTTCGGCCTGATCATCCAGGTCGGCGCCGTCGAACCCGGTTCGTCCGTCGTCGTTGGCGAATATGTGTTCCTCAGTTACATGGGCGGACGGCAGGGCGCCGACCTCGACAGCCTGGACGTTCCCCCGCACGACAACGTCGCCAACATCATCTACCTCGACCTCGATAACCTGCACGACGTACTCGGCATTACGACCGCCGAGCTGATCTTCGTGGTCGACGCGAGCGATGATGGCGAACTCGACATCATCGAGGTCTTCAGCCTCAACCCGGCGACACCAACGTCCTGTCAGACCCCCGGCGAGTGCGACGACGGCAACCCCTGTACGACCGACGACTGCACCGCAAACGTCTGCTCCAACACGCCGATCGTTTGCAACGACGGCAACCTCTGCACCACCGACGTCTGCATCAACGGCTCCTGCACCTTCACTCCGGTCAACTGCAATGACGGACTGTTCTGCACCGGAACCGAGTCCTGCAACCAGACCAACGGGAATTGCGTTTCCTCCGGCAACCCCTGCGCCGGCAACCAGGTGTGCAATGAGAACACCAACGCCTGCGAAACACCCGGAAGTTGCACCACCAACGCCAATTGCAACGACAACAACCCCTGCACCGTCGACACCTGCGTCAGCCAAATCTGTTCCTACGCTCCCTACAACTGCGACGACGGCCTCTCCTGCACCGTCGACACCTGCGCCGCCTCCGGCATGAACGCAACCTGTCAGCACG
>JBBTCJ010000102.1:0-1917 GCA_038043285.1 Planctomycetota bacterium | reverse complement strand
CCCGATTCACGCCGCCCGCATTGTAGGTCCGCGCGCGCCGCCGCGTCAAGAGCGGATCCGCACCCGGGTGCATGTCCGTAGCTGCGCAACGGCGACGGAACCACAGAGATGATATGAGAAGGCCAACCCCCATCCTTGCGGAGTCGCTATAATGCGCTCCAAAAGGGCTTCCCTTTCGGAAGGAGGTTGGCCATGTCGCAGGATAACCTGACGGTCGTCTCGGATGCCATCGGAATCGATCTGGGGGACAAGGAGTGCCACGTTTGCCACCTGGACGCCGCGGGGACGGTCGCGGAGCGCAGCACGCTGCCCACGACCGAGGTCGCGTTCCGTCGAAAGTTCGGCGCCTTGCCGCGAACGCGCATTGCCATCGAAGTCGGGACCCATTCGCCCTGGCTCAGTCGATTGCTCGGCGAACTGGGACATGAGGTGATCGTGGCGAATGCACGGAAACTGCGGTTGATCTACGAGAACCCGAAGAAGAACGACCGCGTGGATGCCGAGCAGTTGGCTCGAGTGGCGCGCATGGATCCGCAGCTGCTGCATCCGGTGACGCATGTAGGCGAACGTGCGCAGGCGGATCGCGCGATGCTCCGGGCGAGGGATGCACTGGTTCGGGTGCGGGGAGTCCTCGTCAATCAGGCGCGTGGGCTCGTCAAGTCGATGGGCACTCGTCTTCCCAAGTGCTCGACAGACGCGTTTCCCCAAAAGGCTATCGGGCATATACCCGATCTTCTGAAGCCCGCCCTGACGCCCCTGCTGGAGGCGATCAAGGAGATCACGTGCAAGATCCGCGCGTACGATCGGGACCTCGACCAGTTGGTGGAGCGGAGCTACCCGCTGGCAGCTCGCCTCACCCAGGTGCAGGGCGTCGGCAACCTCACCGCCCTAGCGTTCATGCTCACCATCGAGGACCCCGCCCGTTTCAAGAAAAGCCGCGAAGTGGGAGCCTACCTGGGGCTGACCCCGCGCAAGAATCAGTCGGGCGATTCGGATCCTGAGCTGGGGATCACCAAGGCCGGCAACTCATTCGTGCGGCGCCTTCTCGTACAGTCGGCGCAGTACATTCTTGGTGCGTTCGGCCCCAAAACCGATCTGCGCCTCTGGGGCCTGTCTGTGGCTGCACGCGGCAGGAAGGCGTCGAAGAAGCGTGCGGTAGTAGCCGTAGCACGTAAACTGGCCGTTCTCTTGCATCGCCTCTGGGTCTCCCCCGCACCGTACGAACCGAATCGTCGCGCAGGATAGGCGACCATCGAGAGACCAGTGACCTGGTCTTGCCGGGACCGCCCGTGATAGGGTATCCGCCCCATCTGTACTCTCTTCCGCACCGATTCCTTCGTGGAGACACGACTCACCGATCGAGTTCAAACCGCCCAGTCCGGGTGACTGCGATTAGTGCCTAGGTCCTCTGCGAGTCAAGACCGGCACAGAGATGGCAGCACCCAACTGGATGGACTTCCTCATGCACAGGATCCGACATGGCTCCATCAAAAGTGCGCATGGAAGCGTAGCGGCAGAACTCGCCATCGAGGAGTCATTTGCCTGCGCGGGGCGACCGGTTGCGCAGACAGTACAGAGGCCTTCTGAACCTCGTGGGCTGGGCTTCGAGGGAAACAAGCACCGAGGAACTCGATACGGAGCCAGGAGGAGCACCACCTATGACCGACTGCTGCCCGTGGGCAGTAGGGCTTCTACTGGGGGGCCACAGGCCCCCCAGCCCCCCAGGAAGAAGCCAATCGAGCCCCGCGGGTAGTGCGAAGAACGGAACAAGGCCGCCAAGTCGGCCTTGACATGATTGGCCTTCTCATGGAAGGCACAGAGACACAGAGACGACGGGAACGAGGAGGAGGCCGTTCCGCGCCAGGGGGGTGGGCTCGGCCTCACGGTACAGCGGAACGGCCCTCCTCATCGTTCCCG
>JBBTCJ010000101.1:0-16050 GCA_038043285.1 Planctomycetota bacterium | reverse complement strand
GAAGAAGAAGAAGAGGAAGAAACGGCGGCCACTCCCTCACGGTCGCGGTACGGATCCGCTCGTCGCTCAGCCTACGGGTCCGGAATGACTCCCGATGCCGCGGGAACGTGCGTCGGGTGAACGACCCCCTCACCCCAGCCCTCTCCCCCGACGACGGGGGAGAGGAGTGGAAGAGGAATCCCCCTCACGGAGTGGCGAGCAATGCCCACCCTACGGAGGACGGGGGAGAGGGATGTGACGATCGATCGCCGCGTGCAGGGCGGTGGAGCTGGTCGTACACTACCCTTCCATGAGCCGTCGACCCGTCATGCTTCCGGTTCGCGGGGCGTTGAATCCGATCCTGGCCGATGACACGGTCATCGACCTGGAGGAGGCGAGCCTGCGGGTTTTCTACACGCCGCTGGCGCAGCGGATTTCGCACCAGATCGGTCTGATCATCGCCGGCGGCGCGGGGGCATTTCTGCTGGCGGCGTGGTTCTTGCAAATCGGCGGGGGGCCGGCGCCGCTGCAAGGTCTGTGCACGTTGCTGGCGTTTGCGATCGCGGGCATCCCGGCCATCGAATCGGTGTGGGAGAAGCTGCGCGAGTTGCGGGTGGACATCGACCTGCTGATGCTGCTGGGAGCGGGGCTTGCGGCGGTCATCGGAAGTCCGTTCGAGGGGGCGTTGCTGCTCTTTTTGTTCGCTCTTTCAGGGGGGTTGGAAGGGTTCGCGGTGCGGCGGACGCAGAAGGCCATCACCGGACTGCGACAACTCACTCCGGCGGTGGCGACGCGGATCGAGGGAAACGAAACGCGGCGGGTTCCGTTGCGGCAGCTGCACATCGGCGATCTGGTACTGGTTCGTCCGGGCGACAAGGTTGCGGTCGACGGAACGATCGTGACCGGAAGCTCGTCGGTGGACGAGGCGGCGATCACCGGGGAATCCGTTCCGCGAGATTGCGGCGTAGGCGACGCGGTGTTCGCGGGCACACAGAACATCAACGGGCGATTGGAGGTCCGGGTCAACAAGCTGGCGTCGGACACGACGCTGGCGAAGATCGTGGAGCTGGTGACGGCGGCGCGGCACAGCCCGACGAAGGCGCAGCGGCTGATCGACCGCATCGGTCCGACGTACTCGGTGTGCGTGATTGCCGCGGCGGTGCTGGTGGGATTCGGGGCGAACCTTCTGTTCGGGATTGCCGGGTCGGAGGCGACGCGGCGAGGGATCGCGGTGCTGATCGTGGCCAGCCCGTGCGCCCTCATCATTGCGACGCCGGTGGCGTATCTTGCGGCGATCGCGGCGGCGGCGCGAAGCGGGGTGCTGGTGAAGGGCGGGTCGTATCTGGAGGCGATCGCGCACGCGCGGACGTTCGTGTTCGACAAGACGGGCACGTTGACGACGGGGAAGATGCGCCTGACGGACGTGGACACGCGGAACGGGGTGACCGAGGAGGAGGCGCTGCGCCTGGCCGGGGCGGTCGAGGGCGCGAGCAACCATCCGCTGGCGGTTGCGGTAAGCCGGGCGGTGAAGCAGCGCGGGCTGAGCATTCCGACCGTGCAACGATACGAGGCCGTTCCCGGTATCGGCGTAAGTGGAGAGGTTGAAGGTCGCCAGGTTTGGATTGGTCGGCCCGAGGCGGCAGCGGCGAAGTTTCCGTCGGGGGATCTGAACGGCCTCTCGGAGAGAAGCGAAGCCATGCGTCGCGGCGGTAAGACCGTGGCGGCGATGGTCATAGATCATGATCTGGCGCTGTTGGGTTTTCAGGACACGATCCGCGAGGCGGCGGCGGAGTGCGTTGGAGCGTTACGCGCCCAGGGCGTTGGGCAGGTTCAGATGCTCACGGGCGATAGCCGCGTGGTGGCGGAGAGCGTGTCGTCGCGAATCGGTCTGGACGGTTTCATGTCGGACCTACTTCCGGAGCAGAAAGTGAAGGCGGTGGCGAGTCTTCGGGAGGGGCATGGGGCGGTGGTTCTGGTGGGCGACGGGATCAACGACGCACCGGCGCTGGCGCATGCCGACGTGGGAATCGCGATGGGGGGCACGGGGGCGGACGTGGCGTTGGAGGCGTCGGACGTGGTGATCATGAAGGATCGCCTGGAGGCGCTTTCCTGGCTGCATCGACATGCCCAGCGGACGGCTCGGATCGTGAGGCAGAATCTGACCTTCGCCATTTCGGTGATAGGGGTTCTCAGCGTGTTTGCAAGTCTGGGCGAGATTCCCTTGCCGCTGGCGGTTATCGGGCATGAGGGGAGCACGGTGTTGGTGGCCCTGAATGCTTTGCGACTGCTCCGCGCCTAACCCGTGGGGTCGGCCATCGGGACAGTCGGAGTGAGGTTGCCGGTTCCTCGCGCCCTGATCGTGACCACGAGAGTGCCAGCCGCGCGGGCTGACCCCGATGCCAATTCCAACGATGGTCACGGCCGAGCCCATCAGCCCCCCGGTTTGGGGAGGCATCAGGGACCGTAAGAGCGGTTAGTCCGCATCCCACCCGCCATCCCCGCGGCCGAGGCTGTCTAGGGCGGGAATAATCAGACTTTGCAAGGGAAATGACAGGAAGGGATTGGTTTTTGCGTCTTTAGAAGGTGAGCATGGCGATGCCGGTGGTTCGAGACGACCATGCGGAACTACTCCTGATCGAGTCGGTGCGGTCCGGCGACCGGTTCGCGTTTACGGAGTTGGTCCGCACGCAGGATCGGTGGATTCGGTCCATCGTGTTCGGCGTGCTGGGCCGTGCGGACGCCCTGGACGACGTCTGTCAGCAGGTCTGGGCATCGGTGTGGGGGCGGATCGGTGAGCTGCGGGATTCGGGAAGCTGGCGGTCGTGGACCTATCGGCTGGCGCGGAACGCGGCCATCGACGCGGGGCGCGACACGACGCGCCGGCGACGAGCGGCGGCGACCGGTCAGCTTGCGGAGGGCGTGGCCCTTGCGACGCCGGACCGCGATGCGTGCGAACGCGAGCGTGATGGCGCGGTGCTCGATGCGGTTCAGTCGCTTCCGGCGATCTACCGCGAGCCGTTCGTTCTTCGGCACGTTCATGGATGGGGATACCGGCAGATCGCGGAGTTGATGGAGATGCCGGTGGACTCGATCGAGACGAGGTTGGTGCGCGCGAGGCGGTTGCTGCGCGAGGCGTTGAAGGACAGGGTTCTTTGACGGCAATGGAACACGTTGACGAACATCTTGAGCGAATGATCGGGCGATCGCTGGACGGGGAGCTGCCGGAGGAAGAGCAGCTGGAGCTGGATCGGGAGTTGATCCGTGACCCGGCGGCCCACGCGATGATGCGGGACTACCGCGAAATCGACGAGCGCGCGGGACAGGCGTTGAGGTCGGTGCTCGATTCGCGGGCAGACAGTGCGGCGGCGGCCGAGCTGACGGAGTTGCGGCGCGGCGGTCGTCGCGTCGGTCATGCCTGGTTGTGGGCCTCGGGGGCCGTGGCAGCGGCGATTCTGGCGATGGTGATCCCGCACCCGGCGCAGGTGTCGAAAAGTTTGCCGCCGATCGGGGCGGAGCGCGGTGATGCGGGATTGACGCCGGCGCTGCAACCCATGCGGGCCGGGAGATCGCAGGGGGATTTGATGCGGTCGGTGTCGACGCAAGCACCCGCGGTGCGAAGGAGCACGGGGCGGGATTTGATCGGGGTGATCGGCGAAGACGGAAACTGGTATTGGATCGAGGTGGAGCGTTCGCGGACGATTCGGGTTCCGGAGCGTCCCGCGTCCGGCGGATCCGCCTCGAACCCGTTGTAAGACCATGCGAGCGTCGGGTACGCCCCGGCGCATCCATCAAGGCGAACGGCGGGCTGCGAACTGGGCGGCACGTCGCATGAGTGAAAGGAGTCAAACGATGAAAATGGTGATGGTTCACGTTCTGGTTGCGTTGCTGCCCTATTGGATGCCGGGGAACCCCGCGAACGCCTGCGAGGGGAAGTGCAGGAAGGCCAAGTGCGCCAAGGCGGTGATGGTCGACGATCAAACCGCGCCGACCGGGACGGGCGCGGCCGTGGACACGGGGGTGCGGCGGGTCATGGTGGTGGGCGATCCGGTGAAGGCGACGGCGGACGGCCGCGCCGCCCAACACGTGGTGCGGGTGGAAGTCAAGGGCGACGAAGGTCCGGGTAAGGGTGAGCGAGTCTGGCTCGGCGTTTCACTGGGGTCGGTTCCGTCGGCGCTGTCGGCGCAGCTGGGCGAGGAGGTGCGCGGCATTCTGGTCGAGAATGTCGTGGAGGGCAGCCCTGCGGACAAGGCGGGGGTACAGGTCCACGACATCGTCGTGAGTTTCGAGGGCGAGGAGATCGGCGAGGATCCGGGCGCGTTGAGCACTCTACTTCACCGGCACAAGCCGGGCGAGGTGGTGAGCATGAAGGTCATTCGCGCCGGGCAGCCCGAGAAGTTGTCCGTGACCCTGGGTGCACGGTCTGAAGGCGGCGTCGCCCATTGGTCATGGAAGGCGGAAGGCGAGCCGGACGCGCAGGTCGAGGACGAGGTTCGGACGCGCGGGAAATTCCTTTTCAAGGCGCCGGACGGGCAATGGACCTTCAAGGATCTGGGCGAACTGGAGCATCTGAAGGAACTCAAAGATCTTCCGGCGAAGATTCGAATGATGATTCCGAAGCACGGAACCCAGTCGACCAAGACGTTTATCGAGGGAGGCCAGAAGCGGGTGATCACCAAGGTCGAGGACGACGGTCACTCGATCACCATCAAACAGGAAAACGAGGACGAGATCACGGTTACGCGCACCGATGAACGGGGCAAGGAAGCGACGGCGACCTACGACTCCGAGGAGGCACTCAAGGACGGCGACGCGGAAGCCTACGCGATGTTGGAGAACGCCGGTGACGTTCAGGTGTTCGGGGTGGATGGCGATGGTCCGGGGTTCCTGCACCTGGACCTGGACGTGGACGTGGATGCGGACGACCTCGGCGAGCACGTGCAGGAGTGGCGGGAGAAAATGGAAAAGGGTCTCTGGGAGGCCCGCGAGACCTACGAGAAGGCCGTGGAAGAAATGCAGCGGCTGCGCGAGGAATGGCACAACGGCAAGGGGATTCAGGCTTTCCACGACCTGCACGATCAACTGGCGCCGACGGTCACGGGACTGGGGTTTACGGGCAAACCGAAACACAGCTTCGAGGTCCGCACGGATGGGACGATCGAGGTGCGCATTCGAAAGGGCGACTCGGAACTGGTGCGGTTGTATTCCAACGAGGCGGAACTCAAGGCCCGCGATCCGAAGCTGGCGAAGAAATACGCGGAGCTGACGAAGGCGGGGGATTAAGACGACAACGGCGCCACCGCGGGCTTGCGTGGCGAGTGAATGCGGAATGATGAATGCTGACGGCTCGAGCCGGAGCAAACATTCCCGAGGTGATCCAACGGCGGACGGCGAGCGAATTCGCCTCCCGCCGTGTCGTTTTCGGGATTCGAGGCTCGGCGGGTAGGAACGAACGATCACGATAAAGCGATGCCCTGGAGATGGGGAGAATCGATGATCGCAAAGCGGGAGGCGAGCGATGCAATGGTCTCGCCGCGTTGGTAAACGTTATGCTCGTGGATCGGTCCGAGGGCGCCGGACGCCGCAGTCAAATACTCCACGCCGTAGGGATTCAACTTCATCAGACGGGCGCAGGTGGCGTCGACGGCGGGCAGGTTGGTTCCGACGACGAGGCATCCGAGTGGTTTGGGAGTACCCATGATCGGCCCGTCGCCCTCCATGCCGACGACGGCGTCAACGATGGCGAGGTGCGGCTTGACCGTGGCGTTGATATCGAGAATGGATTGCGGAATTCCGGCGTAATGCAGGACATTCTTCGGCCAGCCGTAGACGATGCCCGGCATGACGCCGAAGAGGTTTTTCATGGCGCAGGTGACGCCGGCCCAGTGGTGCGTCTTCAGCTTGGGCATGGAGACGATGAAGTCCGCGGAGAGGAGCGTCCTGGGCAGGTGCAGTTTGCCGAGGGTGCTCCAGCGTCCGGCGCTGGCGACGGCGGCAACGTCATCGTGATTGAGGTCGATGAACGTCGTCCGCGACTGAAGCAATGCGGCGTTCATGCCGGATTCGTCGAGAACCAGTTGACTATCCCGACGATGCCCCTGCCCCTCGGCGACGAACACCTCGGCGGCATCGAGGCGTCGGAAGACTTCCACGGCGGCGACGATCACGGCCGGGTGGGTGTTGACGTGAGGCTCGCCGCGGGCAGTTTCGACGAGGTTGGGCTTGAGCAACACTTTCTTGCCGCGAATCGACGCCGCAGTGACGCCGATTTCGCGGAGGCCGTCGGCGATGGCCCCAACGAGGTCGGATGAGTAGCTGTCGGCCTTGCTGATGAATACGTCCGCGCGCAGTCCGCCTTCGTGGCGCGCCGCGTGGCGCAGGCCGGCGGCAAGGGTTCCCCCGAGGACGGTGACGGCACCCGCGCCGAGAAGTTCACGGCGCGAAGGGCGCCAACCCTGCTCAAGCTGCGTTGTCCTGGTTTCGGGTTGATTCATTGTCAGGAACCTCGTCTATCCGGTCATCGCGGCGGTTCGCGTCGCCGGGGCGGTCGGGATGGGACATGTTTCGCTGCCTGCCAGAAGCATGAGCGCGTCGTCGAGCGGTCCAGTTTCCGCGGCGCGGATTCTGCCTGCGGTCTCTTCCAGCCATTCGTCAGCCTGCGCCGGTCGACGATTGCAGGCGGTCAATCCGATCAGACCCCACGCGAGCGAAAGCGGCGCGCGGACGTTGGTGAGTTCGGCGGCGAGATAGGTGATCGCTTCGCTCACCTGGGTTGATGGGTGCTCGGCGGCGAGGGCGGTCAAGGCCACGCCGGTCGGCCCGGGAAAAGGTCGGAGGTCGGCGCCGAACATGCGGCGGTTTCCGTAGTTCCACCCGCCGCCCGGAATCGCACGGTCCAGGAGGACGGCGACGCCGTCACGCACGCGAGGATGCGAATTCATTCCTCCGGTCCGAAGGGCGAGCACGGCGTAGGAGGTCGGCTCGACCCAACTGTGGGTGTGGTCAATCCAGGGCCAGGCGGCGATGGTCGTGTCGTGACCGTAGATGCGTCGATCGGGCACGAAGGTCTCTCCCCTGGCGGCGAGCAGCCACTTTTCCGCGCGCGCGATCGGCTCGGCGAATGGGTTGGATTCTCGCAGGCCGACGCAGCGCCAAGCGAGCAGGGCAAGCCCGGTAGGCCAAGTCGCGGCGGCAACGTCGGGTGATACCACCACGCTTCCATTGGGCACTTGCATTTCAGCGAGTTTGCGTTGGGCCGCATCCAGCACGTCGCCGGTCGCGCCGAATGCACTCAGGGCCAGCGAGCCGAAGGCGGTCGGCTCGGGTGACGGTTCTCCGGCAAGGCGGTACCCCCAGCCCCCGGATGGATGGGCGGCGGCCAGCAGGCGACCCAGAAGCGTGTTGCGCCAGGATGCGGACACTGAGGAGTATCGTCCGCGAGCGCGCGGCGCTGTAGCGCACTGCGGGCGTTCAGAACCGCTGGTGCCAACGGGCGGACTCGCTCGTTCCCCGAGACCGCTCAATATCTGTCGCGGTTGTGATAAAAGACCGGGCCACTCCCTCACGGTCGCGGTACGGATGAAGAAAAGACAGCGCTCCATATCTGTCGCGGTTCTGATCAACGAGCGGTGAGGCGTGCGATCGACGAAGTCCTGCGAGCGGTTGTTCTGGGACGGAGCGATAACGCCGTCGCTCTCTGGTGACGTGCCGATTCGCTTTCGACGGATTTTCCCCGGCTTTTTGCTTGCATTCCGCGCCGGCGTATTCGACGGTGAATACGGTGAACGTAGATGCCTGTCGGCACGCGCCGCGGTGCATCGGAGGAAAGGAGCGGTCCCATGTGCCGGTTCGGCCATCGCCTGATGGCGTTGCTCATTTCAGAGGACGGGCCCACCGCGACGGAGTACGGCGTGCTCATCGCCGTGATCTGCGTGGCGGTCGTCGGCGCGCTGAGCAGTTTCGGCGTGCATATGGACAACCTCTATATGGGAATCGCAAGCACCGTACCCACCGGAAGCGGATCGTAGACCGGCGCCCTGGTTATCGCTCAGAAGCAGGATTGAGCGTGGTTTCGGCCTGGGGCGCGGGACGGAGGGGTTCGACTTCCGGCAACGGGGAATTGGCGTAGGGGCGGAACGAATTGTAGTTTCTTTTTAAGCTGAGATGTCGCCCTGGTGATGGTGGGTGACGAGTGGGAACCAAAGAAAGTGCTGAAGCGCTCGCGACCCTCGGAGGTTCGAGTGAAACAACGGGAGGGGCCAGGCCCGCGTTCGGTCGCCTGGAACACCTTCGACCAAAATGAGGGTTGCGACGCAGCCCGCGAAAACGAGAGGAGCATCGAATGAACACTTTTGTTACCCGCGTGAAGAACTTTTTGAAGTCCGAGGACGGCCCGACCGCGACCGAGTACGCGGTCATGTTGGCGCTGATTATCATCGTGGCACTGGGCGCGATTACCGGCCTGGGCACGACGGTGGACACGATCTTTACGAACGTGGACAGCAGCCTTCCGACGGGCTCCTCGTCGTAAGCTCCGCTTCGCGTGACCGGCAGCGTCTGGGAAGTCGCCGCCCGGTCCTGTCGGCCTGTTGCGGTTCCGTCGGGCGTCGCGAGATCGCGGCGTCCGACGGACCGCGCGCCGATGATCGGCACGTTGGCCAGCGCACGGTCTTGAGGACGGTTGGAAACTCGCGTTCTATTTCCTTCCCCTGGGTGAGAACCGCGGAGATCGCATCATGCAGCACGAGTTCTGGACGGTCACCTGCGCCGTATTGATACCCGGCACACTTCTGGCCTCATGGATTGATTATGCACAACGGCGCGTTCCGAACTGGCTCAACCTGGCGTTGTTGCTTTGCGGACTCTCAACGCAGGCATGGTTCTTCGGGTGGTCCGGGGTGGGCGCCGGACTGCTCGGCATGTTGGTGGGATTCGGTCTGCTGATCGTACCGTGGATGATGCACGGCATGGGCGCCGGCGACGTGAAGCTGATGGCGGCGATCGGCGCGTGGCTTGGTCCGATGCTGACGCTGTATTCCTTCGGACTGGGGGCGGTGATCGGCGGAGTCACCGCGGTGGTGATGATTCTGTCGACGGGACGGTTGCGGATGGCCTGCGTCAACATCGGGCTGATCATGGCGAAGTGCTCTTCGCCGCAAACGGTGTTCAGCGAGGCGCACTCGGCCAAGAGCTTTGGGACGACGTCGCAGCTTTTGCCGTACGGTGTGCCACTGACGGTGGGAACGCTGATCATTCTGGCTGCCAAGACACTGGGCTGTTGGGGGATCTAGAGATGATGCTTCGAAACGTCATGGCTCGTCGCGTCGCGCGGGGCGAGGGAGTTCGCCAACGTGCGGCCGCGGTGGTCGAGTTCGCGGTGGTTCTTCCGCTGCTGATGACCATCCTGCTGGGGATCATTGAATACGGCTGGGTGTTCATGGTGCGGCAGACGCTCCAGACGGCGTCGCGGGAAGGATGCCGCACGGCGATCCTGCAAACATCGGTGGAACCGTACACCGCGGTGCTGGACCGGATTTCGGCGGTCATGGCGCCAACGGGATTGAGCTACTCGGTGTCGATGACCCACGCCACGTCGGCGAGTCCGATCGAAACGGTCGAGGTGAGCATTCCGTACAACGACGTGTCGCTGATGGGCGGGTATTTCGGATCCCACAACTACGATATTGCGGGCAATTGCAGCATGCGGAAAGAAGGCCTGGTCGGCAGCTAGGCTAAGTCACACTGTACGTCGGGAAGACCCACAAGCCAGCCGCGTCCGTGTGGGCGCGGCTGCCCGCGTTTTCAGCCCCAGGAGCGGTGGGCAGGGCCGTGGATTGCGAAGCCGCCGGCGCGGATGAGGTCCGCAAATTTCCAAAGAAGAAAGTCTACGCGTGCCCGAAAGCATCCGATAAACGGAGGTCGAGGGCGTTGGGGGAACCCGCGGTGTGGTGTGCAGCGCGGGGGCACCACGGGGCCGAGCGTGTGGCGCGCGGTCCTGTAACTCGGTGAAAAGACGCGAGGAAAAAGCATGAAACGCAAGGCGATCGTTCCGTTGGTGCTGGGTCTGGGGATCGGCTTGTTGGCCGTCAAGTTTGCGGTCGACGCGATCAAGAAGGCGCAGGCGTCGGGTGAAGCGAGGCGGACGATCAACGTCGTCCAGGCCAAGGAAGACATCGCGGCGCACGAGGAGCTGCGCGCCGGGATGGTGGAACTGTTGGAAACGACGGATACGCCGCTGACCCCGCAGAACGACCGGATCGAGGATCTGACTAAGGCGCTGGGCCGGGTGACGGGGAAATCCATCCCCCGAGGCTCGCCGGTTCTGCTCTCGATGCTTGCTCCGGAGGGAACGACGGCGGGATTGGTGGGTCGGATCCCGTCGGGGTTCCGTGCTTGCTCGGTGAAGATCGACGAGGTCACGGGGGTTTCGTATCAGTTGAACCCCGGCGACTGGGTGGACGTGATTGTGGTCATGGACGTCGATGCGGACGTTCGCGGCAAGAAGGAGACGGTGGCTGAGGTCATCCTACAGCACGTCCAGGTGGCTGCAGTCGGTTACGGCTCGACGGCGGAGGCGGAGAAGTCCGCGTCGAAGGTAAAGCCGGCGAAGTCGGCGACGCTGCTGGTTCCCGAAGCGGAGGTGCCGAAGCTGCACCTGGCGGCGACACGCGGGAAGGTGACGCTAGCGATGCGCGGCGAAGACGACGTGGTGACGGAGAAGCCGGCCAGCGCTCGCGAGGGGCAAATCGGGTTGAGTCTGCTTGAGAATCTGTTGAAGCCGGGCGCCGCGGACGGCAAGGCTGCCGAGGCGAAGAAGCCGGAACCAGCAGCGATGCCCGCTCTGCCGCCGGTGGCGAAGGAGCCGGCGCTTCCGGCGCATGAGGTGATGGTGTTCCACGGTTTCGCGGGCACGCGGCTAACGATGCAAATCGAAGAGATTACGTTCGAGAACGCCCAATCGCAGGACATTCTGATGATTCACAAGGGAGGCCCCTCTCCATCGGCGTCCGCGTTACGCAAGCCTCAGCGCGGGCCGACGCTACCCACACCCAAGACGGGGACGCTTCCGACCGGGATGAACATGCCGTCGCCGATGCCCGCGAACAACGATGCCGAGGCAGACGACGAGGGGTAACGCCAACACGAAGGATCGACCACCTGCGTCGGCCTTAAGAGGAGGACGTATTCGATGAGGACTTTGATCATGGAAGGCAATTCGGTGCAGCGGCGAACAGGTCAGGCAAGCCGGCGCGCGGTAACCGCCGGCGTCGTGTGTGTCGTGGGGATGGCGATGATTGGGGCGCCGGGCACGGCGTCGGGCCAGGACAAGAAGAAGGAACCGTTCCGCGCCAAGGTGGTGGATTCGTCGGGACAGATGCAGCAGATCACGATTCCCCTGCACCGGAGCGTGACCGTCGAGACGAACGTGGAGGCGACGCGCGCGGACGTGGTGGCGCGACAGGTCTCGGACGTTCAGATCGTGAGTGGAACGAGGATCATCGTGACCGGTGAAGATCTCGGAACCACGACGGTGGTGTTGCAGGGAGCCGACGGGAACCAGTACGTGTTCGACGTCATTGTCGAACCCGACCTGGCGGCCCTCAATGAATCGATCAAGAAGATCGACCCGCTCTCCGACGCATCGGCGTCGGCGGTTCAAGGGAGCATCATCCTGACGGGACGGGTAAGCAATCTGGACCGTGCGCGGCGGATGGCGGAACTGGCGGAGTTGTTCCTCCCGATGCCCGACCCGGAGCGCACGCATCGACCGGTGGTTCAAAACCATCTGGAGGTCGCGGGGGAACAGCAGGTTCTTCTTCGGGTGACGGTGGCCGAAGTGAGCCGCGCCGCGGCGCGGGAGTTGGGCATCAACGGGTTCCTTGCGGGTGAAAACTTCCGCGACGGTTTCCTGGTGAATCAGCTTGGCGGAATCAATCCCCTCAATATCGGTGCGGCCGGGGGCGTTCCGGTGACCCAGAACATGCCGTTCGTGACCGACGAGAACGGCCTGGTTCTGTCGCCGAATTCGACGCTGTCGTTGGGCTTCCCGCGTGCACAGACGCAGTTGTTCATTCGAGCGATGTCGGACAACCGGCTGCTGAGCATTCTGGCGGAGCCGAACCTGGTGGCGATCAGCGGTGAGACGGCGTCGTTCCTGGCGGGCGGCGAGTTTCCGATCCCGGTTCCGCAGGGCAATCAGCAGGTGACCATCGACTTCCGGGAGTTCGGCGTTCGGTTGAATTTCACGCCGATCGTTCGGGGGCAGCAGTTGATTCGGCTGCGGGTGGCGCCGGAAGTGTCGGAGCTGGACTTTTCGACCGCGGTTCAGATCGAGGGGTTTGTCGTCCCAGGGCTGACGACGCGTTCGACGGAGACCACCGTGGAGCTGACCAGCGGTCAGACGATTGCGATCGCGGGGTTACTGAATGAACAAGTCCGCGGGCTGGCGAGTCGGGTTCCGGGCGTCGGGGACGTTCCCGTGCTGGGCGCATTGTTCCGGTCGGTGAACTTCCAGCGATCGCTCACGGAACTCGTGGTTCTGGTGACACCGGAAATCGTGGCGCCGCTGGAGGCCAACCAGACGGTGTCGCTCCCGACGGACGATCGACAGGATCCGACGGACGTGGAGCTGTTCGCGCTGGGGTTGATCGACGGCAAGGACGAAGGCAGACACGGAGGGCACGGCCGCCGTTGCGGCAACAGACCGTGTCATGGGGTTGAGTCCGAACCCGACGAACTTTCGCTACATGGGCCGTGGGGTCCGACGGAGTCTCAAGAAGTCCGCTGACCCGCGGCCAAAGGTATACAGCCACGTTGCCCTTCAGGAGGTGACCGAGACGCTGTTGTGTCACGCGGCATGACTGCCGCCGGTCTTCCAGCCTGAAGGGGAACGTTATGGCGAAGCACGATCACCGTCCTGCATCCAATCACCATCCACGAGGCGTCATCGCCGTTCAAGTCGGCGTGATGCTGACGGTCCTTCTGGGCGTAGCTGCCCTGACGGTCGACGTCGGGCAGATGTACGCTGCGCGGTCGGAATTGCAGCGCGCCGCGGACGCGGCGGCGCTGGCGGGAGCGTCGGCGTACACGACGGAAGAGATGATGATGGTCCGCATGGCCAAGGGAGGAACGGACACCCTGGCCCTGATTCGCGGATATGCCCAGGCTCGGGCGCAGGAGATGTCCTCGGAGAACAACACCCTGGGCGCCCCGACGCTGGTGGACGCCCAGGACATCACGCCGGGCTGGTTGAACGTGTACTCAGCGACCGAACCGATCGTGGCGAATCCGGATCCGACGAAGTACAACGCGGTGCGGGTCGTCGCTCGACGACAGGAGCACAGCGGGCCCAACGGACCGGTTCCGCTGTTTTTCGCACCGATTCTGGGAAAGTTCGTCACCGACGCCTCGGCTTCGGCGGTGGCGGTGTTCGACGATCGCGTGAGCGGCTTCGATCCCGCGGCTCCGGGCGCGGCGAACCTCCTGCCGTTTACGATTTCGGAAAAGGCTTATTACTCCGAGTTGGCGTCCGGCAGCGACTCGTACAGCTACGATGACAATTCCGGGGCGGTGAGCAGTTCGCCCGACGGCATTCGAGAGATACGGCTCTACCCCTACCCACTTTCGGGGAGCGGATATACCGAGGGGGACGGGAACTTCGGAACGCTCAATATTGGATCGACGGGGCAGGGAGCAGCCTACGAGACCAACCAGATCCTCAACGGGGTGTCGCCGGCGGACATCCAATCCGAGATCGGCACGAGCGTTCCAACTTTCTACGATGTCGACGGCAGCCAAGTGACCTATGACATTACTGGGAGTCCGGGTCTTGAGGCGACCCTGAAGGCTCCGATCAGCCAAATCAAGGGGCAGGTGATCGGATTCTTTCTCCATACGAACGTGGTGCTGTCGGGATCGAACGCGACGTACACGGTCACGGCATTGCGCTTTGGGCGAGTGATGGACATTCGACTGACGGGTCCACCCCATCAGCGCGGGTTCTTCGTTCAACCGGTGGCGTATACCGGATCGGGCGTGCACATCGACCCCGAGGCTCCCAGCACCGGAGGCCAGGTTGGGTTACTGGTCCTGGCCAGATAGGTCGGCGAGACCTTTCCGGACAAGCGACGTTCCGCGGTTGTTATCGGGGCGTCGGACAATAACGGCGCGCCGGTTCGACGTGCGGGTGCACGTGACGAGCTGGCGCGCCTTCGGCTTTTGGAAGGCGGTCAGGCCGAACGCGCAGCGGGTCGCCAAGCCCGGACACCGGGGTCCATGGAAGATGGTTATCGGTCACGGTCGGACGTTCCAAGGATGATCGGTCCGTCCTCGGCGGTTAGCGGGCGTTGTGAAGCGCGCGTCGGGCCGACCGAGCCTCCATGGAAAGCCGATAGAACAAACGGTTTGCCGGCGTTCCGGATGCGAATGCCTCGACTGCGCCTTGCGTCTGCGGAGGAAGCGTCGCGCTCGCCATACGAGGGATTGACACTGGCACGTGGTCCCCGGGGGAGCCGCGAGCCTTTCGGTTCGCTACGCCGCGTGGCCGACCGGAAAACGACTTTGCTGGAAATCGGCGAATCGCCTGACGAGGGAGTGTAAGTCTTCTCATGGCGCGTGACGTCAAGTTCATCATCCTGAACGTCCAAGACGATTTCGCACTAGACCTGCGCTCGACGCTGCTTCACTTCGACGGCGTGAAGGTGATTGCGGAGGTCGATGACCCGGCCTTGCTCGCTCCCGCGGTCAACCAGTTTAGGATGGACGTTCTCATGGTGAACCTGGACCCCTCGCCGGAAGCCATCCTGCCCATGCTGTCCCAGGTGGCGTCCGCGCGGCGGGATCTCCCGATCTTCGCGACTTCCGCGTCGACGGACGGTCAACTGATCCTCAAGACCATGCGCATCGGGATTCGGGAGTTCTTCCCCAAGCCCATCGAGACGGCGGCGCTGGGCGAGGCCATCGACAGGGTCGCCGTCGAACGCGTGCACACGGTCCAACATGGGAAGCTGATCAGCGTCATCGGTACGTCAGGCGGAGTGGGATCCACGGTGGTGGCCACGAATCTCGCCGCGGAGTTGGCGTCTCTTGTCGAGGGGAAGGTCGCGGTCGTGGACCTGGATTATCGGTTCGGCCAAGTGGCGACGCTGCTGGACATTCAACCGACGTACACGCTGGCGGATCTGTGCGGGTCGCCGGAGGCGCTGGAAACTTCGGTGATCGAGCGTGCGTTGACGAAGCACGTGACCGGCGTGCACGTTCTAAGCCGTCCGCAGTCGTTCGGCGAAGCGGAGATGATTACGGGCGCCTCGTGCACCGGCGTATTGACGAATCTTCTGGCGATGAACCAGTACGTGGTGACCGATGGGCCAACGCGGTTCGACCTTGGGGCGGCTGCCGTGCTGGCGCTGGCGGACGTGAACCTGCTGGTGGTGCAGTTGCTGGTTCCCTGCGTGCGGAATGCGCTTCGGATTCTCGAGGGGATGCGGACGGCGGGCTACAACCTTGATCGAACCAAGCTGGTGTGCAACCGAGTCGGGCGGGACGCGGGTCACCTCTCGCCGTCGCAGGTGGCCGAGACGCTGGGGCTGGACGTGTTCGCGTCGATCCCGGACGACTGGCAAACCGTGAGCGCGGCCATCAATCTTGGCGAGCCGCTTCGGTCGCACAGTCCGAAGAGCAAAGTCCGGATCGCGCTGCAGGAGGTGGCGGAGCGCCTTCATCGACCGGAAGGGACTGCGGAGGACAAGGACGGTCGAAAGAAGGGTGGTCTGATCGGGCGGATTTTCGCCAACACCTAAGGCGGCGTAGCCGCAACCAAGGGTTGCGTCCATGCCGAATGCGGGATGCTGAATGGTCAACGCCGACCCGGGCCGTTTAGATCCGCGACCGTGAGGGAGCGGATTTCAGGCGGAGTGTGAAAGCCGAAGAGTCAAAAGGTACGCGTAGCGTGTGTGCGTGCCTGGCTGTGAAACGCTAACGGTCGGCGTGGTCTAGAGGGATCCGGCCTTCGCGGCGCGCGAGAGCGCCGCGGTTGCCGCAGGAGCGGTACCTAAGGGAGTGACGCGATGTTCGGAA
>JBBTCJ010000100.1:3066-8769 GCA_038043285.1 Planctomycetota bacterium | reverse complement strand
CCCGCAAAGAGAAAAACGCACACCGTCCCGACGACTGCACGAAATGTGGAAAGCATGATACCCGTCACCGCTTGCCCGTGTCAACAAAAAAATAGTGCGGAGTCATACCGATTCTCATTTCGGCTTGCCGTCGGCTGAGCCCTGGGCGACGGGACGGTGCCCCATCCATCGCATAGCGATGGATGGGGCACCCGGCCCACCCTGCGCTGGGTTCTCTGGGATCACCGACTTAACCACAACTCGACCCTCGGCGGTCGACTACCTGGAATGTGGAAAACGCTGCGAATCACACTGTGTGCCGCAGCATGAAACGGCTAAACCCTACCCCCATCACTCTGCCTTGTTTTCTGTCCGCCCGGATGGCGCTGGAGTCCTGCCCCTCCCGCCTCCGTCCGCCCTTGTATCTTCCATCTGAGGGCGTGTGGCAGTGGTCTGCGCGGCGTTCAGCATCGGGACCACGACGTCGAGGATTTCCTGTGGCTCGACCATTCGACCCGGGCCGACCGCGCGGCAGGCGAGCCAGCCGGAGGCCGGGCCGATCAGCTTGAAACCACGCTCAATGAGTATGGCCACGTTGCGCTGGACGGCGGGATTGGCCCACATGCGATCGTTCATGGCCGGCGCGAGGACGACCCGCGACGACGCACTGATCAGGAGTGTGGTCACCACGTCGTCGGCGATGCCGTTGGCAATCTTGCCGAGGACGTTGGCGGTCGCGGGTGCGACCAGCACGAGGTTCGCCCGTTCGGTCAGGGAGATATGCTGGATGTCGGCTTGGTCGTCGGCGGACCAGAGGTCGGTGAGGACGCGGCGTCCGGAGATGGCCTGGAGGGTGAGCGGTCCGACGAAATGCTGGGCCGCGCGGGTCATGGCCACGGTGACGCCCGCGCCGCGTTGCACGAGGCGGGAGACGACTTCGCAAACCTTGTAGGCGGCGATGCCTCCGCAGACACAGACGAGGACTTCGCGTCCGGCGAGGTCGGCGGTCAAGGACATGTCAGGCGTCGGAGCGTTCATGGGAATACCTGCGAAGGCACGTGACGATGCCCTCTATGCCGTCTGTCGGCGCCTCCCGCATCGGCTCGTTTCCACACGCGGCTCTGAGCGGTTAGTCCTCCTCCTCGGGTTCTTCCAGGAATTCCATCTCGATCTTTCCGTCGAGGATTTCCTTGACCACGATCTCCATCTCGGTCAGTCCGGAGGGATCGACCATGGGTCTTGAACCCTGAAGGAGTTCGAGCCAGCGGCGTTGGATGAGGGCGGCGAGTTTGAACCGGCCGCCGAACTTGTCGACGATGGCGTCGTTGCGCAATGCTTCGATCATCTTTTGTTTCGCTCCTGTTCGATGATGTTCTTGACTTCCTCGATGGTGTTTTCCAGAACGTCGTTGACCACGAAATATTGGTAGCATCCGCTGTCGCGGGCGACGGCGATTTCGCCGTCGGCCTGGGCAATGCGGCGGCGCATCTGCTCCTCCTGTTCGGTGCGCCGCCCTTCGAGCCTGGCCCGCAAGGACTGCATGTCGGGCGGCAGGACAAAGATCCGCACCGACTCCGGCATGCGTTGGGCGACCTGCATTCCGCCCTGGACGTCGATTTCCATAACCACGTTTTTTCCGCCGGCAAGGGCCGTCTCGACAGGCTCTCGCGGCGTGCCGTAGCGATGTCCCACGTATTCGGCGCTCTCCAGAAAATCACCGGCTCTCTCGCGTCGGCGGAACTCGTCGGCGCTGACGAACGAATAGCTTTCGCCGTCGCGCTCGCCGAGGCGGGGCGAACGGGTGGTGACCGAGACGCTCCACACGGTCTGCGGCAGGTCGCGGAGCAGCGCCTGACAGATGGAGGTTTTACCCGCGCCGGAGGGACCGCTGATGACCATCAGCACGCCTCGTGGCCACTTCGTCGCCGGCGGACTACTCGACATTCTGCACCTGCTCTTTGAGCCGGTCGATGCAGCCCTTCATCTGCACGACGCTGCGGGCGATCGCGGCGTCGCTGCTCTTGGAGCCGATGGTGTTGGCCTCGCGCAGCAGCTCCTGGGCAAGGAAGTCCATCGTCCTGCCCACCTGGTCGCCGCGGCGGCACAACTCGTCGAACTGGTCGAGGTGCGAGCGGACGCGGCTGACTTCTTCGCTGATATCGCAGCGCTCGGCAAAGACGGCCACCTCGCGCATCAGCGACTCAGACTCCAACTCCAACTGCGCGGTCTGGAGCAGCGTCTGCACGCGGGCGCGCAACCGCTGATGGTATTCGTCGATCACCGTGGGCGCTCTGGCGGCCACCGCGTCCAGCTCGGCGTGGATCTGTTTCACGCAGCCGGCGAGGTCGTTGGCCAGGGAGCGCCCCTCCTCTTTGCGCATCGACACCAGGGCGTCGAGGGCGCGGCCGACGACTTCGGCGATGACCGCCGACTGGTTTCCGCAGGTCTCGTCGTCCAGGTCCGCCGGGTCCATCACGCCGGGCAGCGTCGCGGCCGTCGCCAGATCGAACGTGGCGGCCACGCCCGGCGGAAGGGCGACGCGCGACAACTGCTGCAAATACCCCTGCACGGCGGGCACGTTGATTGTTCCGCAACCGGCGAGCGTGGCATCGCGCACGCGGAGCACGCAGGAGACGGATCCGCGGGCGACGCGCTGCCGCACCAACTTTTCGACCTCGGATTCCGCGAATTGCAGGGGTTCGGGAAGCTTGGTCGAGAGCTTGAGGTAGCGGTTGTTGACGCTGCGGATTTCAACGGCGTAACTCACGCCGTTTCGCTCGGCGTGGGCCGACCCGTAGCCGGTCATCGAGACGATCATCGTCAGCCTGGACCACTCCCGCCCTCGGGCTTGTCTTCTTTCTTGGGTTCCTTCGCGGCGTCGGGAGCGTCAGCGGGTTTGGCCTCGCCCTGCGGTTGGGTCGGCGCGCCGGCCGCTTTGCCCTCGGTTGCGCCGGAGGGGCCTGACGGAACGATGGTGACGCCGCCGGATATCGGCTTGCCGTCCGGACCGATCAACTCGATGGTCCCGCCGGCGTCCCTCGCGGTGACGGGGATCTGAATGGTTCCGGGCTGGCCGGGAGGAGTTCCCGGTTCGCCGGAGGTCGGGACTTCGACCGGAGCGACGGATGCAGGCTGGGCGACCGCGACCGCCGATTGGTCGAACGCGAAGTTCGCAACAACCGCGAGCACGAAGAACAACCCGGTGACGACCACGGTGATCCAGGTGAAGACGTCGCCGGTCTTGGCGCCGAAGGCGCCGGAGCCGCCGCCGCCGCCGAAGGCGCCCGAGATTCCCGCGCCGCGACCACGCTGCAACAAGATCACGAGCATGAGGAACATGCACACGCCGATGATCAACATGCCCAAAGCCCATTGTCCAAACGACATCGTTTAAGCTCTCCCAACCTTCAAGCCGTCTCGAAGGCACACTCCGTTACGGCGCGAAGAAATTCACACCTCGGCGAACAGCGCGTAGTCCGCCGTTCGTTCGACCTGCCGCGTCGAACCGATTCCAAGCAACCAAACCCGCAACCCCCTCACCCGACCCTCTCGCCCGAGGACGAGAGAGACGAGTTTGCGGAGGCGTTCCGGGACGCCGTCACGCGGAAGCTGTTTCCACCGCGGCTTGGATGATACCGAGAAAGTCGCCGGCCACCAAGCAGGCCCCGCCGACCAGGGCACCGTCGATATCCGGCTTGCCCACCAGCCCGGCGGAATTGCCTGGTTTAACACTGCCGCCGTAGAGGATTCGGGTCTGGTCGGCCACCGAACGGTCGTAGATAAAGGCCAGGCGGCGGCGGATCATGGCGTGGACTTCCTGGGCCTGTTCGGGGGTGGCGGTTCGGCCCGTGCCGATGGCCCAGACGGGTTCGTAAGCCAGGATGAGGCGGGTCGGGTCTACGTCCCGGCCTAGCACCTGGTCAATCTGGTTCAGAACGACGGCTTCGGTTCGGCCTGATTCGCGTTCCTCGAGGGTTTCGCCGACGCAGTAGATGCAGAGGAGTCCTCCCCCGACGACGGCTCGGACCTTCTTGGCCAGCCAGTCGTTGTCCTCGTGGAAAAGCTGCCTTCGTTCGCTGTGGCCGATGATGACGTGGGTCGCGCCGGTGTCGCGGAGCATGGGCACGGAGACCTCGCCGGTCACCGCGCCCTGCGGCTCGTGGTGGGCGTTCTGCCCGCCGAACATGATGCGCGAGCCGACGACGGCTTTGGCGATGGGGAAGAGAAGCTGCACCGGGGGGCAGATGAGCACCTCGACGCGGTCGGCGTGGTTCATTTTCTCCAGGCCCGCGCGAAGGGCGGTCACCAGCTCGCGGGCATCGGCGAGCGTCTTGTGCATTTTCCAGTTGCCGGCGATGAGGGGGGTTCGCATTGGGGTTCTCGCAGGATCAGTAGGCTGAAACTCTCCGAAGACTATCGTTTCGTCGACGGCGCATCATGACCTCGACTCAAAGATATTGCTCAGCGGGCCGAGGATCGAGCCTTCGTCCTTTCCGCCGCGGCCCATCGGCAGGTTGGCGAGGATGCGTCCGGCGAGTCGGGTGAAGGGAAGCGACTGCATCCAGACGAGTCCCGGTCCGCGGAGGGTGGCCAGGAACAGCCCCTCGCCGCCGAAGATGGCGTTGCGGATGCCGGAGACGCCTTGAATGTCGTACTCGACGCTCGGTTGCATGGCCACGAGGCAGCCGGTGTCGAGGCGGAGGGTTTCGCCGGAGGCGAGTTCGCGGCGGACGATGGTCCCGCCGGCGTGGACGAAGGCGATGCCGTCGCCGGTGAGGCGTTGCAGGATGAACCCTTCGCCGCCGAAGAGGCCGGCGAGGATTTTCTTTTGGAAGGCAATGCCGATCTGCACGCCGCGGGCGGCGCAGAGGAAGGCGTCCTTCTGGCAGATGATCTCGCCGCCGAGTTCGTCGAGGTGCAACGGGATGATCTTTCCGGGATAGGGCGAGGCGAAGGCGACCTGTTCCCGCTGGTTTCCGGTCGCGCCGAAGGTCGTCAGAAAGAGCGATTCGCCGGTGATCATGCGTTTGCCGGCCTCCATGAGCTTGCCGAAGAAGCCGGAGTTCTTGCTGGGGTCGCCGAAGACCGTTTGCATCTCGATGCCCCGGGTCATGTACATCATCATTCCCGCTTCGGCGACGACGACCTCGTTGGGATCGAGGGTGACTTCGACGAACTGCATGTCATCGCCGGAGATTTCGTAGTCGATCTCGTCGGCGCGGCGGGCAGAGGGGGCTTTCGGCGGAGCGACGGCGCGGGCCGTGGGGATGGACAACGCCGCGACGTGGCGGGCTTCGGTCCATTCGGGCACGGCCGGGCCCCAGACAAGCGTCTTGGGCCCATCGGCGGAGGCGACGGCCCGGCGCAATTCATCCCTGGAAACGGGTCCAACGGTTTGCCCGCTCTTGACGTAATACCATCCGTTGTCGCTGGTCATGGTCGCCGCTCCCGTGGGTTGACAATTTCGTTTTCGGCACAAATCGTACCCCGACGGCGGCGGGAGTCGAGCGGCGAATTGCCAATTGCCGATTTCGGATTGACGATTGTCGATGACATCCGTTTCGATCAGAACCGCGACAGGATGGAGCGGTCGCCGTTTCAATCCATTCCGCGCCGGTGGCGCTGAGCTCGCCGTTTCAATCCATTCCGCGCCGGTGGCACTGAGCTCGCCGTTTCGATCAGAACCGCGACAGGATGGAGCGGTCGCCGTTTCAATCCATTCCG
>JBBTCJ010000100.1:0-2966 GCA_038043285.1 Planctomycetota bacterium | reverse complement strand
CGCCGGTGGCACTGTGGTTGCCGTTTCGATCCGAACCGCGACAGGATGGAGCAGTAGACGTTTCGGTCAGGGCCGCGTACGCCGCAACACGTCATTTCTTCGGCAGTCGAATGTAGCTGACTTGGGCCACGGCCACGGGGGTTCCGTTGGCGTCGAAGAGGTCGATGGCCACGGGGCAGAGGGTCTTGCCAAGTTTGATGACCTTGGCGACCGCGGTCACGTCGGTGCGGCAGGCGTGCAGGAAGCGGATGTTCATGTCCGTGGTGGTCAAGCGCTCGTCGGGACCGGTTTGGGTCATGATGGCGAAGCAGGCGATGCTGTCGGCCACGGTCATCAGCAGGCCGCCGTGAAAGGATTCATAGACGCCGTCGTATTTGCGGTCGTAGGGGACGACGGCCTTGCAAGTACCGGAGGCGAACTCGACGACGCGTATCTTCAGCGTGTCCACAATGGGAATGCGGCGGATGCGGGCGAGGATCGCCCGGCCGAGTTCGGTTTCCAGCATAAGCCTTGCTCCTTTGGCGTGGGCGGTTCGCAAGAAGGCGGGCACAGCCCGCCCTACAACCTGTCGCGGAGATCGTAGCGTAGCACCAGCGACCTCGGCAACGCGGGCGGTTGCACGCCGGTTCCGGCGGAAGGTCACAGCGGATGCCGTTTCAACGTGCTACACCGTCTTCGCTTTTTGTGTAGCGTCGCCCTTCATGGGCGGCGTAGCCGTGGATATCGGGAAGTCTCGCCGCGGATAAACCGCGACGCTACAGGAAGAAGTGAATTGCTCAGGGCTTCTTTCTGCGTGTGCTTCACGGCCCGACGAAAACGTGCTCCAGCAGGTAGAAGTCGTGCAGGTCCACGTCGCCGTCGTGGTCGGCGTCGGAAAGTTCAGCGCACGGCCGCGCGGGCTGAAGCCCGCGGCTCGGGAACAATCAGAATGTCCCCATTGCGGTCGAAACATTGTGGTCGAAACATCCGTCGGGGATAAACCCCGACGCTACGGGGTTGCGTCCGGGAGGATTGTAGCGTCACCCTTCATGGGTGACGGCCTTTTTCGTCGGGGATGAACCCCGACGCTACGCGAAACATCTACGGGGTCGGTCTCTTGCTTCTTATCGTAAGGATTCCTGCGGCCGTCAAAGTCAGGCCCATGATGATCTGCGCCCATGTTGACGTTGCCGGAATCGTATGGGTTGTTATTCTATCTGCTCTTGCTTCAAATTCAGCGACATCACTATAATCTATATCTCCATCGCAATCGAAATCAAAATTTGATGCGTCGGATAATGGGGCGATCATTCCATTTCCAGTTAATCTTTGTAACATTGCATTATGATCTGAATCATCTAAATAATTATCTCTATTAAAATCAAATTTAATCGGAAATGCCCCAGAAACAGAGATTACTTGTCCTGTTTGTAAATTTCTTATTATTGCTGGAGAATTTGGAGGGATTGGTCTTCTATAGCAATCAAGCTGAGGGTCTCCTATAAAATTCTGCCCCCATGTGTATTTTTTATATAGTCCACCCATTCATAACCTGGCGCTGGATTTAAACCATCTTGAAATTCACCATTTTTATCTGGAAGGTCTGGAGAAGTTGCAGACGCAGTTGTTGAACTAGCTATTGGTCCAGGTAATCCAGTTACTTGTGAGGGAGATAATGGCACACCATCACAATTAATATAAAGATTCTTATCTAATGCTCCTAAACCTGCAACCACTCTGGTAGGTGTCGCTGTATTTCCTAAAGGATACGATGGAAGTTCTGATCCAATAACAGTTATTTCTTCAAAAGTGCAATTTGAAATTTGCGCCCACGATGTTTGACTATTTGCTGCAATTCCTTGCTCGTTAAAAATATTCCCTCTAGAAACGCTTTTAAGATAGTTCCCATCGACAATTATGCTCGGCAAAAGATTAGAGCCTGAAACTGATTTGTTGTCCCACTCTATTCCCTTTTCAACATTTTGAATGACATTGTTCTGAATATATATCGGAGCAGCAGGATCAAAATCAGCACTTGATTGAATCCCTAACAGAGCACCTTCGATGACAAAACCAACAACCCTGCTGTTTACAGAATTAACTCTCACGACTCTTCCAGACGTCGGTGTCGCACCCCTCAAGGTGACCGCGCCATCAGCCACGATGTCAACCCCTGGATTGACCAAATCATAATGTGCCCCCTGAATCATCGGCAATTGATAAACTCCTGTTGCAAAATGAACATCCTCTCCGGAAGCGGCGCTCGCGATAACGCTATTTATTGTCGTGTAATTCATCGTATTGTTGACAAATTTATCCGCGTAAACACCTTGGGGAGAAGCTAAATAAGATGCCAAACCGATTGCTCCAATTGCCACTTTCCTGCTTAGCCCTTTTCCAGAAATTCTCGCGCTTTTTACTGAATCTGTTAATGACTTTGCCATGTTAGTTATATCGCTGTGGCGTCGCCCTTCGTGGGCGGCGGGAGTGTTCGCCGCCGGCGCCATGCCCCGCGGCGCCAAGGCGAGGTTACAGCGGGCGCCGGAGGGTGTAGCGTCACCCTTCATGGGTGACGGCCTTTCCTTGGACGCCGCGAACACGTCGGGGATAAACCCCGACGCTACGTGGGCGAGGCGAACGGTGCGCCGGGGATGAACTCCGACGTTACAACGAGCGCCGAGCTTGGGGCGGGTTCGGGGATGAGTTTCGTAAACGTGTTGAACGTGGGAGTTCGTGGTGCACATGAGCGATTCCTCCTTCGCCCGGGCAGGCCGGGTGATGCGTTGTCCCATGAGTCTGGAAATGACCAAGTCGCAGCGATCGTACCGAATCCGGTTCCACGGATGCAACAGGAATTCGGCAGTTCGCGGGAGGGAAGGTCCGTGACACTTCCGGCGGGATCTTTTGTGGCCCCGTAAGGGGCCGAGGAAGATAGCCACGGGTGGAGTCCGCCATCGGCGGACGGAACCCGTGGCAAGCGTCATTCA
>JBBTCJ010000099.1:0-7644 GCA_038043285.1 Planctomycetota bacterium | reverse complement strand
CCGGCGCTGCCGAGCAAGGTTAACACACAGAGCTGTCGCATTTTCCTGGTCATGGTGTCTGCGTGCGCTCGGCTCTAAGGACAGTCCTGCGGTCCAGGATATCGGTAGGGAATCGATTTCAGTGCATCGACGACGCTGGCAATGTCCAGGACGTTCACGTTCGCCAAGGGGTCTGGGGTGTCGCCTTGCAGTTGCGTCCGAGGTTTCGGCAACGTCCCGATCCACAAATCCTTCACCTTATCGACCGTCGCAGCCAAATCCAGCACGTTGAGCTGCGGGTCGTTGTCGACATTGCCCCACAAGCCCGTGCTGACCGGAAGCTTGAGCGAGCGACACGCAGAGTTTGAGCCGGCAGTGATCGGCTTCCGCGCCTCTAAGGAGTAACTCGAACTGGGAACAATCTCCGGTCCGGTGACGTGAAGGTTGGACGTCCCGCACCGTGCGCTCCAGTTGGGCGGGTTCTCCGGCTCGGGGGAACACCCAAGCTTGGCACACTTGAAAGTCGTCTGCAACACTGCCGAGTCCGGACAGTCAATCACAATGTTGCCGCTCGAATCGCGAACGTAGTTGACAAATCGAGTTTCGCCCTCATGGGCTGAGAAGTCCGGAGGCAGGGAATCGAGACTCACGACGAGTTGAGAGTCGGCGGCGCCGCTCGGAACAATGAATGAGACGTAGCGGTTCTTGGCAATCGCTGGGATTTCGGCGGCGGGCAGGTCCAGTGGGGTTGTGCACGGTGTGACGCACTCAGTGCTGCACCCCTGCGACGAACTGTTGTTGCACAGCTGGCCATTGACGCCGAACAGCACGTCCATGTTGGGCGGGACCGTCGCCGTCCACGTGTTCGTAGTATTGACCAGCCCGGCTGCGCAGAGTTTTCCATTGAACTCCGCTTCAATGATGACCGGACCTACGAAGCCGCTGCTGTCCATCACGCGGATCTCCGCATCGCTGGGCACAGGACCCGTCACGCGAAGGGTGGAACCCAATGGATGAGACGCGAGTTCGACGATCGCTCCGGGCGCCAGCCCGGCGAATTTCAGCTCTCCGTCATCTTGGGCTGCCTCGCCGATGGCGTACGCGTTGACGTGCTTCACCGTTCCGGCAACGTCGCCGCTGATCCGCCCGCCCATAGTTCCCACGGGCGACACCTCGGCCCGGTCGGTGAGGCTGCCGGCAAGCTCCAGCCGCGCGCCGGAGTAGGTAATACCGGGTTCTTGCGCATCGATATCAACCGTCGCGACGTCGGCGACCTTCAGACCGGTGCCGCTGTTGCCGATCATTACGTTGATATTGGTTGCCTGGCCCGGAATCCAGGCCGTGGTGACCGCTCCGATCGGAATCGCGTTGTTGCCGTTCGCGCGCCCGATGCGGTATTCCGTGACCTGGAAAGTGCCCTTGTTGGTCGTTCTGAGGACCACGTCGGGAGGCATGCAAACGCCGTCCTCAATGACGCTGTAGACGGAATAGTCCACGCCTGCCTGCGGGCCGGGGACGGCCGGCGGGCCTATCCACTGGACGGTGATGAACTCAGCCGGGTCGCAGCACTCGTGCGAGGTCGTCGTGTGGCAGGTCAGTTCGGTCGGGCAATCGGCCTCGTCGGTGCATCCCTGGCAGGCGTTAGTGGGGTTGTTCGGGTCTGGTGTGGCGGTGCAAAGGACGTCCTCGGGCAGCTTGGCGCGCAGCGCGGCGACGGCGTTGAGAAGCGTGGTAAGCTCGGGCTCCGGCGGACGATTGGTTTCGAGGTTGGTGCACTCCAGCACGTCGGTTACGTCGTACCACTCCTCGGTGCATAACTCCGTGCCTACGAAGCAGCAAGTCCCGTCCGTGCATGCGGGGCACGTCTGAACAAGTTTGTACTGGTAGTCACGGATGGCCCGTTTCCAGTCGCCGGTGCAATTGTTGTTGAATGCTTCCACGTAGGCCGTGTCCCGCAGGGTGTCGGCGAAGTACGGATTATCAAGAATGGGAACCAAACTTGTCGAGTCCAGCGCTACGCCCGGCAAGGCCGCGGGCACGTCGACGCCCATGAGTTCGAGCGCGGTCGAAAAGATGTCGGTGGTGTTGACCAGCGATGCGGCCACGCGAGTTACGCCGCTAGTGTTGATGACGTTCTTTCCGCTGACGATTAAAGGAACGCGGCTGCCGGCATCGTACACGGAACCCTTGCCATGCCCTGCGTTCCAACGGGTGTCCGCGGATCCATTGTCGCCGAGAATGATGAAGGTGGTGTTGTCCCTCATATCCTGCGGCATGGCCGCGTAAAACCTGCTCAGTTCGCAGTCGACGATTTCCAGCACGCGTCGAACGCTCGTCCGTCCCTCTGTGTCGCCCGCATACGCCTGGACCCGGCGGCAAATCCCTCTAGTCCCCACTTCCTCGGGGGGTGGGGGCACGACCAGTGGGACGCAATTGTTCACGCCTGCGCATGGAACTTCTGTCGGGCCATGCGGGGCATTGAAAGCCAGCGAGAGAAACCAGTTCGCTCGTGGATTCGAGCAAAGCGGCGTCATTTCAGCCACGCAGTCGTCCTGCTCCGGGCACATCGAACAGTAGCGCTCTCCGGCCTCGCACACGCCGTTGCCGCACACCGGAGCTGCCGTACAGTCTCCCGGGCAACTGATGAAGTTTTCTTGCCCCGTGCACTGTCTGTCGTTGTTGCACTGATTCTGCAGTACACAATCGGCCGGGCACCCTTCCCCGGTCTCGCCGCCGGCGCAGAGCCCGTCTCCGCAGGAGTCCAGGCCGCAAACCCAGCGGATGGCGTCGTCGACGTTGTCCGTGGTCGCGTAGGCGAGGCGGTCGTCCGTAATACAGTCCGGGACACCGCGAGAGGCGCGGGTTTTTCGCCAACTACAATAGTCGCCTATATTCGTTTCCGTGCCGATGAAATAATCGTATCCGCCGAATAGCACCGGGCCACAAGCGTCGAATTGCTTTTCCGTCGACATGTGCCACTTTCCGATGGCCGCACTCGAATAGCTCGGTGAGGGCTGTGGGGCAATGCTCCGGAGAACCTCGGGAATCGTCTGCTCGCGCGGGCCAAACCCGTCGCCGGGGAGACCAACTCCGGTCCTGAAGGCATATCGGCCGGTTTGGATCGTCGTCCGTGTTGGCGAACACGTCGGATTGGAATAGGCGTTCTTGAAAATCACGCCTTCGTTTGCGAGAGAGGTGATGAAGGGGGTATCCGGGAAGGCTGGGAAGCTGGGACAAGAACACGTGTTACAGCCGGCGATGGGGTGGACGCACTGGTCTTGGTTTCCACATGCTTCGGCCAGCGGATAGCCCGCGTACACGGACAGCTCATCTACGCTCACGTCGTCGAGAACGACGATGACGACGTTGCCGGGAGAGGCGACCGGGTCGGCGACGCCGGGCGAGACAGCGGTCAGAAGGCTCAGAAGCGCGGCGATGAACGATCGAGACCAGACCACTCTGCGGCAAGCTTGCGATTGCATCGGCGTGCCCCCTCCAGAGATACTGCTGGGCTGCAGGCGGCGAGCACACCTGCGGACGAAGCAGTTTACAGCTTGGCGTCTTGCGAGTCAACAAGAATCTGCGGTTGATTCCGTTTTGGGTCTGGCCACGGATTTTGGCATTAGGCGGTTTTTCGATCCTGCCAGTATTGCTCCCACTGCCTGCCCTCCCGGAGAGCTACGAGGTTCATCAGGGCTGCGGCATTGTCGGTATTCCATTTCATGCCCGGGCGTTTGAGTCGGAGGGTGAGGTTCTTGCATATGGCTTCCGTCGGGCCGGAGCCGATGTTCCAGCCTTTGGCCAACGCCGCCGGGTACTCCAACATCTCCCACCGTTCCACGATGTAATTCCGCAACCATCGCAGAGCATCTTGTTTGGCCTTGGCGCGAAGCTTCTTCTTCGCCTCCTCGATGGCCGCCAGCACCGGACGTCCGCCGATGTGTTTGATGTCGTGAAGCTGCTGCCGGGCCCAGGCACGCCCCTCCTCGCCGTCGCCCCAGCAGGCCCTGGCCGTGTCCCATAGGTGTTCGTTGAGGTGGTAGAAGTCCAGCAGCATGGCCTGCAGTTTCTTGAGGTGTTTGAGGAGCTGGTTGCGAATCCACGGCCCGCCGTCCGTCAGGGATAGCGTTTCCACGGCCTGTTCCAGCCCAAGGGCATACCAACCGCGTCGCTGTCCTGGGTCAGCGCCCTATCTGTGCGAAGGTTTCCCGGAAGCGATCGACGTCGACCCACGGACGGCCGTCGGGCTGGACCATCGCAGGGCTGACCCGCGGCTTGGACTGAGGTCGAGTCGGTTCGTCTCCGCTCACCAGCCGTACTCCGCACAGATGTCCCGCCGCGCAGGCATTGTACAAGGCATCGAACCAGTGATTCTGCCGGCGCAGCCGCTCCCACTTCACGACCACGCCCCGCCCGGCCACGAACTCCTCGATCTTGGTCTCGGCGGTCAGATGCCGGGCCAGCGCCAGATGCTCCTGCAGGCCCGCCTGAAACAACGACATCGCGCCGCGTTTACCCAACGGCATGCTCAGCCGCTGGTGCACCCAGGTCTTCCAGTGATCCGCGTCCACTTCCACGAGGTGCAACTGCTCGGCGGGCAGATAGTTGACGTGATACCCCTCCCCGATGTGCTTGACGATCGCCCCGGTATTCGTCGGCCGATTGTACCACTGCCGATGCTGCTGCGCCGCCCCGCGGCCGATGGCCGGTCGGAACCGGGTGCCGGACTGCTTGCAGAAGGCGTAGACCACGGAGGTCATATACCCCGAGTCAATCCACACCTGGGCGGGGATCATCGGCTCCCCGCCGGCAACGCGTACCGGCCAACCCTCCAAGATCAGCACCCGGAATTCCCGCAGGGCCACGAGGGTGGCCTGCTCGACACCCAGATCCTCGCTGGCCACCTCGATGCGACCGTAATCCACAACGTGGCACGCCGCTTCCGGTCCCCAGGCCACGACGATCCAATGGGTAAGGTATTTGCCCAGGTCGATGGCGGCGGTCAGGCAGCGCGTGCCTTTGGGCACCACGCCGCGGGGCAGGTCGTTCATCCGCCCGGCCAGCTCGGTGGATTCCAGCGAGGTCTGCACCCACTTCGACGGCGCCATCGGCAGGCACCAGACGAACTGGCGCATCTCCCGCTCGGCGTTCTCCTCATCCGGCGATCGGCCGGCGCGCCATTCATCGGCGGCGAAGTCACCGGCACTCAGAAAGAGGTTGTTCACCGCCGACCAGCGGAAGCCCAGGGTGTCGGTCTGGGGCATCGCGCCGTGGACTTCTCCATTCAAGTCGATGGTCTGGCCATCATGAAGTAGACGGCCATTCTGATTGGCCTGCGCGCGGTCCTCGTGGCTCCAGACGTGTCCGCAGGCGGGACAAGAGAAGGCTCCCGTCCGGCGGGCGTCCGCCTGGGTTGCTGCTCCCTGCCAGCCGGTGAGATGTTCGCGTTCGGGCGTCACCCACTCCGGACAATGGGGACAGGGCAGCACGATCCGGCTCTTGGTGCCGTTGACGTACTCCTGATGGGTTCGTCCCTGCTCGGTGCTGACTGTGCATTCCAGGTAGATGCGCTTGCGGGCGCCGTAGGCCCGCGTGCGGGCTTCAAGCTGGGTGATCTTGTCGCTTTCCCGGCTGGTGGCCCCGGGCTGATCCATCCCGTCGGTTTCGGTAATCACCACCACGCGGGAGGTGAATCCCGCCCGGCTCTTGTCGCTCCCACCGCCGGACATGAACTTCAACGTCGCCCCGTTCCCAAACTGCAGCGACTCCACCCGCCCGCCCCGGCTGCCCCCGCCGCGCTGGGGGAGCAGCTCGCGGTAGCGGGAGCGTTCGATGGCCGGAAGGATGTCCTCGCGCCACTTGTCTCCCGCCATGTCCATGTCCGGGAGGCCGCAGATCACCGTCTCTTGCAGCTCGAAGAGGTGATAGAGCAGGGGGATCACGAAGCAGGACAACGTCTTTCCGGACTGCGTCGGGCCGGTGGCCACGCAGCGCGACCAGCGTCCGCAATCGACCTCCGCAAACCACAGCGCGGTGTAGGGCTGACGCGAACACCGGAACCGCCGACCCGCGTACGGCCCCTCGGGAATGACGATCTCGTCTTCGGCGAACGCCCGCATGGTCCGCAGCGGGCGCGGCCGGGCCTGAGCCAGGAAGAACTCGAGGTCACTCCGCGTCGGATGCATAATGAGAGCAAGTGAACAGTAGAGCGGGAGAACAGGAGATGCGGTGACGAGCCGGTCACCGGTTATCCTGCTCCCCTGATCCAGCCTCTCCCAACGACTGATCCAGCTCCCGCTGGGCGTCGTCGAGGGCCTCGTACAGAATCTCCACCGCCGCAGCGCCGAACTGCCGTTGCAGGGCGTCGCCCGCGGCGCGAAGAACGGCCGCGATGCGGCCCAGCGCTTCCCGGACCTCGTTTCGCGGCAGCAGCCGACTTTGGCGCTCCAGCCGCTCCAGCCGGGCCAGTTTCGCGCGCTCCTCGCGGTAGCGTTCCAGCGCCGGGCTGCCGCCGCCCGCAAGCAGGTCATCCTCGTCGCGGGCCAGCTTCTGGGCGTTGGCCGCCAGGAAGTCGTGTAATGCCTTGACCACCGCCGGCAGATCGATCCTGGCTCCGCCCAAGGGAATCCCGTACCGGGCCGCCTGCTCGTTGAGCACTTTGGTCTGCCTCCCGGACATCTGCCGCCAGTGTTTCTGGGGGATGGAACGGTAGTACTGCCAGCGGAGCCGTTCTTCCTTCTGCTTTTCGTGCCGCTTGAGGGCCTCGCGTTCAACCTGGGTCAACTCCTGGCGGTCCATGACCTTGCGGTAGGCCCGGGCGACCAGTTCGCCGTCCAACCGGGAGGCCCCCTCGGCGGGCTGGGGGAGGGAGGATGTCTTCTTGGGATGCGGCATCTTACTTACCGGATTTTGCACCTGGGGCGTAAAAGTCGCTCGATACCCTGACCCGCGTGTCACGGCATGGCACGGAAGGAACCAAGCATCGAGCGCCATTTCATGGCACTTGTTGTGCCAATGCCGATCACGCACATCATGCCATGACATGGCACTCTCTCTCCGCCTTCCGACCCGCGAACTTTTCCCACCTCTGAACGATGACGTCGCTGTACAGCGCGTCGAGTTCCATCAAGAACGCCCGACGACCGGTCTGTTCCGCCGCGATCAGCGTCGAACCACTGCCGCCGAACAGGTCGAGCACGTTTTCGCCCGTGCGGGAGGAGTACTGCATAGCCCGCACCGCCAGCTCGACGGGCTTCTCGGTGAGGTGAATCATCGACTGGGGGTTGATCTTTTTGACCGACCAGACGTCGGTGGCGTTGTTGGGGCCGAGATAGACGTGGGCCGCGCCCTCGCGCCAACCATAGAAGCACCACTCATGGTTGCCCATGAAGTCCTTTCGCGTCAGGACCGGATGCTCCTTGACCCAGATGATGGCCTGCGAGAAGTACAGTTCGCAGGCCTTCAGGACAGGCGGGTAGTTTCCCACGTTGGCGTACCCGCCCCAGATGTAGAACCCGCGCCCAGGCGCGAGAACCCTTGCGATGTTGCCGAACCACGCGTGGAGCATCTGATCGAAGGCTTCGTCGGAGACGAAGTCGTTGGCCAGCGGTCGGTCCTTCGCACGAAGCTTGGCGTGCGTGGCTTTCTTCGCCCCCTGGCGAGCGA
>JBBTCJ010000098.1:0-6595 GCA_038043285.1 Planctomycetota bacterium | reverse complement strand
TACCAGATGGGCGTCGAGGTTGTGCAGCTCTGGCGGCGGCGGACGGCGAAAGATCCCGCGGCCGACAACTCGCTGAAGCAGATTTCCACGAAGTTGACGATCCTCAAGGGGAAATACGACAAAGGCGAGGGCTACCGCGGCAGTATCGTCGACAGCGAGGAGCAGGAGGCACTTCACGACAAACATCGAACGGTGCAGGGGGACGATCGGGTCGATCAGTTGATTGCCCGGGCAGCGGCGGCGTTCCAGGCGAACCCGGACAAGGCGGGCGTATTGCGCGAATACACCGACCTGCTGTGCCGACGCGAACGTGAGGAAGAGGAGACCACGGCGATCGGCCTGTTGGTGGGCGAGTTCAAGCGAACCAACGACTACCGCTGGAAACAACTGGCGGACGACGTTCGGATTAAGCAGCTGGGTCGGGCGGCGCGGGAGGCGGCCAAGGGCGGCCAAGAGGAGCAGGCCAAGCAGGCGCGGATCGACCAGTTGCGCTTCGAGCTGAAGGTGTTTAAGGATCGGTCGGAGCGCTATCCGTCGGACCTGCGGTTGAAATTCGAGTTGGCCATCCGCCGGTTCAACGCGGGCCAGTTCGACGACGCGATTCCGCTGTTCCAGCAGGCCCGATCGGACCTGAAGAACCGGGCATCCTGCGGGGTGTACCTGGGGCGATGCTTCCACCGCAAGGAGTATTACGACCAGGCGATCGCGGCCTTGGAGGAGACGCTTCGGGACTTCGACGGGGCGGATGAGGATATGGGCAAGAGCCTTCACTACTGGCTGGCGCGGGCCCAGGAGGCCCGGGGCGACGTCGAGGCGGCTCGGAAAACCTACGGCACGGTCCTGCAAATGGACTACACCTACCGGGACGTTCGTGCTAGACTGGATGCCTTGCAGAAGAGATAGCCAACGGAAGAACGAACCACTGACGGGAGAGACGACGTGCCGAATCTTGCAGACGCCGCCAAACGAATGAAGCAAAGCGAGCGGAATCGCCGCCGCAACCGTGCCCGCAAAGCTGTGTTGAAAACCGAAACACGAAGGCTCCTGGACGTGATCAAGAGCGGGGACGTCGCCAAGGCCAAAGACGCGTTCGTCGAGGTCACCAAGAGACTCGACAAAACGGCGGCCAAGCGCACGCTGCACAAGAACACCGCCGCACGGCGAAAGTCGCGACTGGCCAAGCGTGTGAACGCCGCAGCGAAGGCCAAGACCAGCGAATAACCGGCGAGGGGTCCGTTTTGCTTGTGACGTAAGGTGTAGACGAACAGACCCCTTGGGCTTGCGCCGTGGAAGGAAAGGAAACGAGGTTGGCCTCCTGACAATTGCGGCTCTGGCCAGAGGCCGTAGCACGCGTCCCGAGCCGGGACCGCCGCGACGTACGATCGCGGGGTTGGCGTTGATCGCCACCCACCCATCCTTGTGAGTCCAACAGATTCGTCTCCGTCCGGATTCGTTTCCCGCGGCGGGGAGAAGCTGTCCGCGGCGATCGAGCATTTCCAGTTGGTTGTCCGAGATATGGTCTGCGCCGACTTCGGCAGCCATGTCGGCGGTTTCGTCGACTGCCTGCTGCAACGCGGTGCCGCTAGGGTCTATTCGGTCGACACGTCGTATGGAACGCTGGCGTGGAAGCTCAGGAAGGATCTGCGGGTCGTGGTTCTGGAGCGGGCCAACGCGATGCACGTTGAGCTTCCGGAGATCGTCAACCTGGTCACGGTTGACGTGGGGTGGACGCCGCAGGCCAAAGTTCTGCCGGCCGCCGCGAACGCCGTCCGGCGGGATGGAATGGTCCTGACCCTGGTCAAACCACACTACGAGGCAGCCAAGGACCGGCTGATTGCGGGAGTGCTTCCCGATGAAGCCGTCGATGGCGTCGTGGCGGGCGTGCTGGATGAAGCCGCCAGGACGGGGTGGCAGGTGGTGGGAACCTTCGACAGCGTGATTCGGGGGCACGGTGGGAACCGCGAGGTGTTTGCGTTGCTTCGTCGGGTCTGGTGAGGCGGCTGGCCGGGTCGGCGGGGCGTCGGATACGAATGCGGGTACGATTCTTGGGATGATGACCGGCCGGCTGGGTTGGGGAAAATGGTCCCCGCGCCGGGCCGCGCTGATGAAGGATTGGGGATGACCGAATCGCCGGTTCTGCGCATTCTCGACGCCAACTTCAACCGCTCGCGCGAGGCGCTGCGGGGGATGGAGGAGTACGCGCGGTTCGTGCTCGACGACGCCGCACTCACGGAGACTTGCAAACAGCTTCGCCACGATCTGGCTGACGCCATTCGAGTGTTGGGCGATGCGGCGGGCGTAGCCCGCCCTACAAGTGGACCGCTCCCTCACGGTTGCGATACGGGGGAGAAACGCGGTCGCGGGGCGGATCAAGGCGACTGCGAGCTCATCGGTCATCGAGACGTCGTCGGCGACGTCGGGCGAGAGGCGTCCACGGAGTCGGAGTTTCGTCGCCGAAGCGCGGGCGACGTGGCCCGCGCGGCCGCGGCCAGGTTGACCGAGGGTCTTCGGTCCCTGGAAGAGTACGGCAAGGTCGTCGACGTTGAATTCGCCCGCGCGATCGAACGGATTCGCTACCGTGCCTACGATCTCGAGCGCCGACTGGTCCTGACGGGCCGGGCCGGCGAGAAGTTTGCGGGCGTAAGACTCTATGTCATCCTGACGGAGGCGCTCTGCCGTCATGACTGGTTCGCGACGGCTGAGGCGGTGCTCGAAGGCGGCGCGGACGCTATCCAACTTCGCGAGAAGTCACTTCCGGATCGGGAATTGTTCGCCCGCGCCGTGCGACTCGCGCAGCTGTGCCGTCGCCGGGAGCGTGTTTTCATCGTGAACGACCGCCCGGACGTCGCAGCCGCAGGCGGCGCCCACGGCGTGCACTTGGGGCAAGATGACCTTTCCGTGTCGGCGGCGCGACGGGTGGTTCCCGCGTCCGCGGTAATCGGCCTGAGCACGCACACCGTCGAACAGCTCGAAACAGCCATTGCCGTCTGCCCCGACTACGTCGCGGTAGGCCCGGTGTTTGCGACGGCCACCAAGCCGCAGGATCACGTGGCCGGTCTGTTAACGCTGGCGTACGCACGGCGGCGCACGTCGCTACCCCTGGTCGCCATCGGCGGGATCGAGGCGGACAACCTCAGGGCCGTGGTTGGCGCAGTCGCCTGCACCGTGTGCGTCTGTTCGTCGGTCATCAGTGAGCCGGATCCGCGGGCGTCGGCAGCTCGCCTTCGGGCGATCATTGAGGCGTCGCGGACGGCGATGCCCGAAAACGCCTCACCGGTCGCCCGATAACGAATCTGACGGCGAGCGTGGCTTCGCGCCCCAGCCGGCGGGGTGCCGCAGGTCCATGTCGATCGGCCCAACACCGCGAACGTCTGGCGGCGTATTCCGTTTCCATCACCGCGCGGCGAAGTGGGGAGGAAATCCCCCAAAGGATAAGCCAAGTGGTTCCGGCGGGCTGACCGATATCGGGATACGGTCGTCTTGAGGTCGGACTGCGCGCGTCGTGCCTGGCGGGCGTCGATTCGACGACGTGCGGGATTGCGCCGCCGTCGCGCGCTCTGGGCCGCCGCCTTCATTGACTGCCGACACGGCGCGTCCTAATATTCCCTGAGCCTCTGGAAGGGGAAGTGGACAGCACCGGTCGACCCAGGCGGTAGGCGGCGTCGACGCTTCGGTGATGCCGCCGGAACGTTCCGCACGCACGTCTGTCGTGGTCCTTGCGGCGATCGGTTTTTTTGTGGGCAGAAACCGGCTCTCTGCGCCGGTCGGAGACCAAAGACCATGGCCAATGCGACGGACATCCTTTCGATCGTCGATCGTCACGTGAACCCGACGAAGTTCCGCGAGCAGCACTGGGAGGGAACCTTCCAGGACTATCTGGACCTGGTGACGTCCAATCCGAAGGTCGCGCGGAACGCCTTCCAGCGCATCTACGAGATGATCATGCACTTCGGCTCACGGCGCTACACCTGGATGCGCCAGGAGCTGGTTCGTTATACGTTCTTCGATGATCCGATCGACGGGGGTGCGGACGCGATCTACGGGCTGGATCGTGCGTTGATGAACCTCGTCGACTTCTTCAAGTCGGCCTCCCATCAGTACGGGACCGAACGGCGAATCCTGCTGCTGCACGGACCGGTCGGCTCGTCGAAGAGCACGATCGCTCGGTTGCTCAAGAAGGGGCTGGAGTATTACTCGAAGCTGGAAGAGGGGGCGCTGTACACTTTCGCGTGGCATATTCCCGACGAGAACGGCAAGGTCTGCGTACACACCTGCCCGATGCACGAGGATCCGCTGAAGCTGATTCCGCCGGAGGCCCGCCGGGCGGTCATCGCCAAGATCAACGAGGAACTCCCGGAGGGGGCGCAGGTTCGCGTCGAGGGCGCGCTGGATCCCTTCTGCCGCCGGATGTTCGACGACCTCCTCCTGCGGTATGACGGGAATTGGAACGAAGTCATCAAGAGCGTGCGCGTGCGGCGCCTGGTCCTGTCGGAGAAGGACCGCGTGGGCATCGGCACGTTCCAACCCAAGGACGAAAAGAACCAGGACTCCACGGAGCTGACCGGGGACATCAACTATCGCAAGATCGCCGAATACGGCAGCGACAGCGATCCCCGGGCCTTCAACTTCGACGGCGAGCTGAACATTGCCAACCGCGGGATGATCGAGTTCATCGAGGTGCTCAAGCTGGACGTGGCTTTCCTTTACGACCTGCTGGGCGCGTCGCAGGAGCACGTGATCAAGCCCAAGAAGTTCGCCCAAACGCACATCGACGAGGTGATCGTCGGGCACACCAACGAGCCGGAGTACAAGAAGCTTCAGAACAACGAGTTGATGGAGGCGTTCCGCGATCGGACCATCAAGATCGACGTGCCGTACAACATCAAGCTCGACGACGAGATCGCCATCTACAACCGCGATTTCAACAAGGAGCGGATCCGCGGCATCCACATCGCCCCGCACACCATCGAGATGGCGGCCATGTGGGCGGTGATGACGCGGCTGGAGGAGCCGAAAAAAGCCGGACTGACGCTCTTGCAGAAGCTCAAACTGTACAACGGGAAGAGCATCCCGAACTTCACCGAGGATTCGGTCCGCGAACTCAAGGAAGAGGCCCCGCGCGAAGGATTGCAAGGCATCAGCCCGCGGTACATTCAGGACAAACTCTCCAACTCTCTGGTTTCCGATCAGGCGATTCAGGAGAAGTGCATCAACCCGTTCATGGTGATGAACGAACTGGAGTCCGGCCTGTCGCATCACAGCCTGATCACCGACGAGGAGATGCGGGGGCGCTACCGCGAGTTGCTGGCGATGGTTCGCGAAGAGTACGAGGACGTGCTCAAATCAGAGGTGCAACGGGCCATCAGCGCCGACGAGGACGCCATCACGCGGTTGTGCGGCAACTACATCGAGAACGTCCGGGCGTACACCCAGCACGAGAAGGTGCGGAACAGGTACACCGGGCGCGACGAGGAGCCGGACGAGCGGCTGATGCGCTCGATCGAGGAGAAGATCGACATCCCCGAATCGCGCAAGGACGACTTCCGCCAGGAAATCATGAACTACATCGGCGCGCTGTCGTTGGACGGAAAGCGCTTTGAGTATCACACCAACGCCCGACTGCATCGGGCGCTGGAACTGAAACTGTTCGAAGACCAGCGGGACACGATCAAGCTCAAGAACGTGGTCTCGGGCGTCGTCGACGACGAAACCCAGGCGAAAATCGACGTGGTCAAGCAGCGGCTGATCAAATACTTCGGTTACAACGAGACCAGCGCGACGGACGTGCTCAACTACGTCGCGAGCATCTTTGCCCGCGGCGACACCAAGGAGGAAAAGGAGAAGAAGAAATCGTAGCGGATCGTCGAGTGACGATTGTCGACCGTCGATGGCACGGGGCGCATCGTCGATTCCATTCCAAGTTCCTAATGGCGGACGGGAATCGAGAGAACACGGACGGCTGACGGCGGGTTTGCCGTGGGTCGGGCCTTGGGGATCGGAGAGGATTTTGCAAATAACGAGCCAGCAACGGCTGCCCCCCGAGCGGGCCATCGGCTGCCTCGCTGTCGTCGGGGTGGTCGTCAGCGGGTCGTTCAAATCGGCCATCGACGATCGACAAGCGGCAACGCGCAGGTGGACGTATGGCGCTGCAGATTGACAAAGACCATCAGCGCTTTCGCAAGATCGTCAAGGGCAAGATCCGCGACGACCTGCGAAAGTTCCTCACCCGCAGCGAGCTTCTTGGCCGCGAAGGGAAGAAGCTCATCAGCATCCCGGTGCGCGGCATCGAAACGCCTCATTTTCGTTACGGCGACAACAGCGACGGCGGCGTGGGCAGCGGAGACGGCAAGCCCGGCGACGCCGCCGACGGTCGGGGCGGCATCGGGCCAGGCGGAACCGAAGAGGGACAGCACATCCTCGAAGTGGACGTGACCCTGGAGGAACTCGCCGAGATTCTCGGTGAGGAGTTGAAACTCCCGCGCATTCAACCCAAGGGCAAACACCGCATCACCGCCGAGCGCGACCGCTACAGCGGCATGCGGCAATCCGGACCGGAATCGGTGCGGCATTTCAAGCGCACCTTCCGCCGGGCGCT
>JBBTCJ010000097.1:0-1912 GCA_038043285.1 Planctomycetota bacterium | reverse complement strand
TCCGCGGCCACCTCCGACGACGCGTTGGCCGCGCTGGACCGGAGCGTGCCGGACGTCATCATCTGCGACCTGGCGATGCCGGGCACCGACGGCTTCGCCTTCATCCGCGCGGTGCGCGAGCGCGCGCCGGCGCAGGGGGGCGACGTCCCCGCCGCCGCCCTGACCACCCAGACCCGGGTGGAAGACCGCACCCAACTGCTGATGGCCGGCTACCAGATGTACCTACCCAAGCCGGTCGACCCCGCCGAACTCGCCGCCGCCGTCAAAGCCCTGGCCCGGCGCAGGTAACCCAAGGCGCTCCGCCTTAAGCGGCCACTCATTAGAAGCCCCGACGTCAACAGGCAAAGCACTCCCCACCCTTGATTAGGGCCGTCATACGTCGTTGTCCTTCCCATCGTTTCCCCGCTTAAGACGTTACGCACCCAGGTTCTCTCTCGCATGGTTGCGGAACGATTCCGCACCAGCCACTCATCTGGTTCTAAGCGCCGGCTAACTTCAGCCGGAACCCCTGCCCTCATCCGAGGGCCCAGAAAACCGTTGGTTCCCTTTCGTGACCATTCGATGGCGGCTCTCGCCGCCGACAACTTTGTGGCTGCGGCTCACGCCGCGCCAGCCCCTGGCTGGTTCACGACCGAGGCGTCCTCGCCCAAAGCGGGGGTGAAGAGAGCTTCCAATCAACACTATGGCTCACGACCAGCCGCTTACCTGGCTCGCTCTCTTCACCCGAATCCTCACGCGAAGGCTCTCGCCTCCTCGAACGGCACCTGCTGCCTGAGCACGTGGTAGCACGCCCGCGCCAGCTTGTGCGCCACCGCCTTGATGGCCACCACCCCGTTCGTCTTGGCCTTCTTGCGCTGGTAAAACTTCCGCACCGCCTCGCTATGCCTTATCGCGTGGTGCGCCGCCTCGACGAACGCCCACGCCAGGTACTTGTTGCCGTTCTTCCGGTTTCCCTCGCCCTTCTTCTTGTGGTTGCTCCACTTAGAGCTCCCCACGCACCGGGCATACGACGAGAAACAACCGACCTTCGCAAAGCGCTCTATCGTCCCCGCCTCGTACATGATGGTCATCCCGAGGATCTTCCCGACCCCGACCACGCTCATCAGGTTGGCGAACGCCGGGTTGAGCCGCGCCCGCGGCAGCAACGCGCGCTCCAGGCCGCGCACCTGCTCATCGAGGCACAGCATGACGCTCAGGTTGCTCCGTACGGCCATCGCCCGAGCCTCGTCGCCGCCGCAGAGCCGAGATATCTCGGCATCGTCAAGGAGCCGGATGGCGTCGATGCGGATCCCGTGGCCGGTGTTCCGGCTCACCAGGTTCTGGATGCTCAGGACCTGCGCGGTCCGGCACCGGACCAGCTGGGCGCGCTTGCGCAGCAGGTCGCGCACGCTGCGTTCCTCCTTCGGGTAGATGTGGCCCGTCGGCAGGAGGCCTAAGCGCAGCATGTGCGCCAGATGCCGCGCGTCGTGCTCGTCCCCGGTGTATTTGAGCCCGTCGTATTGCCGGACCGCCGCCGTGTTCACAAGCTTCACGCTATAACCTGCTTCCATCAGCCCGTCCACCAGCCAGTACCAGTTGTAGGTCGACTCGACGGCGATTGCCTGAACCTCCGCTCGATGCGGGGCCAGATGCGACAGCACGGTCGGCAGGTCGTTGGGGAGCCGTCGCTCGAAGACGACTCTGTCGTTCTCATCGATGATGACGAGCATGCTGTTGTTCGAATGGAGGTCGATTGCGGCGTATAATTTCATTGGGTCCTCTCCTTTGTTTGGTCTGTGTGCGTCGCGATAACGAACACTACCAACCCCGGGAGGGGACCTGCCGCTTCTAGATGATTATCAACACGGAGACCACGAAGGTGGGGTCCCCCTTTGGCACGACATGCCACGGAGACACGGACCTGAGAGCTGGA
>JBBTCJ010000096.1:0-3071 GCA_038043285.1 Planctomycetota bacterium | reverse complement strand
CGTCCTGAAGCTCGACGAAGTTGACCGCCTCGTTGGCGTCCGTCGCGCCGCTGGTCTCGAGGGCCGAGATGTCCATCTCGAGCTGATCGCCGCCGGAACCCGCCGTGAAGTCGCTGACGGTGTCAGCGTTCGCGGCGTCCGCGGCTACGGTCGTGAGCACGACCGTATCCGCGCCGTTTCCGGTGGTGATGGTGTCCGAGCTTCCGTCGCCCTGGATGGTGTCGTTGTCGTCACCACCGGCAAGCGTATCGGCCCCGGCTGCACCGATCAGAGTATCCGTGCCCGCAGCTCCCTGGATCGTGTCGGCGCCGCCTGCACCCGTGAGGGTGTCGTTGCCGGCTCCGCCCTGGATGGTCATGGCCGACGCGGCCGAGCCGGTCGTGTCGACCGTGTCGTTACCCGTACCGAGCTGAATCGTTCCACCGTTCATGTTGTCGATGGTGCCCGTGAAGTTTCCGGTCACGCCCGTCGCGGTCAGCGAGGTCACGCTGTCGGCGGTTCCGGTCATCGTGCCCAGACCCACGTTCGAGCTACCCGTCACGGTGATGCCCATGCAGGAGAAGCAGGTGGTGGTCGAGGTCACGCTCAACGGGCCGTCGGCCGCGGTGATCGTCAAGGTTTCCATACCCGTCGACGAACTGCTTCCGACGGTCATCGAGGTGACGGTGTGGGCGTTGGTCGTGCCCGAGCTGTTGAGGGGCGTGCCGCGGTTGGCGAAGTTCACAGCCATACTGTCCCCGGCCGAAGCCGAGGCGCCGAAGCCGTTGAAGGTGATGGTGTCGTACGTCTGGGCAGCCTGGGTTCCGTCGCCGCGGAAGGCCAGCGTCGGCCAGGTCTGCGCCGTGCTGGTCACCGGGACGTTGTCCACGGTCATGGTGTTGGCCGTGTCGTCCGACTCGACGGTGACGGTGCTGACGCCGCTGACATTGAGCAGGCTGAACGACGAGCTGCTCGCCGAGGCGTTGACCCGAAGCTCCTCGATGTTGGCGATCGGGAGGGCGCTGCCCAATGCCGAGCCGAACGTCGCCTGGAGCACGTCGGTGCCGGCTCCGCCGTCGATCGACTCGCCGGATTGATCGGAGTCGCTGCTGTCCAGCGAGGTTCCGAAGATGAACACGTCATTGCCCGTGCCGCCGGTCACCTTGGCGATGTCCACCGTGGCGAACGAAGCATAGGTGTCGGTGGCGTCGGCGCGGGTTCCGCTACCCAGCGTGAGCGCGCCCGTCATGGTCGAGCCGGTGTAGGTCCGGATCGTCGAGGGCATGGCCTTCAACTGGGTGGCCTGATCGCCGGCGAGGTTGGCCGTCACCATCGTGGTGCCGGTGCCCTGCGTAATCGCGGTCAGGGTGTTGGCCGTGCTGCCCGTGCCGGTGACGTTCAACGTCTCGAAACCGTTGGTCGCCCCGGTGGTGATCGTCACCGTGCCCGCGTTGGCGCCGGTCAGCGTGGTGGTAATCGCATCCGCCGAGCCGGCGGTCACCGCGGTCGCGAAGGTGATGCTCAGACCCGACGCGCCGTCGCTGGTTCCCGCGAGGCCGACGTTAGCCGCTTCCTGCATCGAGGTAATCGTCAGCGTGGCCGTGCTGTTTAGCGAGTTGATTTCGTCCACTCCGCTGATGTTCGTGCCGGTGATGGTGGTGGCCGCAAACGCGGTGACGTCGATGGTCTCGATTCCCGCAAGGGTCGGGACCGCCGCCGTGCCGTTGACCGACGCGGTCAGCGTGTCCGTGCCGGCGAGGCCATTGGCGCTGTCGCCGGTCTGTATGGTGGCGATCTGCGTGCCGCTGCCGGTGTTGAACTCGAGGGCGGCCAGGAAATCGTCATCGCCGCTGGTGCCGGTGAGGTTGTCCTGACCGAGCGTGAAGTCCAAGGTAACCGAGGGACATGCGGTGCACACGGCAGCCGCGTCGCCCTCAGCGCAACTCTCCGTTGCGGTCGCATCAGTGCAGCCGACGCCGTCGGCGTCGTTGCAAGGACGGGTACCATCTACGCACGAACCCGTCGCCACGTCGCAGGTCTCGGTTCCGTCGCAGAAGGTGCCGTTGTCGCAATCCGCGTCGACCGTACAAACCGCCGTCACGCACGTTCCGGTGGCCGCATCGCACTCGGTGCCGGCGGCGCAGTTGTCGGCGTTCAGGCAGGCGCCGGTCGTGCCATCGCACGAGTCATCGGTGCAGGCCACGTCGTCGTTGCAATCGACAGCCACGTTCGAGCAGGCGGTATCGACGCAGGTGTCCGTCGTGCACAGGTCGCTGTCGTCGCAATCGGCATCGGCCGCGCAAACCAGCACGCAGCCGCCGTCGACGCAGGTTTCGCCGTCGGCGCATGCGACTGCCGTATTGGAGCAGCCGTCCGTAGCGTCGCAGGCATCGTCGGTGCACAGATCGGCGTCGTCGCAATCCAGCGCCGTACCGTCGGTGCAAGCGCCGGCCACGCAGGTCTCGGAGCCGTCGCAGACGTCGGCGTTGTCGCACCCGGCGTCATCGAGGCATTCGACGCAGGCGTCATCGACGCAGAGGTCGTCTTCGCAGGCGGCCACGCTGTCGCACTCGCCCTCGGTCGCGTCGGCGGCGATGACGCACGTGTCCGTCGTACAGCCGTTGCTGTCGTCGCAATCCGCGTCGACCGTGCATGCTGTTGGTCCCGGCGGATTCCATGGACAGCTCGTTCCAAGGCACATCATGGAAACAACCAACACGCCACAGAGCGTGCCGAACCGCAACGCGCCGCACGCCAAGGTGCGGAGCTTCGTCTCACTGTTCCGTTCGAACTTTGACATTCTCATTGACCTCCACTCGTTAATAGGCTGTGGCGTGATCCGTGTCACACGCTTTCTTCGGGAAACATTCCTTCACAAAATCCCTCGCGCGCGTTCACTGGGAACAAGGCCACGGCCTTGCGCCCGAGAAACGCCCGCGAAAGATCAACCGGTTCATTGAAGGTCCGAACGACGAAGTAGAAGCGTTCGTCGGCGGGAACCTTGCCTTTCTTTTCCGCGTTGCAACACTCTTCGCCCCTGGATACGCGCCGACCCAGAGGCAAGAGCCGCTCGAACGTCGTTCCCCGCGAAG
>JBBTCJ010000095.1:0-25087 GCA_038043285.1 Planctomycetota bacterium | reverse complement strand
GCCGGCGTGAAATGGGTCGGTGAAACAGCCTCGGATGATGTCCTTTTTGTTCGTGGCATGATGGATGGGCGGCGGGCTCTTGTTCGTCGGCGGACCATCCACGTGAGACGGTTCATCCGCTTCAGGCCGAGCGCGATCCCGCGATCCGACGCTCCGCGCCCCATTTTACTCGATGGCACGAGCTGGGACCACTTCGACCGATGCCGTCTGGTGCAGACCGCTGCCGCTGAGCAGCCGGAATACGGTGAGAACCTGTATTCTTCTCGCCGAATCGTATTGACGCCCGGATCGCATTGCGGGTATCGGTACACGGAGCCGGGCGGTCGGCGCGCCGCCGGAGACCTCCTACGTCTGGACGAACTCACCATGCAAGAACCGGTCCGCACCGCATCGCCGCCGAGATCCCCATCGAGATTCTCACTGCCGGCCGGTGCAAGACGCTCGATGGCCCGCGCCGCCTGGTTGCTCGTTTCCGTCGCCCTCGCGGCCGGCCTCGTCGGCTGCGCTTCGCACCTCAACGACCGAACCGACCGATCCGTCTACTCCGCCATTCGGGAGCGTCAGCAGGCGGCACTCGGTGAGACCTCCGATGTTGACATTGGAAAGGAACCGGGCGGCCTCCCCAAGTCATCGCGCATGTACAGCCGCAATCCCCGGCCCGTCGATCCCGAGTTGCCGACGTCGTTTGCGCCCCAAGCTCCCCGCGAAACGCCGCCGCCACCCCCCCCATCCAATCCCGACAGTCCGGACCGCGACAAGCCAAATCAGAAAGCCGAGTTTGCCGACCCACCCGCACCGCAAGCGTCCGGGAGCAGCCGGAATGTCGCCGAACCGTCCGCCTCGGCGGGCGGATCCCGCGCGGGCGAACAGGCCGTTCCGACGACGCAAGAGGCTTCCGAGGTCGAATTGCTTCCCCCAAGCATTTTCTCACCGCAGCAGCAGGCGCAGACGATCACGTTCGGTCTTCGCGACGCGTTGGCCCATGCCCAACGCCATGCGCGGGAACTGCAAGACGCCAAGGAGACGCTTTATCTTGCTGCGCTGGACCTGACGCTGGAGCGACATCTGTGGACCCCGCAGTTCGTCGCCCGCGCTCAGGCCGACTACCGCGAACAGGGCGAGATCGGCGAATTCGACCGATCGCTGAACGCGGTGGCCGAGGCCGCCGTCTCGCAGAAACTTCCTTATGGCGGAACGGTTACCGCCCGCGTTGTCGATACGCTGGTCCGCGACCTCGCCGAGCGCTCCACGACTGGCGAGTCGGGCAGCGTGATTCTCGAAGCGGACATTCCGTTGTTGCGCGGCGCGGGACGTAGGGCCCTGGAATCGCGCTATCGCGCGGAACGGGGACTTCTTTACGCCGTCCGCACCTATGAGCGGTTCCGGCGCAGCTTCCTGGTGCGGATCGCGGCGGAGTACTTCGAGTTGCAGGAGGGAAAATCTTCCGTCGAAAACACCCACAAGAGCTATAAGAGCCGATACGAGGATTGGCTGAAGGCCGACTTCGTCAATCGCATGGGACAAAGCAAGTCGATTTTTGAAGCCCCGCGCGCGAAGTCCAGCTTTCGCCAGGCGGAGGCGTCCCTGGTCAGTTCCAAGGAGCGTTACGCGACCGCGCTGGACCGGTTCAAGATCTCGATCGGCATGTCCGTCGAGGCCCTGCTTGACGTGCTCAACCAGGACGCCGACGTGGACGCCCAGGCGCTGGACGACTTGCTGCCCGCGATCACTGTAGACGAGGGCGTCTTGACCGCGATGCGTCTTCGCCTGGACCTTCTCAACAGCGCCGATCGCGTCGACGACGCCCGTCGCGGAATCAACGTCGCCAAGAATGCCGTCCTTCCCGACCTCGACGCGGGCGGGAACCTGACCTATGACACCGACCCGCTGCATCGCGGCACGACCACGTTCAACGAGGATCGAACCGCCTGGCGGGCCGGACTCGAACTGCGAATCGACGACCGCAAGCGCGAGCGCAACGCCTTCCGCAAGTCGATCATCGACGCACGCCGCGCGGAGCGCGACCACGAACGATCCGCCGACACCGTCCGCGCCGACGTCCGGCGTTCCCTCCGCCGGGTCGCCCAGCAGGAGAACCTCCGGCTCATTCAGGTGATGAACGTGCGCGAAAACGAGTTCCGCCTGGAGGCGGCTCGCGCCCAGTTCAACCTCGGCTTGTCCACCAACCAGGACGTCGTCGACGCGGAGAACGACCTGCTGGCGGCCCGGAACCAACTGGCCGCCGCCATCTCCGGCTATCGAAACGCCATATTGGAGTTCCGGCGGGACACGGACACGCTTCGCGTCGCCGCCGACGGTTCCTGGGTCGGCGCACCGAGCAGGCCCCAGGAGCCTCCCCGGTCGCCCACGACACCGTAAAGCGGTTCTCTTTTTCGCGTAGCGTCGCGGTCTATCCGCGGCGAGGGGTCCCGGCATCAACGGCTGCGCCGCCCATGAAGGGCGGCGCTACACAAAAAGCGAAAATGCTCCAGATCGGTCCGCCTCGAAACTCTCTCCGCCGTCGGTGAAACTGAGAACGTCGAACAATTCCGCAGACTGGAGCATCGCGCGGACGGACGCCCGCGGCTCGGGGTGGGAACGCGAGCCGTCAGCGGCCGATCACCAGAACCTCGTGCGTGGCGGCGTTGGTCGAGAGCACGTATTGCCGCCTGCTCACCACCAGCACCTCGGACTGACGCTTCACTTTCCGAACCATGGAGCAGAGTTCTTCGGGCGAAACCAGTCCGTCACTGCGGTAGGAAACCACGAGCACGCTCTTTCGGAAGCGATCCAACAGGTCCGCAAACGCCGAACGAACGGCCTTCGGGTCCGTCCAGCGATCGCGACGCGGAAGCAGCCGGCGATGCTTGGAAGCCAGGTCCACCAGATCCGCCCAGTGATCGTAGTGCATGATGCCTTCCAGGAAGTGATAGAAGTGGTGGTAATCGACGCCCACGCCGCGGCGGTTCAAGTAGGGTGGGTCGATGTAGACCAGGTCGAAGTCGCCTTCGACGTCGAGCACGTCGCCGCAGACGGCGCGGCAGGTTCCTCGTCCGTCGATGATCGCGGCGTTTGCTTCCGACGCGAAGCGTTGCAAGTGGTCGGGGAACGGACGGTCCCAACTGGTCTTGTTCCCGAATCCGCGAGGCACGTCGGCCAGGCGCATGGACAGATTGCCGCGGTGGAAGAGGTTGTAGGGCCGCTTGGCGAGCGCGGATTGAAACAGGGCGTCATACGCGAGCGCGCGTCGATAGGGACAGGCCATGGCACGAACGTTGGCTGAGGCGACGTCCAGCCAGCGATTCTCCTGGCGCGTGAAGTAGACGCCGTCGAAGGTGCGTTCGATGAAATCGTCGTAGGGTCGTCCCGGATGTGCGTCGCCGATTGGCCGCACCTCGTCATCGGCGAGCGTCAGGGTATCGTTTTCGACGAGGGCCAGGCCGATTTGATGATTAAAGGCCAGAAGATCGTTGTAGGTGACGTGCTTTCCGGCACACTTGAAGGCGTGGGCCATGGCCGCGGTTCCGCCGAAGGCGTCGAGGACTGTCGTGTAGGGAATAGAACGCAGCGCATTGAGAATGAGGGGAGCAATCGCGCGTTTGCTGCCTTGATAACGCGTCTTGGGAAAGCGTCCCTGCTTGATGTCCGGCATGGCCAATGGCATGGGGATCCGATCCGCCCAGGCGTATAACCGAAGCGAGTTGCGGCGGCAACCTGTTGGCGACGGAGCCTGACCGGTTTGTGAGGCGAACCCCCCCTCGGCAACACAAAAGGAACGACCGGGAGCTAGCCGCATTGAAGCCACGTACTTTGAGTCGAGAGTTTCTCGATTCCCCGGACGATGCTGGATTGACGCACCTACCCGTCACTTCCCCGGGAGCTTGTATTCCACGGTGACGACAAAGGCTCCGTCGGGGCGTTGCTCGGACGAAACGTAGCGAAACCCCGACAAGCGCGTGTGAGGAGGCAGGTCGAGCTTTCGCGCCAGGTTGCGAACGGCGGTCACTTCTGCGGCGCGACGAGCCAACAGGGAAGCCCGCCGACCGGTCACCTGTCGAGGTGGATACCCGATGCCCGTGGCGCGAACAACCACCGGCGTCGGCGGCGTCACGCAGAAGGGGCCTGAGGCCGACGGCGGCGGAAAGCAGAGGCAGGTGAACAGGATGTACAAGTCGACCGTCATGGCGCTCCGTTTCACCCGTGGTCCGATGCACCGAAGTTCTCGGGTTGGAAGAGGCAGTCTTTCCCGAAGAATCGCGTGCAACGTCACACTAGATTATCGGCCTGGTACGGGAGAGCGAGTTCCTCAGACAAGTCCCTTCCCAGCGGCCGGAATGTACCTCCCAACGGCGGAAGGAGGCCGCCGATACCTTAAAGGACAGCCGGCGGAGAGCGAGGTTAGAACTCAAACAGAGCACCTAACCGCTGCAATTGCGTACGTAACTCTTGCGAGCCGCGTGCTTAAGAACGGTTCCCGTTTTTGCGTAGCGTCGCCCTTCATGGGCGGCGCGGCTCTTGATGCCGGAACCCGGCGCCGCGGATGAACCGCGACGCTACGCGAAAGAGAAAACCGCTCCAATCCGTAGACTGGAGCACAGTCGATCGCCTCGGCATTCCCTCTTGATCGTCAGAGTCCGCCCGGACTCTCGCCGGTTATGGGTTGTGCGCGGAGGTTTGGAAGGTATCCGGACCTCCGCGGAACGATCTCGTCATCACGCGGCCCCACAAAATCAAAGGCGTATTGTACGTTCGGATTGTGCAATCGCTCGCCGGCGCCCTTTCGGCGCGTTCCACGAGGCGAGCCTGTCATCGTCGCGATCGCGGTCCGGGTAAAGCCGCCGTCGCAAGTTGCACACTCTGGACTTGGAGGGGAATCCATGTCAGTGGCAACAGCTAACGGCCTTCGCCGGACGCTCACCCCCGGCGCGGTCGTCGTTGCGGTGGGCACGCTTTTGTTCGTCAATCTGTCCGATCAACGGTCTGCTCGGGGTCAGAGTGCGTCGGAAGCGGTCGTGCGCGTGGAGGAGGATTGGGAACTGGTGTTGAACGATCCCAACAGCAGCATGGATGCGCCGCAGTTTCACACGATGATGTCGGCCTTCAACAGCTGCGATCAGAGTTACGCACAAGTACTTTGGAATTATCGGGAGACGCCCGAATACGCGGCCGGCGGCGTGCAGTTGCAGAGCTATTCCGGCGAAAGCAAGCTCAGCACAAGGAGCATGGAGTTTCGCAAGCTGAACACCAGCGCCGAGACGATCACCTGGACGCAGAGCCTCAGCACCGACGGGAAGACCCTTTCGTTTGAGGTGTCCGACGGACAGTCGAACACCTGGGGGGTGTTCGGTAAAGACATGCGGCTCGACGACAGCGCGGACCTTTCGGACCTCGGCGGGTACAGCTCCGAGTTCTCCACGAAGCAGTCGGGCGTGACCTACGGGTCCAACCGCGTGGACAAGCTGGTGATCAAGGAAGTCCGCCGCTACGGGGCCAGCGGACTGCTGTCCGTCGACAGCACGCCCAAGGTTGTGTTTGAGTTGAACGCCTCGAACTAGCCGCCGCGAAAGCGACGGTCGGCGCGCGGCCGGACGGGCGGGGTCAAGCCGCCCCCGGCAGCGCCTCCGGGCGCAGGAGAGCGAAGCGATGACCATGCAAGAAAACCGAAACCAACGACATCGCCGACGCGGGGCGGCCGCCGCCCTGGTCTGCGTCAGTCTGGTCGTGCTCGTCGGAATGGCCTCGTTGACCGTGGACGTCGCGTTCCTTTATCGCGCTCGGGCGGAGGCCCAGGCCGCCGCCGACGCCGCGGCGATGGCGGCAGCGTGGCAACTCATGGATTCCGACAGGTTGACGGGAGGCTCGGACATGACCGACGAGATGGCGGCTGCCCGGACCGCCGCCGCACAGTATGCGGCCCTGAATGAGATCATCAATCAGAACGCCGCCCTCACCGACAACGCCGGCAACAGTTCTGGCGGCGACGTGGTCGTCGGGTACCTTGCCAATCCGGCCGATCCGACGGCGGCGCTGCAGTTCGGCGACACCTCGACCTACAACACCGTCCAGGTTCGCGTGAAGCGCGACGCCTCCCACGGTGGACCGATCGATCTGTTCTTCGCCGGAGTCTTCGGCAAGACCACCAGCGACGTCAGCGCCGAGGCCTATGCCGTTTTCCGCCATGACATCAACGGTTTCCGCCCCGACGGAACCAACGGGAACGCCGGACTGCTCCCCTTCACCGTCAACCGTGACGCATGGAACCAGTTCATGGCCGGTACGTTAGGCTCCGGCGACAACTACACCTACGACGAGGCCACGGGCACGGTCAGCGCCGGCTCCGATGGAATCTCGGAATTGAACATCTACCCCGGCGGCGCCGCCGGACAACTTCCGCCCGGAAACTTCGGGACCGTCGACTTCGGGAATGACGGCAACAGTACGGCCGACCTCGCCCGGCAGATCGTGGACGGCGTCAACGAAGCGGACGTTGCGGCCATGGGCGGCGAGATCGCCCTGGGGGCGGACGGTACGTTGGTTCTTAACGGCGATACCGGTCTCAGCGCCGGCATCAAGGACGAGCTCGCGTCAATCATTGGTTTGCCGCGGACGATCCCCTTGTTCAGCACCGTCTCCGGAAACGGAAACAACTCCATGTTTACGATCACGGGGTTCGTCGGCATCCGAATGGTGTACGTGAAGCTGACCGGTTCGGCCAGCAGCAAGAAAGTCCTGGTGCAGCCGGCCTTCGTGGTGGACCCGACAGGGGTGGCCAGCAGTTCCGGAGCGCCGGCCGGCGACGGAGACTTCGTCTATCGACCCGTCGAGTTGATCCGTTAGCACAAGCGTCGCCTCCGGGGGCCTCCCGGGGCGCCTAAAAATCGCGGGGACACGCCATTCACCGCGTCGTGCGAAGCCCACGGGTTGCAACCCGTGGGCTTCCTGTTATGTACGACGCTGCGGGTAAACCCGCCGCATTCTGCGGCCGTCCGTCCCGCGGCGCGAATCACGCATGGACCGTCCGCCGTTCGATCCGAGTCGCATTCGCCCGCCTGACACAGGCGTGCCTTCCGCGCGTTCCGGTCCGCTGACCGTTTCGCAGCTTACGTCGATCATCAAGCAGGCGCTCGAACGGAGTATCCCGGCCACGATTCACGTCGTCGGCCAGGTCAGCAACTTCAAGCGACACGGCAGCGGACACCTCTACTTCACGCTCAAGGACGCCTTCAGCGAACTCTCCTGCGTGATGTGGCGCAGCGACGCCGCCAAGCTCAAGTTCACCCCCGACGACGGGCTGGAGGTCGTCGCCACGGGCGGCATCGAAGTGTTCGAGCGGGCCGGACGGTATCAGCTCTACGTCCGCCGGCTGGACCCTCGCGGCCTCGGCACGCTGGAGCTTGCCTTCCGCCAGCTTTGCGAAAAGCTGCAGCGCGAGGGCTTGTTTGACGTTGCCCGCAAGAAGCCGCTTCCACGATTTCCCCGCCGCATCGCCATGGTGACCAGTCCGACCGGGGCCGCCATCGCCGACATGCTGCGCACGCTCCAACGTCGGTTTCCGTGTGTCGAGGTGCTGGTGTTCCCCGTCCGCGTGCAGGGCGAGGGAGCGGCGGCGGAGATTGCCGCAGCCATTCGAGCCGTCAACGCCAACGCCGAAGCGCTGGGCGGCATCGACGTGATGATCGTGGGACGCGGCGGCGGATCGCTGGAAGACCTCTGGGCATTCAACGAGGAAATCGTCGCCCGGGCGGTCTTTGCCGCCAAGATTCCGATCGTCAGTGCCGTCGGTCACGAAACCGACGTAACCGTCGCCGATCTGGTCGCCGACGTTCGGGCGGCCACCCCGACGGCCGCCGCGGAGATCGTGGTGCCCGACTTGGCCGATCTGCTGAACGCGCTGGATCAACAGGCGCGGCGCCTTGACCGCTGCGTCGCGGCCAAGCAAGACGTGGCCGCCGCCCGGCTGCAGGCGGCTGCCCACCGCCGACCGCTGCGCGAGCCGCTCCTTCTTGTCCGTCACGCGGAACAGTCCCTCGACGAGTGGGCGAATCTCATGCAGCAATCGCTGTCCGCCCGCCTCCGCCAGACGCGCCGCCACGTCGATGCGCTCGAGGGTCTGGTTCAGACCATCGCTCCGCACGTGCATCTGTCCCACCAAGGCGACCGGATGAGCAGCGTTTCGCAACGACTGGATCGTGCTATGGCGCGAAGCCTCCACGACCTAGACCGGCGGGTAACGCATCGGGCGTTGAGCGTGGCCGGCTCGTCGCCGGCAATTCGTCTGCACGGCGCCAGGCTCGAAGTCGATCAGCATCAGGGCACGCTTTCTCGCCTGATGGGCCATCGCTTGACTTTGCTTGCCCAGCGGGTTCAATCCCTGCAAGATCTGTTGGGCGCGGTCAGCCATGAAAGCGTGCTTGCCCGAGGGTTTTCCATCACCCGGATCAAGAAAGACCGATCAGTGCTCCGGAGCGTCACGAACCTTGCCGATCGGTTGCGGATCGTGACCCAGCTTGCCGACGGCGAGTTCGAGTCAGAGGCCTTGAACGTCCGGCAGAAGGAACTGTTTGATTGAACCGCGACGCGACACGAAAAGAAAACCCGTGTAGGAGCATTTCTACGTAATCCATGTCCAAGAAAAAACCCTCGTTCGAGGAATCGCTGAAGAGGCTTGAATCCATCGCCGAGCAGATCGAGCGTGGTCAGATCGGCTTGGAGGAGTCCATCGACAAATACGAAGAAGGCATGGCCCTGGTGCGTCAATGCCGGGACATCCTCGCCAAGGCGGAGCTGCGCATCCAGCAGCTTCATCAGCGACCCGACGGATCGCTGGAAGGCTCCCCCATGCCCTTCCCGATGAAGAAAGAGGAAGAGGAAGAGTAGTGATCCGACTCGCCCAAATCTTCGGGTTTTAGAAGGTCCGCTCCCGCACGGTTGCGGTACGGATCAGGAAACGACGCTGCTCCCTCACGACGGCGCTCGGCTCGCCGATGCGACCGCCGACGCAAGCATCTCAACCGCCCGATCAATCTCGTCCGCGGTCGTGAATCGCCCCACGCTGAACCGAACCGCGCCGAAAGCGAGGTCTTCGGGAACGTTCATGGCCGTCATCGTCGCCGATCGCTCGGCCTTGCCCGAATGGCACGCCGCTCCGGTGCTGGCGCAGATTTCCGGGCAGGCGGCCAGCAATTCCCCGCCGATGCGACCGCGGAATCCGATGCACAGCGTGTTTGGCAGCCGTCGCGAGGGATGCCCCAGGAGAACCGCTTCGTCGCCCAGTCGTCGCCGAAGTCCGTCGTGCAGGCGATCGCGCGACGCCAGACTGTGCGCCGCGTCCGCATGGTCCCGCGCGATCCTGGCGGCCTCCCCCAGCCCGACAATCAGGGCCACCGGCTCCGTGCCCGCGCGGCGGCCGCCCTGGTGTCCCGCGCCGTGGTGCAATGGATCGATCGGGCTTCCCTTGCGAACGTACAACGCGCCGATCCCCTGCGGACCGCACAGCTTGTGCGACGCCAGCGATAGGAAATCCACGTCCAGTTCGTCCACCCGCGTCGGAACTTTTCCGCACGATTGGGCCGCGTCCGTGTGCATGAGCACGCCGGCGGAGCGCGCGATGTCGGCGATCTCGCGGATGTCCTGCAACGTTCCCACCTCGTTCTGCGCATGCAGAATTGAAATCAGGACCGTCGTCGGGCGGATCTCCTCCATGACCGACTTCGGATCGACCCACCCCGTCGAGTCCACTCCGACCACGCTCACTTCGTACCCGAGCTTCTGCAAATGCTTGCACGGATTCACGACGGCTGGGTGCTCAACGGCTGAGATGATGACGTGGTTCCCGCGCCCGCGCAGCGACGAGGCGACGCCCTTGATGACGTGGTTGTTCGATTCTGTTCCGCCGGAGGTGAAGAGAACCTCGTCCGGCTCGGCCCCCAGCAACGTCGCGACGTGCTCCCGCGCGAGTTGCACCGCGTCGTGCAGCGGCTTGCCCATCGCATGGGAGCTGTGCGAGTTCCCAAAACGCTCCCCAAGGAACGGGAGCATCGCCTCTCGGACCTTCGCATCCAATGGGGCCGATGCGTTGTAGTCCAGATAAATCATGCCCGATTCCCCCTTGGCGCGGATCGTCGCCGCCCGACCGCCTGCGAAAGCCAACGTCCGATCATATCGCGCCGGCTGTACCTCCGCGATGGGAGACCCTGGCGGGATCCGTTGGACGGCTCAACCCGCGGGGCATTCGCGTCGATTCACACCGGGGCGACCGTCGCCGGGCCGAACACCCCGAGCGACGAATTTCGGAACCAGCCCGCCGACCAGGCGTAAGGAGCACCGACAATGAGTACGGCCGCCAGCGAACAACTGAAGGAAACGATTCAAAGCCTCAAGGACACCGCCCGGTCGGCGCTGGCCAATGAGTCCGTCGACGACTTCTCCGCCTTTGAACGATACCTCAACGAAGTCGAAGCCTACGCCCGGGAGGTGCAGCAGGCGATGTGGGCCGACGAGGCCCGCGCGACCGTCCGGCGGCTGGAGAAAGGCGAGCCGCTGACCCCGACCGACCACGACGTGATCCGCGCCTTTCTCATCTCTGACGCCCAGGCGTACCTCGCCCAGGAGAACAGCTTCAACGACTGGATCCATGAATTGAACCGCATCGTCGGCGTGCTCGACCGTCAGGCATCCGCGATCGACCGCAACTCCGTCGTCCAGCTTCGCGGCGTGCTCAAGGACGCCATCCGCCTGGTTCCCGACATCCGCAACTACCTCACCGAGAAGCGCCGAGTCGAGCAGTTCGAAGGTGCCCTCTCGACCCTCGACAAGTCCTCGCGCGAGCTCCTCCACCGCGTACTGACCGAGCAACTCCGCACTCCGAATCGGTAGCGGACTGCTCCTCGACACTAAATCCATGGGTTGGAAACCTCCTGACCGCCCGGCAACCGAGTAAAGAGGCTCACCGTTACGTCGGAGGGACGTACCCCGGAGCAGGCCGTTGGGAACCGGCGAAGAGCGGACCGGACTCGGATCTTGGAGCAAACTCGGAAATCATGTGGCGTCGCCCTTCATGGGCGGTGCGTTGTTTTGGGTTGCGGAAAGCGCCGCGGATGAACCGCGAGCCTACACAAAAGCCGAGAGCGCTCTGGCCAACCCCCGGGACATGAACGTACGCCGCCGCGGCTCCACGGGTTGAGGAAGGCCCCTTCTGCGCGGCTGCCGACTTTGCCGGACAGTTACCGGGCGTTCGCATTGCTTATACCACCCGCTCGGCGGACCGATGAACAACTTGGCGAACGCCCGCGCTGCGTTTGGGCCGGGTGAAAGGTCCGTCGTCTTATGCCGTCCGCGGAAAACCGCGGGCAAACGCCTGATTCATCGGGAGAGGCTTGATCCATGAACGCCGCTGTGCTCGAAACGATCAAGAGGTCCGCCGCCGTCCCCTCCATGCCGCAAGTCGTCCTGCGATTGCTGGAGATTATGCAAGATCCGGAGTTCGACTACGCCGACCTGGTCAAGGTTCTCTCCGCCGATCCGGGAACGGTCAGCGAGCTGCTCCGCCTGGCCAACTCCGCCCTTTTCGGCGTGCGCAACAAGGTCGTCTCCACCAAGCAAGCGTTGACGCTGCTGGGACCGAAACGAACCCGATCGCTCCTTCTCGGGCGATACCTTGTGGATACGATGTCCTCCAAGAGGGTGGCCGGGTTGGACATGAGCTACTTCTGGCGACGCTCGCTGACCTCGTCGCTGATCGCCACCAACTTCGCCCAGGAGGTCGCCCGCGCGCACCGCGACGAGGCCTTCGTCGGCGCCCTGCTGGCCGACATCGGGGTGGCCATCCTCGCCGAAGCCATGCCGGACAAGTACCGCCCGATCGCCGTGCGCTTCGCGCCGCATCAGCCGCCGGTCACGCCGGAGGACGAGCTAGAGGCCGTCGAGGTCACGCACGCACAGGTGTCGGCCATGATCCTCTCGCATTGGACGCTGCCCAACAGCATCTGCTCGGCCGTGAACCTGCACCAGTCGTCGAATCCGGGCAACGACGAGGGGGCCAAGGTTGCCCGCATCCTGCACGCCGCCGACCGTATCGCCCAGTTGCTCTGCGAGGTCTCCGACGAAACCCATGACATCGTCGGCGTGTGCCTCGACGCGACCACCTTCGCGGGGATCGAACCGGGAATGTTGGTCCAGATCCTGCCGACCATCGAAGCGGACATCGAGGAATTGGCCGACGCCCTGCGCATCGACGTCATCCCCAGCAAGGTCTACAACCTGGTGGCCAAGACCCTCTCCGAGAAACTCCGCACGACGCCGGTGGGGTAATCGCGAAAACGCCAAGTTTTGTAGGGCGTGCGGTGCACGCCACTCGTCGATCGGGCGGGCAAAGCCCCGCCCCACACGGCCGTCACACACCCTCGAACCACTCCAAAGACGATCGACGTTCTTGACCCTCACGAGTTCGCTTCCTACCCTCGTGGCCTGGCAGGGCGTGCCATGCACGCCACTCGTGGATCGGTGGGCAAAGCCCGCCCCACACACTCGTTTGGAGCAGGCGCCTCACATCATGACCACGCCGGAGCTTCTTTGGAAGCCGTCGCAAGACCGCGTCGAGCGGTCGCAGATGTTTGCGTTCATGCAGGCCGCAGCGAGAAAATACGACTTTGCGCCAGACTGGCCGGGCCTTTTCGAGTGGTCCGTCCGAGACTACCAGGCCTTCTGGCGGGAACTGTTCGAGTTCGCACAAATCCAAGTCGCAACGCCTGCGACCGCGACCTGCGTCGGCGACGGAATGCTCGGAACCAGGTGGTTCCCGGGACTTGCCTTCAACTTCGCCGAGCACCTGCTCCGCTTCGACGACGACCGACCGGCCATCGAAGCCGAGGACGAACTTGGCCGAACGCGGTCGATCTCCTTTCGACAACTACGCGCGGAGGTTGCGCGGTTTGCCTCAGCCCTTCGCGCCGTGGGCGTGGGCAGGGGCGACCGGGTGGCTGGATTCCTGCCCAACATCCCCGAGGCGGTCATCGCCATGCTCGGGGCGGCGAGCCTCGGTGCGGTCTGGTCCTCGTGCTCGCCGGATTTCGGGGTCAACGGCATCTTCGACCGCTTTGGGCAGATCGAACCCAAGGTGCTCGTCTGCGCCGACGGCTATTCGTACGGCGGGAAGCGCATTGACTCACTCGACCGAGTCCGCGGCATCGTCGATCGGATTCCCAGCATCGAGCGCGTCGTCGTCGTGCCGTTCCTGGACACGGCCCCGAATCTCGGCGGCGTGCGGAACGCAGCGCTTTGGTCCGAATTCGTCGGCGCGTCCGCGTCGGGGTCAAAGCGCCCGGGCCGGCAGCCCGTCGCTGACGCTCCGGGCTTTGATTGGCGGCTGGTCTTCGAGCAGGTTCCCTTCGATCACCCGCTCTACATTATGTATTCGTCGGGCACGACCGGCGTCCCCAAGTGCATCGTGCATGGCCAGGGCGGAACGCTGCTCCAACATATCAAGGAACTGATGCTCCATACCGACCTTCAGCGCGACGACGTGATTTGCTATTTCACCACTTGCGGCTGGATGATGTGGAATTGGCTGGTCAGTTCACTCGGCGTCGGCGCCACCGTGGTCCTCTACGAAGGTAATCCGTTCTACCCCGACGCGGACCGCCTGTGGAAAATGGCGGAGCGGCTGGGCATCACGGTCTTCGGAACCAGTGCCAAGTTCATCGCCGCTTGCGAGAAAGCAGGCATTCATCCCGGCGTTCAGCACGATCTGTCCAAGTTGCGAGCGGTCCTTTCCACCGGGTCGCCGTTGACCATCGAGAACTTCCGTTGGGTCTATGAGAAGGTGAAGCGCGACCTCCAACTCTCCAGCATTTGCGGCGGAACGGACATCATTGGCTGCTTCATGCTCGGCAACCCGATGCTCCCCGTTTACGCCGGCGAGATCCAATGCCGCGGCCTGGGCATGGACGTCCAGGCCTTCGACGACGACGCCAGGCCGGTCATCGGACAGAAGGGCGAGCTGGTCTGCGGTCAGCCGTTCCCCTCGCAGCCGACCGGTTTCTGGAACGATGCCGATGGGAGCAAGTACCGCAAGGCCTATTTCGAGCACTTCCCCGGAATCTGGCGGCACGGCGACTTCGTGGAGATCACCGAGCGCGGCGGGGTGATCGTCTACGGCCGCTCCGACGCCACGCTCAACCCCGGCGGGGTGCGGATCGGGACGGCTGAAATCTATCGAATCGTCGAGTCGATCGAGGAGATTGTGGACAGCGTCGTCGTCGGCAAGAACACCGCGGACGCCGACGTCGAAGTTTGTCTTTTCGTGGTGCTCCGCCCCGGTAGGATCCTCGAAAGCGAATTGCTCAACGAAATCAAAACCCGCATCGCCTCGGGCGCCACCAAGCGGCACGTTCCGAAGCACGTCAAGCAGGTGACGGCCATTCCCTACACCATCAGCGGCAAGAAGGTCGAGTTGGCCGTTCAACGCATGATCCACGGCGAAAGCGTCCCCAACCGCGACGCGCTGGCCAACCCGGAAACGCTCGAACAATACGCCGGAATCGTGTGATCGCGCGAACGGCGCGGGCGACGGAACCGTTCGCCCTACGCGCCCATGGATGGAGTCTGTCACCTCGGCGGAGGCGCCGTCGGCGGGTCGGACGGGCTTCCCGGCGTTCCCGGAAACGCCCGCCGCAACGCCCAGTGCCCCATCAGCACCGAAGTGAGCGCCAAGGCAAACTGCACCGCGACGCCGAGGCCAAGCTGCGGTGCGGGAACGTCCATCCACAGGGCGATCAGCGTTCCAACCGGCGACATCCCGAACAAAACGGAAAGTTGAAACGCGTGCGGATATTGCCGCATGGCCTCCGCGAACGCCGCGTCCGCCAGGGGGACGACGACCCAGACGAGCGCCAAGACCATGCCCGCCGCGATCTTCGGCGACTTCAGCAGCGAAACCGCCGCCAACAGTACGCCATACGCGAAGAGAGCTGCCGAAAGAAACGCCAACCCGGTCAACAGCCACGCCATAACCGCGCCGGCGGAGCTTAGCGTCGCGCTCGGGAGTTGCGCCCAGATGTCCCCTCCGAAAAGAACCGAAGTTCCGACGATCAAGGCGGCGGCGAGCATCGCCACGACCCCCGCGGGTACGCGGTCCGCCTTGCCGCGAAGCCGCGTCCCACGGCGTGCCAGAACATAACACTCAACGGCCCCCTGGATCGGCCAGAGCATCACCACCAGCGAGAGCACCAGCGTGCCCGCCCATTGGAAGTCCAACTGCACCGGGTTTCCCGACGAACGCCCCAACGCCCCCACCACTGCCCGGAAAGCCACAAGCCCGATCATTCCCAACACCAGCCACAGCGTCAGAAGCGTCAACCCGCGCACCGCCCCCAACGCCGGCAGGTCCGGCCGGCGATACTTCGCGGCTGCACAACTCAGCCAGAACATCGTCAGGATCGCATCGACCACCAGCATTCCCACGACCGCCGCCGGCGGAACGGTCGGGCCGGGAACGCCCTGGATCATCATGCACCCCAGTACCACCGGATACGCGCACAGCAGGAACCCCAGCCCGGGAACCGTGACCAGACCCACGTTTCCAAGGATGCTCAACCCCACGAGAATCCCCACCGGGCTTGGCGGTTTGGTCAGCCGGGTGCATACAAACACGCTCGCCGACCACAGCGCCGCCGCTCCTGACGCGATCAGGAGGCTCCCCGTCAACCACACGTCAACGCGGAGCGACGCGATGAGGGAAAGCACGACGCCGAAAACGGTCACCAGGAGAAACAGGCTGGTGATCTGCAGCGTGCTCCCGAACAGATAACCCAGCGCCACCGCGATGTTGCTCATGGGCGTCAGACGATGCGACTCCAGCATCCGGGTCTCGAAGTCCCGCAGGATGGCGCGGTGGACGGCCCCGCACCCGCCCAGCACCAGACCCCCGCATTGCAGAAACGCAAGCGTCTTGAGCGTTCCGCCCGCGACCGTCGCCAACGGCATGTCCAGGAGCAATCGGCGAAACCCGGCGAATCCAACCACGAGGACGGCCGTGGAGATCGCCAGAACGCCGCCCATGCGGCGATGACCGCCTAGCAGTTGGTACTGCACGACCCACATCGGAACCGGCCAATGAAAACGCTCGCCCATCAGTCCACCTGTTTCACGCCGGAGCGCAGGTACGCCTCCTCCAACGTCCGTTTGACCACGCCGAAAGACGCCACCGGAACGCCGCGGTCCACGAGGGTTTTCAGAAGTCCCGCGGCGGCTTCGTCACCGGCCAGGTAGTCGAACGTGCAGATGTTGCCATCGACGACAACCTCGGAGGTACCCTCCATCGCGGACACGGCCGTCGCCAACTCGGAGTTCATGCCGATCGCCGCCAGGCGGTACGTCCGCCGGTCCTCGTGCTGGTGCTGAAGACTTTCGGTCTTGCCCCAGCGAAGGATTCGGCCCTGTTCGATGATGGCGATGTGCGTCGCCACCTCCTCCAGGTCGGAAAGAATGTGCGACGAGACGATCATCGCACACCCCTGTTCACGGAGCATCGAAAGGATCTTGCGGAGTTGAATGCGCCCCGCGGGGTCCAGGCCAATGAGCGGTTCGTCCAAGAGAATGATGTGCGGCTGGGGAATGAACGTCCGCGCCAGCGTTACCCGCTGCCGCATGCCCCGCGACAGGTTCTTGATCGGCGTGTCCCGCTTATCCGTCAGCCAGAGCTGCTCCAGCCAAAAATCGATCCGTTCGTCAGCCGTCGCCCGGTCAAGTCGATACGCCCCGGCGATGAACCGGAGGAACTGGTAAATGGTGACGTCTTCGTAGGCCGGCGGAGAATCCGGGGCGAAGCCGATGTGCTGACGGACAAGCTCGTGCTCCCCCAGCACCGGTTTCCCAAGCACCCTGGCCAGGCCTCGGGTGGGCGCAAGAAGCCCGGCGAGCACGCGAAGCAGCGTCGTCTTTCCCGCCCCGTTGGGACCGACCAACCCCAACAACTGTCCGCCGAGCAGTTCGAGGGAGATGTCCCGGACCGCGACCAGCGGCCCAAACTCCACGCGGACGTTGTCTGCTTCGACGATCGCGCTCAACGAAAATCCTTACGCCCCAGGCAGAGGGCGTCTCTTGTTTGTAGGGAGCGCCGTCGGGTCAGTCAAACGGATAGAAACCCGGCGCGTCACCTCTGATCGGCGTTGCACCTCTTGGGAAGCTCTGCACCGGTAGGAACCGGGCCAACAAAGACGCGAGAAGCACCTCAGACGACAGCCGCCGGAAGTGTCACCGACCCCGGTTCAAGGTGCGAATGTTGTCGGAGTTCACGGCAAGCGGATCCTCGGTTACAATGGCCCCGCGCGTGCCGACCGGCGGCAGCGCCGTAAACTATTGCGCGAAAATGATTTAGAACTCCTGAAAGACGCCCGTGCCGGACGGACGTCTCGCCGGTGCCTCGGCGGGCGGGTGGCCCGTGCCGTACGGTATCTTGAGAGGGTCTTATGCCGCTTCCGCTCGTCGCCATTGTCGGTCGCCCCAACGTAGGGAAGAGCAGCCTGTTCAACACCATCGTGGGAAGACGGGTGAGCATCACCGAGCCGACCGCCGGCGTGACCCGCGACCGGGTTAGCGAAGTCTGCGAGATCGACGGTCTGTTCTTTGAACTGGTCGATACCGGCGGGCACGGGGTCGTTGACCGCGACGACCTGAGCGAACACGTCGAAGAACAAATCCGCTACGCCATCGACCGGGCCGATCTGATCCTGTTCGTCGTCGACGGGCGTGAAGGAATCACCCCCCTCGACCGCGACACCGCGGAGCTGCTGCGACGCAAGACCGAACTCATCATCTTCGTCGCCAATAAGGTCGACGAACCGCACATGGCCGCCGCCGTCGGAGAACTCCGTAGGCTCGGATACGGCGATCCCCTGTGCGTCAGCGCGCTCAACGGCAATGGCAAAACCGAGCTCCTGGAACGTATTCATCAGCTGCTTGGCGGGCGTCCGACCGAGACGCCGCCCGAAGCGGTCATGAAGATCGCCATTGTCGGCAAGCGCAACTCCGGCAAGAGCAGCTTCATCAACGCCCTCGCCGGCGAGCCTCGCGTCATTGTCAGCGAAGTGCCGGGCACCACCCGGGACAGCATCGACGTCCGCTTCGAAAAGGACGGCCGAACGCTGATCGCCATCGACACCGCGGGCGTCCGAAAAAAGAACAAACTCGCCGACGACATCGAGTTCTTCGCCCACCAGCGAGCCTTGAGTTCCATCCGCCGCGCCGACGTCGTGTTGTTTCTCATCGACGCCACCGTGCCGGTGGGCCAGGTCGAGAAGCGGCTGGCCGCGGTGATTCTCGCCGATCTGAAGCCCTGCGTGCTGGTCATCAACAAATGGGATCTCGCCAAGGGTCGGGCGGCCACCGGCGACTTCGGGCCCTACCTGGCCAAGGTTCTTCCTCAGATGGGCTTTGCGCCGGTGGCGTTCACCTCGGCCATCGACGGGAAGAACGTCGCCTCGGTCATCGACCTTGCGGCGTCTCTCTTCAAGCAGTGCCAAACGCAAGTCACCACGGGTCGGCTCAACCAGGCCTTGCAGGACGCGCTGGCCTCCGGAATGCCCACCTCGAAGAAGAGCCGCAAACCACCGAAGTTTTATTACGCCACCCAGATCGCCTCTGCTCCGCCGACGCTGCTGATCTTCGTCAACGCCGTCGCCCGGGTGGACGTGCAGCACGAGCGTTTTCTGATCAACCGGTTCCGGGAAACGTTGCCCTTCAACGAGATTCCGATACGATTGGTCTTTCGATCGCGGCGCGGCTCGCCGGCGGAAAAGGTTGCGGAAAGCGAACCATGAGCATCGAACTTCATTGCCCCCAATGCGCGAAGCTGATCCGCGCTCCCGACAACGCCGGCGGACGGCATGGAAAGTGCCCCTACTGCGAGGGCAAAGTATACATCCCCATGCCGCCGAGCCCGGATGAAGGCGAGATCAAAATCGCCGACGTCGACGCCGAGGACGAACGCCGAGAGGCCGAGCTGCGCCGTGAAGCGGCCCGCTACGCCGCCACCCTCGACCATGAAAAAGACAACCTGGCGCCCGCCGTGGAAGGTGTCCGCAAAGGTGCCCCCGCGACTCGCCCAACCGAGGCTTCCGGCGAGGTCGTCAACGTCCACGAAGGCGTGGAACAATTCGTCATCGCCATGCGCGACTCGAAGCTCGAAGACGCCGAACGTATCGCCCACCATCTCCGACGCGCGGCCGCGAAGGCCAAAGATTACGTCGAAGGCCTGATGCTCGACCCGACGCCGCCGCCCGTCGCCAAAATCCCCAAACCCCTCCTGCACGGCTTTCTCAAGAACCTCCTGGAACGGCTGGGCTAGAGCAAATTCTGTTTGTGTGTAGCGTCGCAGTTTATCCGCGGCGCTTCCCCGGAAGCGCCGCCCATGAAGGGCGACGTTACGCCGAGGGTGCCCCACCCCTTGGGGTGGGGGACTGACGGCGAACTCGCGTCTAGAATGACTGGATGCCCAGCCGACTCCGCCGACATGATGAAGCGGGTCACATCCACTTCCTGACGATGTCCACGTTTCGCCGCCTCCAGTTCTTTCGCCACCCGGGGGTTTGCAGCGGGATGATGCTCGGCATGAACGCCGTCCGTGAGCGTCAGGCGATCCGCTGGCTTGCCTACGTCATCATGCCGGAGCATGTGCATCTGGTCTTGCTGCCGCAGCGCACCCGCGATCAGCCGCCGGTTCCGATCTCCACGCTTCTCCAGGAGTTCAAGAGCATTGCCGGCCGGCTCTGCAAAGCGGCTCTCCGCGAAGTGTGGCGCCAACACCGGTCGCTCGGTACGGCTCCGTCAAATGGTTGGGCGCGGAGTCCGGGCGAGAAAGCATTCTGGAAGCCGAGGGGATACGACTTCAACGTGCTTGCCGAAGATAAACTGTTGGAAAAGATCAACTACCTCCACGCCAACCCGATCCGCCGTGGACTTGTCGATCGAGCGGAGGACTGGGCTTGGAGCAGCTATCGGTTCTACGAGTTTGGTGAGCGATCGCCGATCGCGATGGATTGGGACGGCGGTTTCCCGGTGCTATGAAATCAGTCCCCCACCCCAAGGGGTGGGGCACCCGCGCCAGTATACTGGCATGGGGCTCGGTGAAACGTTGTCCCACCCTCCCTTACCCCTTGCCGTGCAAGAAAAATGACGGACCGTCACCACTGCATTTCAGTGTCGTGTCCGCGCGGTCGCACTACATGAACAGCCGAGCGGCGGCCCACTGGCCGCCGCTCGCGAATTCAATCCAACCTGTCCAATGAAGACGTTTCTTACTACTCGCCTTCGACAATCGTGAGCGTATCTTCGGCCATCGCCAGGATGCCTCCCGTGCCGACGACCTGGACTTCAATGGTGATGACCTGGCCCGGCGTTCCCGCGGACACGGTGAGCAATCCCGTGTCCTGGTCGATCGACACGACCACGCCCTCGGGCAACGCCCCGTTGTCGGCGGCGAAGAACAGTAACTCAATGTCCCCGGGCGCGCCGGCTGCAACGGTTGCCCACTGCGTCAGATCAAACGGCTCGCCCACCACGACGCCCGGTGAATCGGAAAAATCCAACGCCACGCTCGCCACCTGTACCTCCACTGACTGCGTAGCCGCAAGCAGACCTGCGCCCAATTGGCTCGGGGAGCAAATCCCCGCCACGAAGTTCAAGTGCGTCGAGCTTGTCACTGTCGGAGCGGTGAAGGTCACGCGGTCCGCGTTGACCTTGGTGAGCGTGACCCGCGTCGCATCGGCAGCCACCTGGGCCCACGTCGCCTGGAACTCGGCGGGAACCGTCGGATCCACCGTGGAGAGCGTCAACTCAACGGTGTCGCCGGGCTGGGCGTCGCCGCTGCTCTTCGTCGCATTCTCCGAGTCGAACCCCGCCGGAGCGCTGGTGAAGTTCTTGATCGTCACCACCAACGTATCCGTTCCCTGGGTGAACCCGGTGAGGGTACCCTTGGCTTCGAACGTCAGGTTCACGGGCAATCCGGTGGTGAACGCTGGAGCTACGAACGACACCGGGTTCGCAGTGCCATCCGCCAACCCCACGCTGGGACCAGCCGTTTGACGCCAAGTGATCGTGGCGCCGGCTGTCGTGGCCGGGACGGTCGCCAGCGTTACCGTCGCACACGGGAACACGCTCTGATCGGCCCCGGCATTGACGGTCACGGGCGTCTGTCCGGTGCCGCCGGGAGGCGTTCCTCCGCCGGTTTCGCAAACGTTGCCGATGCCGTCGTTGTCACCGTCGGCCTGGTCGGCGTTGGCGTCGCGCGGGCAGTTGTCGCAGGCGTTGCCGTCCCCGTCATTGTCGGTGTCGGTCTGGCTGGGGTTGGCGATGCTCGCACAATTGTCGCATGAGTCGCCGAATCCGTCGCCGACACCGTTGCCTTCCGAGTCCGCCTGATCGGCGTTGCTCACGGTCGGGCAGTTGTCGCACACGTTGCCGAGGCCGTCGCCGTCCGTGTCCGTCTGGTCGGCGTTGACGATGTCCGGACAATTGTCGTCCTCATCCGGCACGCCGTCGTCGTCGCCGTCACCCTCGCAGGCGTCGCCCTGGTCGTCGCCGTCGGCGTCAGCCTGGTCGGCGTTGGCAACGGTCGGGCAGTTGTCGCAGGCATCGCCCACGTCGTCGGCGTCGCCGTCGGCCTGGTCGGCGTTGGGGTCATCGGGGCAATTGTCGGTCACGTCGCCGACGCCGTCGCCGTCGACGTCCTCTTGTCCTGGATTGAAATCGCCCGGGCTGTTGTCGCAGACGTCGCCCACGCCGTCCCCGTCGCCGTCCGCCTGATCCGTGTTGCTTGCGCCCAGGCAATTGTCCTCGGTGTCCGCCACGCCGTCGCTGTCGCCGTCGCCCTCGCAGGCGTCGCCGACGTCGTCCTCGTCGATGTCCGCCTGGTCGTCGTTGGCCGTGTGCGGGCAGTTGTCGCACACGTCGCCCACGCCGTCGTCATCGTCGTCGAACTGATCTTCATTGGCGTTGTCCGGACAGTTGTCACAGGCGTCGCCGAACCCGTCCAAGTCTGTGTCAGCCTGGTCCTCGTCGAAGTCGTCGGGACAGATGTCGCAGGCATCGCCTAGTCCGTCGTCGTCGGCATCGGCCTGGTCCGGGTTGGCCAGGTCGCGACAGTTGTCCTCGATGTTGTCGAACCCGTCGTCGTCGGAGTCGCCGGGACGTCCCACGGCGGGATCATCCGGGTCCGCGTCGCAGAGGTCGCCGACGCCGTCATCATCGCGGTCGGCCTGATCGGTGTTGGGTGTGTCGACGCAGTTGTCCGTCGTGTCGCCGATTCCGTCGCCGTCGGTGTCGATCAGGTTGCCGTCCCCCCGGCATCCCCGTCCGAGGTTCCCGCAGCCGACCAGCACGCAGAAAACAAGCGACATGGCGATGCAACCTAGCCGTAGCCACTCGCCCCGTTCCATTCGACCCTTCAGATTCATCATCATTTCACCTCAGATTGCCTGGTTCTCGTACCTTGCCGAGACGCGAAAGGGTAGCCCACACCGCCCCCATCTGCAACCCATGCGGGGTTGGGTCTCCGCGCAAGGGTCCGTGACCGTTTAGGCGTGCGAATCTTAACGCCCCGCGAGGGGCGTGGGATCGTAGCCACGGGTGAAGCGCAGCGGAACCCGTGGAGTATGGATACGCCAAAGTTCTCCGCCCCGAAGTGGGCGGAGGAACCCTGAGATTCATATAGTTTAAGTCGCTCCTACGCCCCGTCCGGGGCTGTCGCTTTTCATTCACCAGAATTCCACGGGCTTGCGCCCGTGGCCACTATCCTTGGCCCCGCCGGGGCCTCCGAAAGACCCGCCGGAACTGTCACGGACCCTCCGCGCAACGACGGAATCCGGAACTTGCACCAACGAAGTCTCGGAGACGTCGCCTCGCCGGGCGGTTAGGCGCCGGCAGAGTCCACCCCTTGTTATCGGTCGGTCACCGCCGCCCGTTGACGATTATTGCGTCCCGAACCTGTCCTGCCAAACGCAGACCCGGTAGCCCGTGGCGGAATTCGTGGCACGGCCTTCCATGCCGTGTTTTCACGGGCAAGATGCCCGTGCGACGCTGCCTTGCGACACTTTGGTCACCGGCTCCCGGTCGGTCACGGATCCTACCGGCAACCGCTCCCGCAAAGCCGGCGAAGTCATACTACACCAACACCAGCTCCCGCGTGATCGACCGCGATCGGCCGCGCTTCCTGCTCTTCTTGCCGCCGCCCGCCTTCGCCCGCTTGGTCTGGGTGCGAGCCGTTCGCGAACGAGATTGGCTGCGCTCGCGACCGGGCTTGGAGGCTCGCGGGGACTTGCGGGCGCTGGTCGAGCTGGCTTTTCGCTTCGAAGTTTTTGGCCGCGCCCCTGGCATCGGCGCACGGAAACCGGCTTCCACCGCCGCCTGGGCGGCCGCCAATCGCGCGATCGGCACGCGCAGCGGACTGCATGAGACGTAGTCCAAACCGACGGCCTCGCAAAGGCGAATGGACTTCGGATCCCCGCCGTGTTCGCCGCAGATGCCGAGCTTGAGGTCGGAACGCACGCCGCGGCCCTTCTCGCACGACATCCGCACCAGCGCTCCGACGCCATCGACGTCCAGCGATTGGAACGGATCATGGGCGAAGATCGGACCGCGAAGTGCTGCCGCATCGACGCCGCGCGTCGACGCCCGCGGATCTTTGGCCCGACGTTGGTCTGCGCGGGCGGAAGCCCGCGGCTCGCCGGATGCGGCGCCGTCGCAAAGCTCCAACGATTCGTCGAGATAGTCGGGCAGAAACTTCCCCGCGTCGTCGCGTGACAGGCCCATCGAAAGCTGCGTCAGGTCGTTGGTCCCGAAGCTGAAGAACTCCGCTGACCGGGCCATCCCGTCGGCGAGCAGCGCCGCCCGCGGCGTCTCGATCATGGTGCCGACCAGATAGGGCAGCTTCACGCCGTGCCCGGCGATGATCTTGTCCGCCACCGCGCGCGTCCGCGCAATGAGCATGGCCAACTCCTTGGGGTCTATGCTCAGCGGGATCATGATCTCCGGGCGAACCGGGACTCCGCCCTTCGTGCAGCGAACCGCCGCCTCGATGATCGCACACACCTGCATGTCCAGAATCTCGGGATAGGTGATGCACAGCCGACACCCGCGATGTCCGAGCATGGGATTGGCTTCGTGCAACTGATCCACGCGGCGGTGAATGTCCTCCGGCGTGACCAGCTTCGTCTCCAGCCTCCGACGTGCGTCGGCGTCCCACAGCGAGAGCTTCGATATCTGGTCGCGGACTCCCGCATTAAGTTCGTCGACCACGGCTTGCACCCCGCTCGGATTGTCACGCTGCGGCAAAAACTCGTGCAGCGGCGGATCCAGCAGTCGAACCGTCACCGGCCGCCCGTTCATCGCCTTGAAAATCCCCTCGAAGTCCTCCACTTGATAGGGCAGAAGCTTCTCCAACGCCGTTCGCCGGGCGTCCTCGTCAGCCGCGACGATCATCTCGCGCATGGCTCGGATTCGCTGCGGTTGCGAGGAGTCGAAGAACATATGCTCGGTGCGGCAAAGGCCGATGCCCTCCGCCCCGAGTTCGACGGCCTTTGCGGCATCGGCGGGCGTATCGGCGTTGGCTCGAACGCGCAGGCGGCGCATCGCGTCGCACCATTCCATGATCGTGCCGTATTCGGCCGGCGCCTCCGGGCGAACCAGTTGGATGCGCCCGTCATAGATGCGCCCCGTGGTTCCGTCGAGGGTGATCCAATCGCCCTGGCGATAGCTGCGGCCGTTGAGCGACATACGCCCGTCGCCGTAGTCGATGTTGAGGATTTCGCAGCCGACGATGCAGCACTTGCCCCAGCCTCGGGCGACCACGGCCGCGTGCGACGTCTTGCCGCCTGTCGCGGTCAGGATGCCGACGGCGGCGTGCATCCCGCCCACATCCTCCGGCGAGGTCTCCTTGCGGACCAGAATAACGGAAGCGCCTTCCTTCGCACGAAGCTCGGCCCGCTCGGCGCTGAACACGATCTCGCCGCAGGCCGCTCCGGGAACCGCCCCGATCCCCTCGCCAAGCTGTCGGCGCGACAATTCGTCGCTCGAAAGCGCCGGATCAAGCACCGGG
>JBBTCJ010000094.1:0-2910 GCA_038043285.1 Planctomycetota bacterium | reverse complement strand
CACGTACATGTCGCAGCAGGCCCCAGGTGGCGCCGATCCGGCACAGGTGATCGCCACATGGAAACCGCCATAGACGCCTGACGGAGGGACGACCTGCGTGGGGCCGGCCACGGGATCGTCCTTGCAGTATTCCCCGCTGGTATCGCCCAGCATCGGCGACCCCGCGAGGATGATCCCGGACGTTGTATTGTGAGACCGAACCGCGAACCACGGCCTATGAGGTAGACGGATCGGAGGATCGAACGTGAATCGTCGGACTCGGGGTTCAGATGTGGATTGTGTTTGCGCGAAGACCCCCGTTGTCCCGGGGATGGCCGTCGTGTCGTCGCACCCGTTCTGGAACTGGAAGGTGAAGGTTCCGGTCCCCCGCACCGCGACGTCATAGCCGATCATGTCGCAGCCGTTTTCGAGAAAGGCGAGGTCGTCAGCTACGAACACGTTGGCGCCGCCATTGGCGATGGTTGTTCCGGCGGCGTTGTGGTCTTTGTATCCCACGTGCGCGACGGGGCAGGTTGCCTCAACACCGTAAAGTTCGAGGTTGAAACTCGCGTGCGGCTGATCGGGAAAGCCTCCCAGGAAAGCGTTGCAGGCGAAGCCGGGAAAATCAGTCACGTCGCCGGAGTGGCCCTCCAGCGGCGGCGCACCCATAATGACTCCGGCATTGTTCCGCGAGAACGAGACGCCGAACCACATGTTGGCGTACAGGCTGATGGTCTGTTCCGAAGGAACAACGACCTCGAGAATCCGGGGCGAATCGTCGGGCAAGTTGAAGGTGTGTTGTGTGGCGGGAACGACGAGACTCGGCCGGTTGGACGAACTGACGGCATTCGGGCAACTGCTGTAGAACGCGGCGGTGACGGAGAACGGGCCGCTTATGCCGGCCGGGTCCGCCTTGCCGCTCACCTGGAAGCGGAAGCGACGCAGCGTGCAACCGTCGGTCGAACTGATCGCGATGTCGTCGGCGAACAATCTCCCGGCCCCGGGTGCGACGGCGTAGAGTCCCTTCGTGTTGCTGTAGATCAGCCGCTCCGCGCCGGCGCCGGCCACCGAACCTTCGCCCACGAGGTGCCGCTGGAAACTCGTTCCGCGCGGCAAGGGACGTATGACCCAATCCGCGGGAGCCTCCCTTGCGGCGGGCGACATCGGCGCAGCAGACTCGTCTCGGCCGGCGTCCGACGAAGCAGACTCCGCCGCGCTCGGCGGCGACGAATCCTGACCAAGGCTGGGTGACGCGAAAACGACGGGCAATGCGACCGCGATCCACCACCAGCGACGAAGCGGCATGACCGATTCTCCTTCGACGGACTTGGCGTGACAGGCCGAACGGTGGGGACCAGGCGACCGGATGGATTATAGGACCGGTCAAAGTGACAGACAAATCGGAGCGCCATGGGAGTGGTCATCAGATTCGTCGGTCGTCAAAGATAGACCCAGACAATGCCCCTACGAAACTCAGCGTTCGCCGCCGCCTTCCCATCGCGCGTTTCGGTGAAGGATCGTGCAAGGACAGGTCGTGGTGACTCTTCGGGTCAACAAACACCGCTCCCTCACGGTCGCGGCTCTGTTCAAACGGCCGGACACCTTCTATCAGAACCGCGACCGCCGGGGAGCGGACCTTCTACAATCCGAAGGGTCAGGTGTGTCGGATCATTAACCGCCTGCGTGCAGGATGAGGCAGGTGGCGTCAATACCTCCCCACCAGCAGCGGTGCTCGACGTAGGCCAGCGGTAGCGGTCCGGCGAGGTCGCGGTGTCGCTGACGATGCAGCCGGGCGAACTCTCGTCGCTGCGGCGCACCGAATAGCATCCAGGCCAACTTCACCACCACGCCCGACGATCGCTCGGTCACGACGCGGAATCGCTCATGCGAGCCGGGCAGGGTAATCGGTTCACCGGTGCGGAAGGCGTAGGCCACGGATTGGAGACACTCATCCCAGTCCTTGATGGTGTGATCCGGTACCTGCGGCTCCGGAAGGATCCGCCGCCGCGAGAGCTTCAGCGCCACCGTGGCGCGAAGACCGGGACCAGATATGATGGTTGCGAAGTAGACGCCGTTCCGCCCGATGCGTCGATCGCGCCGGCGCGCCAGCCGCAGGGCATGTTGCCGTCGCGCCGCCTCGATGCGAAGGGCCAGCGATCGCCGGAACGCGCGTTCGCAGCCGACGGCCTCGGCGGGATACCCAAACTGCCCCAGATACCGCTTCAGGAATTGCACTCGTTGCCGCGCGGACGCCTCGCGGTGGAAATACTGGTCGAGCTGGGCGAGTGACTCGACCACTCGCGCAAGCGACGCTCGCCCTTTGGTGATCGACCGGCGACCCAGGTCCGCGAACCTTGCCACGGGTGCTTCCGTCTGGCGACGCTCGACGAGGATGTTGCTGGGATGGCCGTCCTCATGCACGACGCCCCGCGCATGGGCGGCCGCGAACAACTGCGCCGTCGCCTCGAGCAAACCTCGCCGGACCCTCGCAGCGTTCCGGGGGGACACGTCCGAAGGCGTGGAGAGCCAGGCGTCCGCAAGACTCTCCGCCCCTTCCGCGGAGACCGAGATCAGCACCGCCCCCGCGCGGCGCCCGCCGCGCGAGCCGAGTGCGATGACGTGGATCACCGGCGCTCCCCGTCGCAGCGCCTCGCGCGTGGCACGCCATTCGCGATGGGCTGCGGTCAGACCCCAAGCGCCACGAACGACATCGGCGATTCCGCCTTCGGGAAAGTGGTGCACCTTGGCAAAGAACTCTCCTCCCGCGACAGCAACGCGCCAGACCTCGCGCCGATGCCCGACCTTCGCCCGTGTCGCTCCCTTCCAGTGGTCCAGTGCAAACCAGTCTGGCGAAGCAGAACCCGACACCAAGTCCGCGAACCCCTCCTCGATTTTCCAGGCCACGTTACCACGTCGGAATTGGACCGCGGC
>JBBTCJ010000093.1:0-4624 GCA_038043285.1 Planctomycetota bacterium | reverse complement strand
GCAAGTCTTGGGGCAATCCGCGTCCGTCGCGCAGTCCTGCCTGTTCGCCGAACCCCTCTCGCACACCTTCCGAGCGTACAAATCCACGCAGGAAGTCTCCGGGGCCAACGCGTCACCCTGCACGCGAATCGCAAACCGCGTCGAACCGTAGTCGGGCGGGGTGATGCTCAGATAGCGCGACCCGGCGGCCGACGCCTGACCCGAAGTCGGCAACTCCGCCGGCGCGCCGTAGGCGTCGTAATGGTAACTCTCCATCACCACTCTTGGCCGACGCCGCGAGTGGCGCGGACCCACGCTAACGCCTCTCCCTCCTCTATGTATCATTGCGAGGCACCCATGTCGTCGGCAGCCCGTATACGGTCGGGTCGAATGAGAACGGAAGTTTCAAGAGCTTACGCAGGCGAAACGCGTTCGTAGCAAGATGTTCGCGAACTGCGATGGGATCCGTCAGCAACGATTCCAGGTGCGTCATTTCTTCGAGGCGCGGTGCGACCCAATACGCCTTGTGATCGCCAATTTCTTCCCTACACAAATCGAAATAACAAATCCCTTTCCCCATTTCGCGACAATACGCAGCCACAAAGCCCATTAGGAAGCATCCGTGCCAGTCGTCCCGACCTGGGGGAAACACAGGCGGAGCCGAACCCGTTTCGAACAGGCGAAGCAGTTCACGCGACGATGTCGCCAAATCGAGGAACGGAATCAGATGATCGCGGATGACCTCGATCATCTTACCCGTGGAACCCCGAATCTCCTCTTCCGTTCGCATATCGAAGCCCATCGGCGTCCCTGGAGCCAACTGGTGGCTCCGTCCGCCGAAAGTGCCAGGTAGCGCGTCGATATCGTGCGGAACGTAAATCGGGCAGATCAGAGCATCAAGGTATAAGGATCTGCCTAACCCGGACCTCTCAGACACGATCTGGCACACCAACTCATCGCAAAGGAGGGTCAGCGTCTGTTGATCCACAATGGCAAATCGCGGATCGGCCAGCTTGGGGAGTATCTCTCCGTGAATAAGGCGGCCGACTTCCCTCTTCTTCACACATTGCAGTTCTGGAATCTTCATGGTGCAGGTCTCACTACGATGATTCGAGTTCCCTGAGGAAGGTTCTGCTCCAATTGCGCCATCCGGCGTTTACACGGCATAGGGATCATCGAAAAAGATCCTCACTCATGCGGATGGTTCAAGAAATAGCGTTGTAGTGTTAATAGGGAAATTCAAATCGTCGCCCGTTTCGCTCCATGACAAATACCCGATCCGGCGCCTCCTCAAACTGCCACGCGCACACAATCCATCCGTCTGCCGGCTTGCGCTCATTCCGGTCGACAAGGGATCCGTCCTCCCGAACATAGAACACCTCGGCAGTGTAGGCGGTTGGAAACTTGGCGTATTCCCTTAGGTCGTAATAGTCATCAGTGCGCGGATGAAGAATCCATAGCCACCATACCTCTGACAAGTCGTACCAACCCTTTTCCTTGTGGACCAAGAGCAGTTCAAGCGGTCGGTCCAACGCGCGGCGAATGGCATCGGGAAGCATAGCTCGAGCGCGATCAAATCTCTCACGCCTGGATTCCTCGACCTCCCGGCGGCGCCGGTCCATCCGGGCCGCCGTCGCCACGATCGTCGCGTCGGTCTCATCCTCCCCCAAGCGCCATGTTCCGCAAATCGCGCCAGGATAGATGATGATGATATCCTCCGGCATCGAAGCCGATACGAGAATGCGCCATCGCGTCCATCCGCGTCGTCGCAATTCGGCTTGAATATCCCGTACAAAGTCCGGCGTTAGTATCTCCAGTTCATAGATTTCAAGCTGCTGGGTCCGCTCCGGCCGGTAATCGCCGACAATGTAGCATGGATATCCCTCGTCGGCGCGAGGATGTCCGGCGAATCGCGCTCGAAGCCATTGACGGAGCGATAGGTACACTTCCTCGTATTCGCGCGTTCCGACAAGACCCTCTCCCGGTGAGCTTCTCCAGTCGCCGCGATGCTCGTAATACGAGAGGTTTCCGTATCGATAGCTCATACTCCACCACCAATCAAGCTCTATCGCGATGCTTGTCGCTTGCGCGCGAAGCAGACATATTCCTCGCGGACCAGTAGCTGATATCCCATCGAGATCTCATCAAGGCGCCACTCGTTCTCACCGATCGGAATGGAAGTCTCGAGGGCGCGGCATTGCGCGCCGAAGATGGTACCCCTTGACTCCTCCGGCCCACGAGCCTCGTGGTCAATGGCTCCGAGCCCAAAGAGGTCATACCAGGGCTCCGACACTTTGATGCGCTCGACACGCTGGCAAACGCACGACACGCACTCGTCCACTCCAATCCGCTCCCAGTAGGGAATCTCGGCAGCCTGCGCGGTTGAGGTAGTCGTAAGCACCACCAGGGCGGCCCCGCCAACGGTACCTCCCAGTCCGGTGGAGCCGGGTGGGCGGCCAAGATACTTGGCGCCTCCTGAGTCAAGAAACCTCCTTATGGCCGGCTCCTCCGATCCCCGAATCGTTGCAACCAGCGCCCTCGCCTCATCCGCCGTGAGGTCTGAAATGGAGCCCTTGCCAAGCTCTCCCAGGTGCCTCGAGAGCTCGGTTCGTACCGCAGCGTTGTACATGCGATGCTCAATCGAATATCCCTTGTGGTGGAGAAGTGGGACGGTCTCATCGAGTATGCTGCGTACTTCCTCTGATAAATTGGCGCCTTGCCAAAATGCCTGAGCGGCATAGTGATGCTGTTCCTGTAGTCCAAATGGATCGGAGGCACTCCCAGGGTTGCTTCGCACGTACTCATACAGATTCATTCCATCGACGTATCCCGCGGGGTCGGGTTGGAGGAAGCGCCCCAGGCGGGCGTCGTAGGACCGGGCGCGGTAGTCGTACAGGATCATGTCGATCGCGCCGGTCTGGGCGTCGAGAATGATCCAGTCCAGCCGCCGACCGGTGAAGCGGTAGGGATTGTGCGGCCGGGGAGTTCCGCAGGAAGGCGTGCAGGGGAAGGGCTTCCCCTTCACCGCGTCCACGGCGCTGGCGATGTCCAGCACGTTGACGCCATCACTGAGCGGGCAGTCCCAAATGTTCGCCGCCGCGAACGGCTGGGCACTGCGTAGTTGCATGACGGCATCCACCGCCGCGGCCACGTCCAGCACGTTGACCGATCCGTTGCCGTCGACGTCCGCCCACTTCCGCGTGGTCATGGCGATCGGACTGGTCGCGCCACTGCCCTCGAAGACGAAGCTCACGTCGTACTCCGTGCTCGGATGAATCTGCCCGTGACCCACCGTCACCACGCCCCACTCGGCCGAGGTGAGATACACGGGTCCATCGCCCAACCCACGACCCGTGCAGGCGCCCAGGCATTTGAAGCCGGCGGCCAACGGAAGACACTGCGAATCGCTCGTGCACGGCTGAGCTTCCACCCCGCCCTCGCAAGTCTTGGGGCAATCCGCGTCCGTCGCGCAGTCCTGCCTGTTCGCCGAACCCATCTCGCACACCTTCCGAGCGTACAGGTCCACGCAGGCCGTCTCCGCGTCCGACTCGTCACCTTGCACGTGAATCGCAAACCGCGTCGAGCCGTAGTTGGGCGGGGTGATGCTCAGGTAGCGCGAGCCGGCGGCCGACGCCTGACCCGAAGCCGGCAGCTCGGCCGGCGCGCCGTAGGCGTCGTAATGGTAACTCTCCATCACCACTCCGGTATCGTCCACCAGTCCCATCACCGAGTAAAGCGGGCCAAGAAGATACGCATAGTCGCGATCGTTCTCATGAAGGAGAAGATGCTCATCGACGTACAGCGGTCCATCGACGAAATACCGGGCCGGCGTGGCCGCCGCCGTCGTCCCTTCGTTCTCAGCCACAATGCGCTGCCCGTCGTAGTAATGGTACGTCGTCCCGGTAGCGAGCTTCGACACGATTCGGCGGCCAAGGGCGTCGTAGTCGAAGTGCATGAGCGCGCTGTCGACCTGGACCAGTCGATGTTCGTGGTCGTAAGTCAGCGTGTGGCCCGCGGCCGACCTGGTCAAGTTGCCATCCGCGTCGTGTTCGACGCTCAGCCCGTTGATCGTGGAGTAGCGGTTGGCTGAGTCGTTGGGGCCGTAGACGAGTGTCGGCGTTCCCGCGCGGGTGTTGGCGTAGGCCTCTCGGTTTCCCAGCGAATCGAGATCGAACGATTCGTCGCCGACCGACGTGGGCGGGCCGGTATAGTCCGCGAGGGTCAGGCGGTCGAGGTCGTCGTATTCAAACGTCGCGGCCTCGGCGAACAACGTGGCGCTGTTGACCTGCGAGGTCCGGCGATTGCCCAGGTCGTCGAAGGCCGAGTTGAAGGTTGCGATGTTCTGAGTGCCCGCCGGGGTCACGAGGCTGGTTGCAATCACATTGAGACGGCGATGATCGTCGTATTCGAATTGAGACTGCACGCTTCGACCGCCGCCGAGGTAGACGGTGCGCTTGCGGGGATAGGTGCCGGGGATGTAGAACCCTCCACAGGTGGAGTCCAAACAGTATTCGTAACTGGCGAGCGGCGTTCCATTCCTCGACAGCGTAGAAACTCGGTCAAGTTCATCGTAGGTGTAGTCGATCCGGGCGGCCGCTCCGCCGCAGTCGGTACACTTGCGGTTGCCGTTTCGACCGAATTCGTA
>JBBTCJ010000092.1:0-53274 GCA_038043285.1 Planctomycetota bacterium | reverse complement strand
TCGTGCCCGACGCATTCGGGATCGGATCGTTGGGATCGGGGACTTCCGGCAACGGGGCTTGCGGACCCGCACACTCGTCGGGGATCGCATCCAGGTTCGCGTCTCGACTTCTCAGGTATCCGATGTCACACACGTCGGGAATACGATTGCTGTTGCAGTCGGCCTCCATCGCAAAGGCAATGGCGCAAACATCTCCGAAGCCGTCGTCGTCGCAGTCGGCCTGGTCCGCGTTGGCGAATGACATGCAATTGTCGCACTCGTCACCCACACCATCACCGTCAAAATCCGTCTGTGTGCTGTTGGCGACGAAGGGGCAGTTGTCGGAGTGCCCGCACAACCCGTCCCCGTCGACGTCACTCTCGCCATCATTCGGGCAGGGATCGCACGCGTTGCCCAGCCCGTCCGCGTCATCGTCTGCTTGCGTCGCATTGGCTATTGTCGGGCAATTGTCGCAAGCATTACCAAAGCCGTCGCCGTCGGTGTCTTGTTGGGTGCTATTGGAGACCCAGGGGCAGTTATCCACGGAGTCTGGATCGCCATCGCCGTCACGGTCCGAGCCCGCACCGCCGCAGATTTCCGGGCACAAATTCTGCGCACCGCAGGAGTTTCCGGCGCAGGACGCATCCCACCCGGTGCTGCAGCACGACCCATCGCATGCACACACGGCTGTCTGGCAACTGGCAACGTCGCAGCCATTGCCGCTGTGCGCGGCGCAGCAGTTGCTGGATTCGATCGGATTGACTGACACCGTAATCGTGACCTCGTCGATCCCTGTGGCACCGTCAGCATCGGCGACCGTCAAGCGTACAACATAGACGCCCGGCGCGAGCCCCGGAAGGATGACCTCAGGCCCGGTTCCGACGTTGGTGCTGCCGACGCGCCATGACAACGCGCTGCTCGCAAGCGTGGCATCTTCAGGATCCCAGCCCAGCCCGCGGAGGACGATCCGATCCGCGTGGTGGAATGCCTGGTTGTTCTCCGGTTTGGTGATATGGGCCAATGGAGCTTTGCGCGACACTTGAAGTGGCGGAGATAGGGTAATGGTTGTGTTCACTCCGTCGCTGGCGATGACGCGAAAGAGTCCTAATCCAGGAAATGGCGCGTTGATGCTCCCGCGAAGTCGCGGGGCATCAATCGTAATCGTCGTCACTCCGTTCTGGACGCCTGGGTAGTCAGTCGCCACGGCTAGCCACGTAAGGCCGCCGTCCGGACTGTACTGTACGGTGTACGCCAGGGAGCTGCCGTCGGGATCCAATCCATAGACCTGAAGGAGCAACGTGTTCCCGAACGCGGTCCCCACGGGGGGATATGTGATAGCCAGAACCGGGGGAATTAGACTGATCGCACGGGATGTCAGCACATCGCCTTTCTGTGTTATGCGAAGCTCAATCGCGCCGGGAACAAAGGGGACAATCGTCGAGAACATGCTCTCGGTGTCAGGTGCATGCTCCGAGCCGTCGCCGGCGATAATGGGCGTCGAGGAGAGAATCTGATAATCAGAATCCAGAAGCTCCAGGAAGTACTGCCCGCTCGTGACTGCGGCGACCGCCTGCACAAGCTGTGCCTGGGCTACCCTCGCGGGGGGAAGGATCCCCGGGGCTACTTTGTAAGCCGAGTGAATGCGACTGGACCGCAGGTTTGTCTTGTTGATCGCGCCTACGACGAGCAGGTCGTCAGCCACGACCGTCGTAGTTGCGCTCGACGTTCCGCCCTCTGTAGCGTCGGACGCGCCGAGCGGTGGCGGTGGGCCAACGAGACCATGTTCCACGGCGGCCATCGCATAGAGAGCGTCCTCAGTGCGCGGGAAGCGAGTCCAGGTATAATCCGACACCCAGGGGGAGTCGCCGTAGGACATGTAGTCCTGCCCCCACACGGGGTAGTCCGGGGCCGACATGGCCGGCGCGATCGGCCTGTCGGTAATCGGGTCGTATCCCCAGTAGGTCGTCTCGCTGAAGCTGGGAGCGATCTGGCATGGCGGATAAGGATACTCTTCGTTGATTCCATCGGGGTCGCCACAATTGACGTGTCGCCACAACTCGCCAATCAGGCCCGAGTAATTGTGGGATACTTCCTGTGCGAGCGTAGGCCCACCCCAAGGGGACGAGAATGGAACCATGTAGTCATAGTAATCCATGTTCACCCAGGAGACGTTCTGCCAATAGTTTGCATATCCACCATAGCCGCTGTCGACCCACGGGGCCACCAGTCCAACCATGTGAATATTGGCGTTCTGGGCCTCGCATTCATCTGGATCGTCGGTAAAATTATACCGCACAATCAACGACGCAATGATCTGATTATAGTCATCCTTGACTTCATATGGACCGTAATATGGATACGGGATGAAAGCGGCCCAGTGGCAGCATTGGAGTTCCTCAACCATCGCGTCGATGGAGTAGACCCAGACGTCGCGCGCAGGAACGAGCGATTTGAAGCGTTCGATAATATCCCAGAAGCCCGTGTCGCCCACGCGATAGATGGCGTCCGCACCGAATGGGTCTGTGCCGCGGACCGGGAGCATCATCAGGCACACGGGGGCGGTATTTGTAAACGTTGCGTTGAAGGTTTTCAAATTGTCCGACGTGCTGGATTCCGGAACCGCCCCCTCGGGGTTGATTTCGAGGGTCAATTCGATCTGGCCGGCGTTGCGCCAACCCGTCGGAAGCCAGAAGTCAAAGCTTTTGAAGATGTCGCCGCGGTCGATCGTGCTTGTGCCTACCGGGATGTACTTCGAGCCTCGGACGGGCCGGAGGGGCGAGCCGGACAGTGTTGTTCCGCCGGGAAGGCGTTTCCCGTGCAGGACGGCCTGGACCCACGGCATGTCCCTGGAAGTGGCGCGAGGGTAGCCGCGGACCAGGGTCGGCTTGTCAACGGCGAGGAACAGATTGCCCGGATTGGTTTGAATGTTGGCGACCGCCTGCGTGATTTCCGCGGTGTTCCAAAGTGCGTTAGGCAGCGTCGCCGTGGCGTCCTTGCGCTCGCGCCAGACATCGACGTCGGTGTAGTAGACATACCAATCGTCGAGTTGCAAAGACTGTGGGACTGTAGATTGCAAGACGATGTTCGTACAGGTGGCGTCGGTGCACGTGGACCCGACCGCGACGCGTCGGATCAGCGCACTCCCCACGCCCGCATATTCTATCCAGTAGACGTGGGTGTCGTCGACCACGACGTCGTAGATGGTTCGTCCGGCAGCGGCGTCATAGAGCGTTGTGATCGTGCCGCCGCTTACGGCCCGGCGGCGGATCCGCTGGTTCGCATCTTTCCAGTAGACGTATGCGGTATCGTTGGCCGCAGCGGAGTTGAGGTGCACATGGTTGATAACCGTCGCGTCGGGACTGAAGGTAGCGGGCGTACCGGTGGATGTCTTGCTTCGATACAGGATGTTGATATCGGACGCCCAGAAGATGAGGCCCGTGGGGTCGTCGGTGACTTCGATGTCTGAGATGAGCGACGGCGAGGTCGCGTAGTAGTTCGTGATTGCCCCGCCGTCTTTGGACGTGCGGCGAATGCCTATGCCGTCCCGCCACCATACGTAGGAGTCGTCGATTTCGAGGTCAACGATCGAGCCGCTGGCCGTGGCAATTGTCGTGGGTGTGCCTCCGCCCACCCAGACTCGCTGGATCGTGTAATTGGGCGAGCCCCAGACCACGAAAAATACATACGCTCCGTCGGAGCGGACCTTAGTAGGCCAGCGCGTGCAGGCGGGGTCCTCGTCGTACAGCGAGGTGATCGATCCCCCGCCGGCGTCCACCTTCCGTACGGCGGTCGGGGTGCAGAACTCGCCTGTATTTCCCTCAACCCAGTAGGCGAATCCATCCGTAACCGCCAACCCGTTCGGAACCGCTTGAGCATCGGCAATCCGTACCGGCGCAGCCTGACCGCTCTGCGCCGACAACGCCAACTCCACCCCAACCAACAGCCAAACCGCCAGATGTGACCTCATTGTTCTGCCTCCTAGCCAACCCCAACCCAATGGACCTTCATCCGTTTGCTCGATGCGTGCTTCACCTCCCGGCTCGAGCGCCAACCGGGCATGCCCATCGCGGCTTGACGCCCAGAGAATGAGCGCAAGTCGCAAGAGCGATCAGTTTCTTTGGTTCTGCTAGTGGTTGAGCTCAAGGCGCCGCCCCGACACGCTTGGACACGAAGGAAGCGCGCAATGTCGCCGACTAGTTAAACTAGCAATTGACGCCCGGCTGAACGCAGGGGAGAGCCAATAGAACGGAGCAGGATGCCCGCCGGCCCTCGGCGCGCGTCACGAACGCCTCTGAGATGTAAAGCTTGATCCGTCCCGCTTACTCACGAAGAAGTTCAAAAAAATTTCGCAGACCAGGATGGCGGTTCCACGCAGCTTCATGCCTGGACGCTCGGATGTGGGGCCGCCGGTGGACGCCCGGAATGGGCCGGGTCGGGGGTCAGTGAGGCCTTCGACCTCAGGGCGGATAGTGAAAACAGGCAAGTCTGCCACGATCAAGCTGGAGGTTGGCGAGTTTTCCCGGCGCTCGACCAACGAAGACTACTTGCGTCGGGCCGTCGGTCGTTTCGGGCGGTAGCCTAGGCCGGGGGTTCTGCGCGGGGAGTGGTAGTGATCTTCGTCGGGCGAATTGGTTGACGAATCACCGTCTGAGGCGAGGCGTTGCGCCTGACGCTGGCGAGCTTCGAGGGCTTCGCGCGGCGGATGTGTTGGGATCAGCGCGTCGCATCCATCGCCGATGAGATCTTTGCGGCCGGCGTCGAGCAGAATCTTGCGAACCATAAAGTAGTTCTCCGGCTTGAAGAACTGCATCAGCGCCCGCTGAAGCTTCCGGTCGCGCAGGTGTTTGGCCACGAACACCGGCTTTTTCGTGAACGGGTCCAACCCGGTGTGGAACATGCAGGCGGCCACGTCGAACGGGGCGGGGATGAAATCCTGCACCTGCTCGGGGCGGTAACCGTTGCGCTTCAGGAAGAGCGCGAGGTCGATCATAGAACGGATGTCACTGCCGGGATGGGCGGAGATAAAATAGGGAACGAGGTATTGCTCCTTCGACGCCGCTTTCGAAGCGGCGCGGAACTTGCGGTCAAAATCGACGAACGTTCCCGGCTCCGGGCGCTTCATCATTTCCAGGGTGGTGGGATCGGTATGTTCCTGGGCGACCTTCAAATGTCCGCCGACGTGATGCTCCGCCAGTTCCCGCATGTACTCCGGTGACAGCCGCGCGAGGTCCATGCGCACGCCGCTGGCCACGAAGACCTTGCGGATGCCCTTCTGCCTGCGCGTTTCGCGCATGACTTCGATCAGCGGCGAGTGATCGGTCCCCAGCAACGGGCAAATCCTGGGGTGGACGCAGGAGAGTCGGCGGCAGATGGCCTCGATCTCCGGGCGAACGCAGCGCATTTCGTACATGTTGGCCGTCGGTCCGCCGAGGTCACTGACCACGCCTTTGAAGTCCTTGGATCGCCCCATGACGGCCACCTCGCGGACGATCGAGTCTTTGCTGCGCGATTGGATGATGCGCCCCTGATGGGTGGTGATCGAGCAATAGGTGCAGCCGCCGAAGCACCCGCGCATGATGGTGACCGAATCCTTGATGACCTGGAAGGCCGGGATTGGCTCCTTGTAGGTGGGATGGGCCTTGCGCGTGTAGGGCAGATCGTAGAAGAAGTCCATCGCCGCGCGCGATTCGGGGAGCCGAGGCGGGTTGCAGACGACGGCTTGGTCGCCGTGGAATTGGACCAATCGGCGGGCGTTGTAGGGGTTGGTCTCCAGGTGAATGAGCCGGGTGGCTTCCGCGAAGGCGTACTTGTCCGACTTCGCCTCTTCAAAGGATGGGAGAACGACGCACGACCCGTCATCCGCGCTGCGAGAACCGATGGGCTTGGAGCATGTTTCAGAGGGCGTTGTTTGAACGCAGCCACGACCGTGAGGAGGGAATGCGGATTGCCGATTGTCGATTGCCCTTGGGCTGCGGCATGAATCGTTTGATTCCCGCAGTCTCTTGGATTCGCCGGCGCCGAGGGCATAGGCGATTCCGGGCATGTCGCGAAGGTCGTGGACGTTCTCGCCTGCCGCGAGTCGCCGCGCGATCTCGACGATCGTGGATTCGCCCATGCCGAAGGCGACAAGATCGGCCTTGGAATCCAGCAGGATCGAGCGACGCACGGTGTCGCTCCAGTAGTCGTAGTGGGCGAGGCGGCGCAGGCTTGCCTCGACGCCGCCGGCGATGATCGGAACGCCCTTGTGGGCTTCGCGGGCACGCTGGCAGTAGGCGAGCGTAGCCCGATCGGGCCGCAGGCCGACGCGCCCGCCGGGAGAATAGGCGTCGTCGTTTCGGACCTTTTTGTTGGCCGTGTAGTGGTTGATCATCGAGTCCATGTTGCCCGCGCTGACGGCGAAGAAGAGGCGCGGGCGACCGAAGGTCTTCCACGGCTCGCAGGTATGCCAGTCCGGCTGGGCGACGATGCCGACGCGAAAACCGCAGGCTTCCAACACGCGACCGAGGATTGCGGTAGCGAAGCTCGGATGATCGATGTACGCGTCGCCGGTGATGAAAACCACGTCGATCTCGTTCCAGCCGCGTTGACGCGCTTCGTCCATGGTCATGGGGAGAAGCGGGCTCGGACTGGAAGAAGCTCCGGTGGCCCTGCTCCCGGCCAGCCGCGGGTCGTGCGGCCGGGCACGCGTCTCGTCGGCGCGCGGCACGGGCCTTGATGGCGCTCTCGCGCCGAGCCTCCCAGGCGACGGAATGCCTAGTTGAATGAATGGCGTGGGGTTGAAAAAGCCCGGCGAATACCCGGCCGCGTGGCCGTCGGAAACCATATCAGACCCCTTTGAGTCCGCTCCGTCCGCCCCGGACAACCGGGACTCGCGGAATGACCCCTTGACGTCGCCGGCCCAGCGGTTGTTCACCACTGGGTCGCCAAGTCCGCCAGTCTATCTGCGCCGGATCAATCGGGCAATCCTGGGGCGAAAAAGCGCCCCCTCTGACGTTGCGGCGGCCTGTCTGGCCACGAGGATTCCGTATAATGCCCTCCGATGATCGTCACCATCGACGGACCGGCTGGGTCGGGCAAGAGCACCGCCGCCAGAAAGCTGGCGGCCAGGCTGGAAGTGCCATATCTTGACACCGGGGCCATGTATCGGGCGCTGGCCTACGCCGGGTGGCAACGCGGGATCGATTTTTCCGACGAACAAGCCGTCGTCGAGTTGGCCAAGAGCGTGCAGATCGAACTCGACTGCGGTCCGACCTTCGCCCGCGTGCGGGTCGACGGGCATGACGTCAGCGAAGCCATTCGCACGATGGCCGTCAGCGCCGTCACCTCGAAGGTGGCCGGCAATCCGGCGGTCCGACGGATTCTCGTGCAGGAGCAACGGCGGATCGGGTGCTCTCTCGGCTCGTTTGTCACCGAAGGGCGCGATCAGGGCAGCGTCGTTTTCCCCGACGCCGACGTGAAGTTCGTTCTCGACGCCGGGGTCGATCAACGAGCGGAACGACGCTTCCACGAGATGACGGTCGACGGCGAAAACGTCACCCTCGAAGAGGTTCGCCGCAACATCGTTACCCGCGACGGGGTCGATGCCAAACAATGGGAACCGCTGCTGCGTTCGGGCGCCGCCGTGGTCATCGACACCACGCGCCGCACCATTGCCGAGGTCGTTGAGCTTCTTGCCGGTCACGTCGAGAAACGAATCCACAAGACGCCGTAGCGCGTGGGCGCCGTCTCGCCGATGCGGATGCCCGTTCCGGCACGGTCGTCCGAGGCTGAGGCGTGGATTGAGCCGTCCCATCGGGCTGCAATCACGGCTAGCGTCATGGTGTAAAATAGGCGGACCGGCGGATGGGAACCGGCCACGCGCCCGCCTCTGTCAATCTGGGCACGGGCCGATTTGACGCCGCGACCGCAAAAAGTTAGGTTGGCGGAGAATCCGGGCGTTTTTCTCGGACCGTCCCGCGGGAATGAGACCATGGAGGGTCGAAAACCGTTCAGGCTGCGCACGTCGCGGAGGGGGCGGTTCCCGGCTCACCTCCGCCAGACCGATCATGTTTGCATTCGTGCTGTAAGATTTGGCTGCCGCGAAGGCAGGAGCGACTAATGCCCAGCTTCTCGTACCGTGCTGTCGGCAAAAACGGGAAGGAACAGGCCGGCGTTCTGACGGCGGAGAGCTACCTCGTTGCGTTGCGTATGCTTGAGGAGCAGGCGCTCTATCCGATCCAGGTCAGCGATGGAGCGCGGTCGGGCAAAATGCCGCTGGTCCGCGGTCGGCGGGTGAAGCGGGCCGACCTGACGACCTTCTATAGTCAGTTGGCCGACCTGTTGCGCGCGGGGGTGCCGATTCTTCGCGCGTTGGACGTGCTTTCGGGAAAGGGTTCTCGTGGGACTCTGGCGCAGATGGTGAAGGAGCTTCGCGAGGACGTTGCCGGTGGGCAGCCGCTGGGTGAGGCGATGGCCAAGCATCCCCGCGTGTTCTCGCCGCTGCACTCCTCGATGGTTCGCGCGGGCGAGCAGGGCGGCTTTCTGGAGGACGTGTTGCACCGTATTTCGATCTTCCTGGAGAAGCAGGACGAGCTTCGCAACAAGGTTCGCGGGGCGATGATCTACCCGTCGATCCTGGTGTTCTTCGGATCGGGCGTGCTCATTTTCATCATGGGGTTCGTGGTACCCAAGCTTCGCTCGTACCTTCGCCCGGAGTCCTTCAACATTCTGACCCAGGTGGTCTTCGCCGCTTGTGACCTGCTGACGCAACATTACGTGCCGATGATCGTGGTCGCGGGCGTGGTCGCGGTCGGCGCGGTGTCCTGGATCAAGACGGAGGGAGGCAGAAGGCTCTTCGAACGCTTCAAGCTCCGCGCCCCGGTGTTGGGCAGAATCGTGACCATGGTGGCGATCTGCCGCTTCTGCCGCATTCTGGGCACGCTGCTGCACAACGGCGTTCCGATTCTTCAGGCGTTGCGGATCGCGCGGGACTCCGCGGGCAACGACGTGTTGGCGGAGGTCATCGACGAGGCCGGCGAGAGCGTCAAAAAAGGGGCGGCGCTGTCCGATCCGCTGAGCAAGAGCGAGCTGTTTCCGGCGGCGATTCTGGACATGATCGCGGTGGCGGAAGAGAGCAATAACCTCGAGCAGGTGCTGGTGCAGATCGCCGACACCAACGAAGCCCGCACCGCGCGGGCGGTGGACCTTGCGGTGCGGGTCATCGAGCCGGTGCTGCTGCTGGTGATGGCGACGGTGGTCGGCGGGGTCATGATTGCGCTGCTGCTTCCGATTCTGACGATGGGGTCGAGCGTGAAGTAGTGGTTGGGAGAACGCTTCCGGCGGGCGAGGCCGCCTTACGCAGAGGGCAACCGCGCGAATGAGTCACGCGGAGTATTTGTTGGGGGTTGCGCCGGTCGTGGAACGGGCGTGTCCCAGCCGAGGCTGAAAGCCTTTGGTTCCCCGAGAAGCTGAGTTTCTTTGGCGTTGCGAAAGACAATAGGAGAATGGTCATGGGTCGCAGGGTATGCAGGCGTCGTTCGGCTTTTACGCTTTTGGAGCTTTTGCTGGTGGCCGGGATTCTGGCGGTGTTGGCCGCCTTCGCCATTCCCAGTCTGATGGGGCAGGCGAACAAGGCGAAGATCGACATCACCAAGGGGGCGGTGTTGTCCAATGGTTCGCTTTCCAAAGCTCTCGACAGTTACAAATGGGATCTGGGCAAATACCCCGAGACCGACCAGGGACTGGGCATTTTGCTGAAAAAGAAGGGTGAGGTGGACGAGGCGCGGTTCAACGGACCCTATGTGCAGGGAACGGGTGATTCCTTGAAGGATCCGTGGGGCAATCCGTTTGAATATCGTTCTCCCGGTGAGATCAACGAGGACGGGTATGATCTGTGGAGCTGGGGCCCGGACGGGAAGAACGACAGCGGCAAGGAAGGCAGCGACGACATCAAGAACTGGATTGAAAGGTAGGATGGCCGCGCGGTGTGCGGCAAAACTTGGCATGAATGCCGCAAAGATCAACGGCTGCCTGCAAAAGGACCGCGCAAGTGCGAAAGCGGCGGTGCGATCAGCATTCACGTTGTTCGAAATACTGCTGGTGGCGGGTTTGATGGCGATCATTGCGGCCTTCGCCATCCCGAATTTTTCGCAACAGGTCAAGGCCCAGCAACTGCCGTCGTCGGCCGACCAATTTCGCACCCTGCTGGCCTTGGTGGGGGCGAACGCCACCTTTGACGGGAAGCGATATCGCGTTCGTTTTCCCGGCGACGGAGAATTGGATTTCCTGGGCGGCGATTCCCAGCCGCTGGTTGAGCGGGAAGACGACCCGCTTCGTGAGCCGGAGGTGTTTCAGCGGGTGACGGCGCCCTGGGCGTCGGGTGCAACGCTTGTCGGCGAGGTGCGTTGTTTTGAGGTTCGGCTGGGCCGGCAGACGATTGCGTCGCTTCAAGATCGGCGGCGACGGGCGGCGGAGGAGATTGAGGAGGCGTTTTCGGTCAGAAAACGTAAGGAGAAGTTCCAACTCGAGCGCCTGCCGTTGTACATCGAACCGGACGGCACGAGTGATTGGGCGACGTTTGTGTTGAGCGAGGCGCCGCCGGACACCGAGCTGCTGGAATTGGATGAGCATCCGACGATTGAGGTCATTCTGGAGGGGCCGACCGGACAGTGTTGGCTGCAGAGGCCGCTGCATCAGGAGGAGCTTGATCTGTTTGAGGAGAACGGTTGGCCCGCCGTGCTTCGTCAGGACTTCCTGCGAAAGGAGATATTGACGGAGGACGACGTTCTGGAGTTGCGCGACATTCGCGTGAAGCCGCCATGACAGGTGACGCGAGGCATTCGCAATTCGGGTTGCGTGCGGCGGTCCGAGACGGCGGGACCGTGCGGCGGTCGGCCTACATCCTTTTGGAGGTTGTTGTTGCGGCGGGTTTGCTGGTGGTGGGTTTGGCGGTCATCGGCGCGCAGGTGCATGATTCCCAGACCTCCATTCGCAAATCGGAACGGCAATTCCGGGCGCTGCTGCTGGCGGAGCAGTATTTCGCCATGATGGACCTCGGCCTGGTGGAGTTGGATTCGATCGACGAGGTGGTCGAGGGGGATTTCGGTCCTCGGTACCCCGACTGGGGTTGGATCATGACCACGGAACAGACGTCGGTCGACGCCATGTTCCGTCTTCGCCTGGACGTGTTGCATCACGTTCGGGACGACGAGTTTCGGGAGGGCACGTTCGACTTTGACGAGTCGGAGTTGATTTACACCTCCTATGCCTTTCGTCCCGCGCCGGCGAAGCTCAATCTGGCGGCGGACTTCGGTCTGACCGAGGAGGAGTTCGACGACGTTTCCCGGAAGCTGGCCGATTCCGGCATTCCCAATCTCGATCCGCAATCGTTTGACCCATCGTTTCTCGGAAGGGCGGACTTCGAGGATTTGGTCAAGGCCTTGCCGGTCATTCTCGACGCGCTGCATATGGAATTGGGTGATCTGGAGGCGATGCTTCCGCCGGAGGTTCTGGAGGAACTGCGGGAAAGCGGGGTACTCGAGAGGGAGGGCGGCGACGGGAACGGTCCGCAAGAGGGCGGACCGGGAGGCGGACAATGATCACCGGCCCTCCAACCGGCCAGCGGCGTCGAGCGGTTACGCTTCTTGAGGTCGTGCTGGCGATGAGTTTGCTGACCGTGGTCTCGTCGTTGACCTATTGGTTCTACTTCTCATCGGTCAGCGCGCGGGAACAGGGATTGGAGGAGGCGCGGAAGCTGCGGCTCGCCCGCGTGGTGCTGGACCGCATCAGCGACGAGATTCGGCAGGCGGCCGCGGTGACCCGAGATTACGGCGTGGGGATCATCGGGCGGCAGGAAGAGATCATGGTGACGACGTACCGGGTCCCTCGGCGCGAGCTGGCTCAGCCGGATCCTTCGGGCGAATCTCCGTCGCCGCAGTACGATCTGGTGCAGATTCAGTACAAGACCGCGCGGCACCCCGACATTCTGCACGAAGACGGATACAAAGCCTCCCTGGGCCTTGCCCGGGTGGAACAGTTGATCCCCCGTCCGGAGACCCCGCTGGACAGCGCCGGCGACGGGGCAGCCGATGCCGCGGCGGAGGGTGAGGGCGCCCCCCCCGATGAGACCCAGCTGACCGATGCTTTGTTGGATGAACTGTTCGGATCGGTGGAATCGGAGGAGAACGCTTCCGCCGGTCCGGACATCAATTGGGAGGAATTGTATTCCCCGGATATCCATTTCCTTCGGTTCTGTTATTACGACGGGTATTCCTGGTGGGATGACTGGACGATCTTCGGCGACAATCCGTTGCCTCAGCTCATTCAGGTGACGATTGGATTCGGCGAGCGCGCCCCCGTGGGAGAGGAGCAGGGCGTGGAGCGGATCAACGAGGAGTTTTGCACCTGCATGAACCAGGATCCCGTGGAATGTCGGCCCTTGCTTCCCGACCAATTCACCGCGGTGGTGCGGGTTCCCGGAGCGGACCCGTTGTTTCGTTCGCGCGTGGCCCGGGAGGGTCAGGCTCTGGTGGAGGAAAAGGCCAAGGAAAAGGAGAAGACGCCATGAGATCTGCTCGTCGCGGCGTGATTCTCCCAATCGTTCTTTTCATTCTCCTCTTATTGGGACTGCTTGTGGGTGTGTTTTCGTTTCGCGTGCACGCCGACGCAGCCGCAACTCATGGAATGTCGGAACGACTTCAGACGCGACTGGCGGCGGAGGCGGGCGTCGAGTGGGTGAAGCAGATTCTCCGGGTGGGGCGGTTTGACTATAGCCTGTGGTATCATCAACCCGAGGCGTTTCATCGCGTGGTCGTGTGGGCGAAGGATCAGGACTCGCGGGCCGCCGGAACCGTCGAAGAGTTCGAGGAAGCCCAGGCCTATCGGTTCTCGATTGTCGCGGACGATCCCACCGACGACGAGACCTACATTCGCTTTGGCCTGACCGACGAGGCTTCGAAGTTGAACCTGAACACCGCGACGCCTGAACAGCTTCTTCGATTGCTCGCCTCCACGGTGGAGCTGGATGAGGAGACCGATCCGAAGTCGATCGTGGATGCGATCATCGACTGGCGGGATCCAGATTCGGCGCCGAGGGGCGAGGCCGGGGATGGCGAGGGAGAATACTATCGCCGACTTGCGAAGCCCTATCGGGTTAAGAACGCCGACTTTGACACGGTGGAGGAGCTGTTGTTGGTGAAGGGCATGACCTCCGCGATCCTCTATGGCGAGGACTTCGATCGCAATGGGTTGTTGACCGACAACGAGAACGACGGTGATGCGTCGTTCCCCGCGGACAATTCGGATGGTTTGCTCCATCGCGGGCTGTATCCGTATCTCACGGTCTGGGCGTACGAAAGCAACGTCAGCAATGACAATCGGCAGCGGGTGTATCTGTTCGGTCCGGCGGAAACGTTACGCTCGGAACTTGCGCTGATCTTCCCGGACCAACCGCAGGTCGTGGATTTCATGGTCAACACCACGCGCGACCCCGGCGGGCGCGGCGGACCGGGTGGCGCGGGCGGACCGCAGTCGCCGGGCGGGCCGCAGGGCGGGGGGCCGGACGGCGAGGCGGCTCCCGGCGGTGAGCAACCGGTGGATGGTGCAGAGGGGGATCCAGGGGGGCCCGGCGCTGTGCCAGGATCGACGCCCCCGCCGCGTGCCGGCGGCAGATCGGGCGGAAGCGGTCCACGCGGGTCCGCGCCGGCGGGTTCGCGTCCTCCTGCTCAGCCGGTTTCGCCGCAACCCAAGCCTCCGAAGGGCGGCGGGAAACCAGGCGGTGGAAAAGGAAAGGTTATTGATACTGGGATCACGGATGGCCCATGGGGTGGCAAGCTGCTGGCGCAAATGCAATCACGCGATCCGAAGCCGGGCGGCAGTACTGGCGGGGGCAAGCCCGGCGGGGGAAAGCCGCCCGGCAGCCCTGGCGGTGTCGGATCGACCGGCGGGGAGGTCGGCGGTGCTCCGCCCGCCGATGCCGAAGGGGAAGGGAATCCCGACGACAAAGGAGAGGAAGGAACGGGTGATGGCGGCGGGGGAGCTCCGCCGATTCGTTCCCCGGCGGACCTGCTGTTGCCTCGACGCATCGGTGAGCAGCAGGTCGAAAGCCCGCTGACGCTGGACCACCTGCCGGTGCTCATGGATCGCACTACGACGGTGCGCCCGGAGGAGAAGAAGCTGCGGGGGCTGATCAACGTCAACACCGCGCCGCGCGCGGTGCTTTCGTGCGTGGAGGAGCTATCGTCCGAACAGGTGGCGGCGATCATCGCGGAGCGGGATCGAATCGACGACGCGAAGCGCGCGACCACTGCGTGGTTGGCGACGGAGGGGATTCTGGACGTGGCGACGTACTCCGCGGCGGCGGGGAAGATGACCGCACGGGCGCAGCAGTTTTCCATTGAGGCACTCGGTTACGCGGATCACCTGGGCATGGTGACGCGCTTGCAGGTGGTCATGGACATGGTCGGACCGATTCCACAGCCGGTCTACTACCGCGACCTGAGCTACTTAGGGGCGCCGTATCCGATTCGCAAGGAAGATAAGGAGCAGCAGCGTGGCCGTTAGGCGTCGACTCCGGAGGGTCGTGGCGATCGACTGGGACGTGCGCTCTCTGCACATCGCGCTGGCGACGATCAGCAAGCGCGGCGTCAAGATCGAGCGCGTGCTCAGCGCGAAGATCCCGGACGAGGTGATCCCGGCCCATCCGGAGCAGATGGGGCGGCACATTCGCGCCGTACTTCAGCAGGAAGGCGTCCACGCCCGGTCGGCGATCGTGGCGATTCCGCGCGACCAGGCCATCCTGAAGACCCTGCGGGTTCCCGCGGCGCGGCCGGCTGACCTGCCGGGGATCGTTGGGATTCAGATCGCCAAGGAGCTTCCATTCGCGGCCTCGGAGGCAGTGATTGATTTCGTCGCCGGCGGCAGGGCCGCCGAGAGCGCGGGAACGATGGACCTCCTGGTGGCGGCCATTCGACGGGAGCTGATTCAACTTTATGAGGAGACGATCGCCGCAGCCGGTTTGAAGCTCGAGCGTATCGGGTTGCGGCCGTACGCCCACAAGTTGGCCGTGTGCGAGGCGCTAAAGTTCGCGCTCCCGGAGCGGGTGCTGTTCATCGACGTTCATCCGCTGTTGACCGAGATTGGCGTGCTTCGAGATGGATCGCTGGCGTTCTCGCGAGCTGCGTCCGTCCTGATTCCGGAACCGGGGTCTGTGCACGGCGTCTCCGAGGAGGCGGCGGGCGGCAGCCCACGGCTGTCTTTGTCGCCGCCTCCGGCGGGCGTGTCGGACGGCGGCGACCCCGGCGTCGCCCTGAGGGGTGAGGGGCGGGTTTCAGCCGCCACGGCCGACGTGATCCAGTCCTTGCTGGTTGAAGTGAACCGCTCGATCGAAGCGTATCGGGTGAACGACGCGGGCGCGCAGTTGGACCACGCGGTCATTGCGGGCGACACCGGATTGGAGGAGGCGCTCGGCGAGGCGATCTCCAAACGGCTGGGGATTCCCAGTGAGCCGTACAATCCCGCCTCCACGTTCGGATGGGAGCCGGAGGAGGGCGCCGGCGCCTGCGGGTTTGCGGGGGCCTTGGGTTTGGTGTTGGGGGAAGCGGATACCTCCGGGGCCCAATTCGATTTTCTGCACCCCAAGCGGGTGGTGTCGGTAGCCCAGGAGCGCCTGCGGAAAGCGCCGATCGTCGCGGGCGTGGCGGCGTTGTTCGTGGTTGCGCCGGTGATCTACCTGGAGCGCAGCACGGCGGCTTCGCGGCGGATCCTGGGTGAGATTGAAAAACAGATTGCGGAATCGGAAGGCAAGCAGGGCGACAACAAGAAGTTCCTGGACTTTGTCGAGAGCGTCCGAAAGTTCGATTTCGGTCAGCACGTTTGGGTGGACGTGTTGTACGACATCCAGTCCGTGCTTCCGGGCAACGATGAGCTGGTGCTGACGCACATGGAGTTCAATCAGGAGGAGGGGCGGGTTCTTCTTCGCACCAAGGCGGTGAACCGTGACACCGCGACAAAGGTTCAGCGGGCGTTGAGCGAGTTCCGGCGCGAAGGTCGAGACAAGCCGCGGTTTCAGGCGGTCGTAGGCCCGCAGGATGAGAAGAAGAAGGAGAAGTACCCCTACGCCCAGGACTTCCGAGTCGTGGTGCTCAACGACGATGCGGACAAGAGGAAGGGCGACGCGGGGAAAGGATCGTAGGGCCGCGGGCGGCCTGTGAAATCTGCATTCCGGTGGGGGATTGATTGTTCGTCCCGGAGCTGCGGGACGATCGGCGGGCAGGTGGGATCGAACGGCGGGCGCTGACGCGATTGGTGGACATGGATCGACGAAAGATAATCCTGGTGGGCGTTTTCGGCGGCGCGATCCTGGTGTTGTTCGTGCGCGGGGTCGTGTTTCCAGAGTGGATTGCTCCGCTGTTGACCATCGACGACCGGATCGTGAAACGCGAGGAGGATCTCGCCACGCTTCAGGCCGAGGAAAAGCGCGTGGAGAAGGCGCGTTACGAGTACCGCGACTGGGCGGCCCGGAACGCCTCCTTCGACCCCAACCGGGTGGTGCTCGACGTGCGCGAGCTGTTGACCCGGCTGATCGAAAAGCACAAGCTACAGGACAGCAAGGTCAACCCGACTCGGATTTCCGAGGATCGGAAGACGAAGTTGTCATCGACGACCGTGACAGTGTCAGGGATCGGCACTCTGGAGTCGGCCATCGGATTTCTGCGCGACCTCTCGGAGGCGCCCCAACTACTGCGCCTGGGGAACGTGGTGCTTTCCCCGGCGTCGACCGGGGGCAAGACCGGCGGCGGGGCGCTGGTGACGTTGCGCGTTCCGGTGGAGCTCTGGGTGGTGCCGCAGCATCGCATGGTCGGCAGGCTGGAGTCCGAGAAGCTTCCCCGGCCCGAGGCGACGTCGCGCCATGCGGAGCGCGATTACTCCCCGATCTGGACCGGCGAACCGTTCTCCGACTTTGTCCCGCTGCAAGCACAGGCCACGCCCAGCTTCAACGTCGAAACCGGGGGCACGGTGATCCTGGATGTCAGTGCATCGGGCGGCACGCCGCCCTATGCCTACGAGTGGTCTCCTGCCGAGGGCTTGAGCAAGCCGGACGCCACGCACCCCCACGTGGACACGTCAACCGTGGGCAACAAGCGGTATACGGTGACGGTCACGGATGCCCGAGGGCGGAAGGCGACGGGGGTCGCGGCCGTCAGCGTACGCGAGCCTCCCAAACCGGCGGAACCGGTGGTCGTCCAGAACAAGCCTACTCCTCCGCCGGACAACCGACCCAAGCGCTGGCCCGACGGAGTCAACATGCAGGTGACGATGGCCTTGTTGACCGGCTTGGGCGAATCGCGGGTCGATGAGTTCATGGTCCACAATCGTCAGTCCGGCCAGACGTCGTTTTACAAGGTCGGGGATGATTTTGACGGTGGCGAATTGGTTTTCGTGCATCAGACCGGAGGGGTTGTGCATAGAAGGGACGGATATTTCGTCTATCCCCTGGGTGCGACGCTCGACCACGCGGTTGAGGCCACCCAGGCGACGGATTTCCCTGACTTGCAGGGTGCGGTTGAGCGGCATCAGGTTGCGGTTCGGAAGGCCGCTGAAACCCCCGCCGAAAGCAAGCCTGTGGAGCAGCCGGCGACATTGAATGGAGCACAAAGTGTTCCTGACGGAGCAGAGGCCGTACCAGCCGCGACCGGACCGGGCGAAGCGCCTCCCAGTGATGGCGCTGCGCCGGCGGTCGAGGGAGCAAGCGGCGCCGACGCCCCGCAGCCGGATGGGGCGAACGTCGCGCGGCCGGCGGAACGCACTCCGCCGCGTAACGCCGCAAAAAGAACTCCTCCCGCTCGACCGAAGCGAGGTGTTCCAGCGGGAACAGGCAATCGTTGAGATGGGCGGCGGTGAAGTGTCGGTCTGGAAGCCCGGCGGCGAACGAAACGACGCCTCGTTGTCGGCGAGGCCGTAGACGGTGGGTGGAGCCCTCAAGATGAAGACTCGAACGATAAGCGATGAGCGCCGCGCCATGTTGGTCGTCGGCGTATTGTTCGGTTTGACGGTGTTCACCGGGCCGAGTCGCATTGCCGCAGCGCAGGAAGAAAGCCCGCCGCAGCAGGCGGGCGGTGATCCACAAAACCCGCCGCCTCCGCCCGGCACGCAACCAGCGACGCAACCGGCTGATACTTCCGGCAAACGTGATCCACGAAAACCGGGACAGGCTCGTCCCGCGGCTCGTCCGGTGGGCAAGGCCGCACCCGCCCAGCCGGAGGGAACGCCCGAGTCGCCGCCCGCCGACGCGCAAGCCCCGGATGTCGAGGTGGATCCGGAGGTGCAGAAGCAGATCGACGAGATGTTCAAGTCGCGGGCCACACCTGCGCGACCCGGCGGCGCCAAGCAGCGGGCTCAGCCGGCTGGTATCGGCGCTCAGCCGTCGGCGCAGGCAGCGCCCCCAGGTGGGGCTGTGGGCGGGCAGCCGGTGAATCAGCCTGTCGGGCAACCGGGTCAACCCGCAGCAGCCCAGCCGGTGCAGCCCGGTGCTTTGCCGGAACAGCCGGGCGGGCAGGACGGCCCGGCTGCCAATCCCCAGGATCCCCGTGAGCTGGCGCGTCAACGGGCCGAGGAACGGCGACGTCGGCTGCAAGGCGAGCGTGCCGGGCAGGCGCAGCCGCCACAACCGATGACACCGCCTGGGGCTGGTCAGCCGGTGACGACGCCGAAACGTGCAGGCGACAATCCCGTCGCGCCGGCCCCGATCGTCATTGAAAACCCGCTGCCGTCTGGTCCGACGATTTCAGTCAATATCCCCCCGGCTGAGGAACAACACGTTCCGCCGGAGGAGCGAAGCTACGGGTTCTCCATCAAGGGCGGAACTTACGATCAACTGGTCGAGGGGTTCGCCCGCCAGACCGGACTTGGCGTCCTCGGGGACGTTCCCAAGGATGGGTCGGTGAACTTTGTCACCACCGAGAAGCTGAGCTTCCGCGAGGCCCTGGGGCGGGTCCGGATGCTGTTGTTCAACTACAAACCGCTCGAGCCGTACTGGCTGCTGCGCAATGAGGGCAACCTTCAAGTCATCCGGGTGACGGACCTGTACCGCATCATTCCGCGTGATCGCGTGTTCCAGAGCGTGGACGAATACCGCGCCGCGAATCTGCCCAACGACGAGATCGCGCTGGTTTTCTTCGCGCCCAAGAGCGGGTCACTGTCCGATCTTTCGTCGGTCCGTGACTTCCTGCCGGATTACGTTCGGGTCACGCCTCTGGACGAGGGGCGAGTGGCGATCTTCGCCCTGGTCAAGGACATCGAACGTTATCTGGAGTTCATTCCGCTGCTGACGGGCAAAGCCGGCGATCCTCGGAGCATCGAGCGGATCGAGTTGAAGAATATCACGGCCAGCGACGCCGTCGCCCGCTTGGGACAGCTCATGTCCCTGGACGGGAGCCGGTCGGCGGTTCCCAAGATTCAGCGAGGCACGCAGCCCAGCCTGTTGGACAGCATTCCCGTTCCGCAGGTCAGTATTGTCCCCGACGACGTCCAGGGATTCCTGATTGTCCGGGCGATGCAGGACAAGATCGACGAGATCAAGCTGCTGCTTCCCTACATCGACATTGACGTTTCCGGGACCACTCCTCCACCGACGATCATGCGTTTGCAGCACTCGCGGGCAGAGGACATCGTTCCGACGCTGCAACAGCTCGTTTCCTCGTCAGCCGCGGCGATCGCCCCGGTTTCCCAGCCGGCGCCCGTCGCCGGTGGCGCGGGGGCGAAGCGTCCGAAGCGGCGTGGCCGCGGTCCCTCGACGCCCTCCGCGGGCGGTCCCTCCGACCCGGTGATCATTCTCCAGCATCCGTCGGACAACGCGATCATCGTGCTCGCACCGGACGAGACGGAGATTCAACACGTCCGAGGCCTGGTGAAAATTCTCGACGTGCAGACGACCGTTGAATGGGTCAAGGTGTCGGTCGAGCACGGCGACGCAGGCTCGATCAACGAAACGGTGGTGGAAATCCTGAACGCCCCCAGTCAGGCGCCCAAGACCGAGGGGCCGAAGTTCCATCTATTCACCGATCCGGCGGGAGACGGACTCTGGTTCAGCGGAACGGAGAAGGATCTCCAGCGGGTCAAGGAGCTTGTTGCCAGGCTCGACGTCTCCAGCGAGCCGATCACGCTGCACGTGTGCCGGTTGACCTACCAGCAACCGACGTTTGTGGCCAACATGCTTCGGGAGTTCGACGGCAGCGGCGCAGGACAGCGTGCGGAGGGCGCTCCGCCTGCGGCGCCAGCGCCGACCCCCAAGGCTTCGACGCGGGCCGCCGGGCGCCGTGCACAGCGCGGTGCGAGAACCCCGGCGTCGACCTCGAAGTTCACCCCGGACGACCCCAACAAACAGTTGTGGGTATTGTGCACCGAGACCGAGTGGACCGAGTACACCGCGCTGATGCAGAAGCTCGATCAACCGCCCGACCGCGGCGAGCCGTTCGTTCGCATTGCGGTCGAAAACGCCGACCCGGAGACGGTGGTGGAGCGGCTGAGCAAGATGGTCGCCGCCGGCCCCTCGGGGTTGGATTCATCCATCCGGCTGATCCCGACCGACAACGCCATTCTGGTCATCGGGGCCTCCTCGCAGGAGATCGAACGGTTGAAGCTCTTCCTGCCGGAGGCGGACAAGCCTGCGTCGGTCGAGCAGCGGATTTTCGAGATCCGGCACGCCGACGCGACGGAAATCAAGTCCGCGATCGAGGTGCTTCTCGGTGGGGCGACGGAAGCCCCGCGTCGGACGACGCGGTCCCGACCTGCTCCCGTTCCGGCGGGGGATGGCGGTGGGGCGCCGGCGGCGGTCATGGCGACCTCGGAATCCATCGCCACGCCCGACATGACCATCTTTCAGATGGGAAGTCGATTGATCGTCCGTGCGTCTCCCGCTCGTTTGGAGGACGTGGCGGAACTGATCGCCCAGTTCGACGTGGAAGGCGGAGAGACGGATATCCGGGTGTTCTCCGACTTCCCTCGCGGGACGGATATTCAGGGCATTGCGGACACGATTTCTTCGGTGCTTTCCGGTTCGCCGGCGGATCGGCGGATCCGCGCCGTGGGCAAGGACGGGGCGTCCGTGGGTGCGCCGCAAGGCGCGAGGTTCATCCCCCAGCCGGCCATCGGGCGTCTGGTGGTGATCGCGCCGCCGTCGATGTTCGCGGAAATCGAAAAGCTTCTTGTGGTCTTGCGGCACGACGTCAACACGGCGCCTCCGGTGGTCGAGTTCATCGCCGTGCAGTATGCCGACCCCGATGCGCTGGTCGATGCGATCAAACCGATCCTGGAAATCAAGGTCCGCGGGTTGGAGACCGCGGGAGAACTGGATGATGCGGGGATCGAGGAAGCGCCGACGACGCCCGGTGCGCCGGGCGCTGCCGCGGCGCGGCGCAGGATGCCGCAGTTGGGCAAGACGGCGAGCAGCGAACGGTATCACATTCAGGCGGACGCGCGGAATGGCCGCATCGTCGTTGCGGCCCCGCAACTGATCGTCGACCAGGTCCGCGAGTTGGCGGCGAAGTTCGACACCCCGGGCGAAAAGAGCACGCCCATTCTTCGCACTGTGGAACTGGCCAATTGCGATCCGGGTGAAATGATCCGGACGGTCAAGGAGATGTTCGGACGACCATCGGTGAAGCGCGTGGGCGAGGTCAAGCGGGCGGCGCCGACGCCGTCGGCGGGGGCTGCCCTTCCTGGAGCGCTGCAAGAGGCTGCCACGGGCGAATCGCTGTCGATCGTCGAAGCGCCGGGCAGCGGGGCGATCGTGCTCCACGGATACCAACGCGACGTGGACCAGGCCGAGGAGTGGATTCACCTGCTCGATGGGATGGCGGGCCGCGGACGGGTCTTCAAGCTCTATGAACTCAAGAACGCCGATCCCGCCAAGCTTTTCGATCTGGTGGTGAACGTGGTGGACACGGGTTCGCGTGCGCCCCAGCCGGGTCAACCGCCCAAGCTGCCGCGACCGGGCGTCAAAGGATCGACGACGTCCGAGGAAAAGGAGGAGTTCGCCACGAGCAAGACGTTTACCTCGGGCGATTTGTACATCCAGGCGGACCTCATCGCGGACACGATGCTGGTGGCGTCCACCCCCGCGAAGATTAAGCAGATCGACGGCGTGGTCGCGGAGTTTGAGGGAACGGATAAGGCTCCTCCGTTGATTGTGCTCAAGAAGGGCGCCGCGGTTCCGTCGCGCGTGTTCGAGCTGCGATATGCCGACGCGTCGTCGGCGGCCTCGGACCTGGAGGGCGTGCTCAAGGCGCTTTGGGAACCGAAGGACGAGGTTCCCCAGGTGGAGGCAGCCACGTTCGGCGATTACCTGATCGTCTCCTACCCGGACGAAGAGCAATTCGACAAGATCGACGGGTACATCAAGGAATTTGTGGACCTCCCCGATCCAAAGGATCTGGCCAAGGTTAAGAAGTCATTCCGCGCCCCGGCGGGCCTGGGGGCCAAGGATGCCGCCCTGTGGCTGCGGGCGAATCTTCCCGAGTTCGACGTGGAACTCATCGACATCGGGGCCAAGACGCAGGAAGACTGGGGTCTTGAGGAATTGAAACCGTCCGACAAGCCCAACGGGCATCCCTGCGTACTGCCGACTTCGTTGGGCCTGGCGGCGGACGCGCTGCTGGCGGAAATCGTGCGCCAGACTCCGTCGGCGACTCAACCTCCGCCGGAGCAGCAGCCCGACGAACACACCGAGGAGGAGGAGCTTCATCCCGACGCGGAGCCGGAACCCGACATGCCGGTCCCAGCCGATCCTGTGGGGCAGGACGCGATGATCCGCCAGATGGGCCGACAGCCGCAACCGATGCAGCCCCCGTTGGCGGATCAACATTCGCAGGAGAAGTCAAAGGACAAGGGGTCCGGCGCCGAAGCGGAAAAGGAAAAACCCGCTACGCGCAAGATCCCCGCCGGCGAAGGGCTGAAGGTCTACTACGACGAAATGGAAGGCGTTTTTGTCGTCGAAGGCCCGTCGGTGGTGGTGAATGAGGTCTCCGATTGGCTGGACAAACTCAAGGACGAGATCAAGGACTTCACCGTCAAACCGGACATCCGCATCGTCCGCGTGCGCTACATCGACGTGTACAGCGCCCAAGACATCATCGAGGAGATGTTCAACACCACCAAGCAGCAGCAGGCGCAGTTCCAACGCATGCAGCAGCAGCAGGCGCAGATGCAGCGCCAGCAACAAGCTCAGCAGCAGCAGGCGATGCGCCGCGCCGGACAGGGTGCGGGCGAGGACGAAAAGGGAGGGCAACCGGGTCGCGGTGCTCCGCAGCGCGGTCAGCAGCCGCAACAACCGCAGCAGGCCATGATGCAGGCGCCGGAGATTCCCGCGCCCGCGGTGCGCGTATATCCCAACCCGCGCGATCGGTCGCTGATCCTGCGGGCGGAGACCGCGCAGTACCCGCAGATCTACAAGCTCTTGGCGACAGTGGATCAGCCCAAGCCCATCGACAGTTTCATGCGCATCTTCCCGCTCAGGAAGCTCAACGCCAAGGAAGTGGAGCAGATGCTCAGCGAGATGCTGGGTCTGTCGGAGGCGGGTTCGCGGAAGCAGGTGCGGACGGGCAAGGCCGGCCCGGGCGAGGGTCCGACGACGGCGCCGGGTTCGACACTGCCGCAGACCATTCTTCAGCCGACGGTCAGCGGTAGCAACGAGCTGGGCATCGACCCCGAGGACATCAAGCTCTTCGCCAGCGAGGTGAGCAACACCATCATCGCCACGGCCCCGACGGCCGCCCTGGATTTCATCGGGAAGATCATCAACGACCTGGAAAGTGGGGACATTCCCGAACGCATGACCAAGTATTATGAGATGCAACACGCCGCGGTCGACGACGTGGTGCAGTACCTCGGCGCGCATTTCGGAGAGGGCGGAGGCGCCAGGAAGCCGACGCCCGGCGGCGGCGATCGGGCGATCACCGCCGGCGGTTCGACACCCAACTCACCGAGCTTCATTGCCTATTCGCGTTTGAACATGTTGACCGTCCAGGCGACCACGCCGCAGATTACGGAGATCGATGGGATCGTCGCCCGGCTCGACGTGGATGGGGCCGAGGACGAATGGTGCGACGTGAAAGTCGCGCACGTGGACGCGAAGCTGGCGGCCGATACATTGTCCAAGATGTTCGGCGCCGCATCGGGCGGCGGAGCACCGGGACGAAGCGTCGCGTCATCGGGCGGTCCGAAGTTCCTCGGCGACGAGGGCGGCGGGATCGTCCTGTTCAGCGCCCCGAAGAACCTGCACGACAAGATTTTCGCCACCGTCGCCAAGCTCGAGGAACAGTACAAGTCCACGCAGTCGCTGCGCATGATTCAGTTGAAGAACGCCACGCCCAGTGCACTAGCCGAGGCCATCCAGCAGGCGTACGACCCGAAGCGCGGCGGCAAGGGCGGGGCGGCGGCGGTACAGCGTTTCTCCATCACGCCCCACGATGCGTCGAGGCGTCTGTTCATCAAGGCCGATGACGACTTGTACAAGGAAATCGAATCGCTGGTGACCACACTCGACGTCCCCGGCGACATGCCCGAGTTCCGCATTTATCCGTTGCAGTATGCCTCGGCGAAGGTGGTCCACGCCCAGATGACCAAGATGATGGGTGAATACATGCAGCGGCTTGGCCCCAAGGGCGCCGGGAGCGAGGCGTTCAGCGTGCAGGCGGACGAGACGGCCAACGCCCTGGTGGTGCTGGGCGGACCCACGGTGTTCGGATTCCTGGAGGAAAATCTTCGGAAGATCGACGTGCCGGCGGCGGCGGTTGGCAAACAAGTCGCCGTGACGATTCCGCTGATTTACGCCGACGCCGGAGAGGTGGCGGCGACGATCCAGCGCCTGTGGTCGGGACGGGAACTTCCCCCCGGCGTCCCCCCCCCGACGGCGGACGCCAATCGTGCCATGAACACGCTGGTGCTTCGGGCGAGCCAGGCGCAAATCGACGACGTGAAGCGCGACGTCATCGATCCCTTGGAAGCCCAGGGTTCGTCGACGGATCGCCAGACTCCCATCAAAACCATCCACATGGAGTTCGCTGATCCGGGAACCGTGGCGGACGCACTGGGCAAGCTTTTTCGCGGCGGGCCGAACCCGCGGGACCAGGTCGTCGTGACTCCGGAGTACGGCTCCAACTCGGTGATCGTCTCTGCCTCGGCGCAAATCATGAAGCGCGTCGAGGACTTGATCGCCAAGATCGACACCGCCGACGCCAGCCAACAGCACGTCCACGTCGTGGAGATCAAGCACGCCGATGCGGAGGCCGTCGCTCGAACGCTGACCGAGATTTACGTCCGCGGCGCGCAGGGACGTCCCGGCGGCGACAAGGCGGGCATCACCATCAGCGCCGTTGTCGGTTCGCGGGCGCTGGTCGTCAAGTGCAAGCCGGAGGACTTCGAGAAAATCCAAACGACCCTCGCGGATCTGGACACCGAACAGGCGGGCGCGGGTGGCGAGGTGCGGATCGTGACCCTGCTGTATGCCGACGCGACGGAAATCCATACCGCCATGCAGGAGTACCTGCGGAAGGGCAATCAGGGACGCGGCGGACAGCTCACCGGCGACGTGCGGCTCAGTGTCATGAGCCAAAGCAATGCGCTGATGGTTGCGGGGGCGAAGGAAGAGGTTGACCGACTCGATGTCATCATCAAGGGCATGGACGTCGCCGGCGAAAAGGGCAGCGTGCCGCAGATCATCCCGCTGAAGTACGCCAACGTCGGCATGGTCGTGTCAAGCCTGAAGGAAGTCTTTGCCGGTCAGCAGGGCGGCAGTCGGCGGAACTATGCGCCACCGGTCATCGTTGCCGACGAAATGGGCAACAATCTGATCGTCCGCGCCGCTCCAACGGACATGAAGGCTGTCGAGGACATGGTCGCGCGGATCGACACCGAGGACAAGAAGGACCAGTCGCCGTTCAAGATCATCAAGCTGCCGTCCGGCGTGAACGTCGCGGAGATGGCCGACCTGGTCGAGTCCACGGTCAACGAAACCGCCAAGGCGCGGACGGGAACCGGAACGCGCGGGCAGACGCCGGCGATCATGGTGACGCCCGACGCACGGACGAATTCGATCACCATCGCGGGCAGCGCCAGCCTGTTCGCCGACGCGGAGGCGTTGGTGAATCAGCACGTGGACATGGGCCCGCCCGGCGGGAAGGCGACGCGGATCATTCGTGCGTCGCGCGTCGAGGCGGATGAGATTCAGCGGCTGATCGACCAGTTGACGCAGCAGCAGTCGTCGTCGGGGCCAAACAAGCCTCGTCGACCGGCGTCGAGCGGCGGTCGTCGGCCGTCGTCGAAGCCCTGACCGCCTCGCGCGGAGCCACGGGTTGTGATAGACCGTTGGATCAGAGCCGCGAGCGCGAGCGAGCGGGCCTTCTTTGCTGAACGAGTGGGTTGGAATAACGCGCTACGTTGCGTGCCAAAACCTCGGGGCGCGTTTTGGACCCCTCTTCCTGGAAGGGAGCGGGGGAGCTTGGGCCTGTCCGACCCGCACGGTCGGGGCGATGGGTGACGTGGAAAGGACGACTGGAATGAACGAGATGACAGTGTCGTCAAACGGACGGCGGGCGGCGGGTTGGAACCTGTGCCTGCTGGTTCTCTGCTGCGGCTTGGCGTTCCAGCCGGCCCTTGGGCAGGAAAAGGAACCCCAGCGCGATCCGCAAACTTCTCCTCCGCGCGCCGCGTCGCCGGCCCGACCGGCGGAACCGCGCGACGCCCAGGATGCAACGCCGGAGTCGGATCAACCCCCACCGGCGATGCCGAGGGCGTCGCAGCCGAACCAACCCGTTCCACCGGGGCAGCCCGGCGACCCCGCGGCGCAGCAGGCCGCCCAGCGCAAAGCGGAACAATCCGCCGAGCGCCAGGCAGAACGAGCGAAAAAGGCCCGCATCGACGAACTCATCAAGCAGGTTCCCCCCGAGCAGTTGGACCGCCTCGTCGGCGCCGACATCAGCGTCGAGATGGTCGGCGATCAGATCATCCTGCAAGGTCCGGAGGAGGCCGTCCAGCTTCTGGAGCTTCTGATTCGCGGATTGGACGAGGCGCGCGAAGCCAAGGACGTCCGCATCGTCACCGTGACCGAGCGCGACGCCAAGGAGATCGCACGCACGGTGCAGCAGGCCATCCGCGACGCCACCAAGACCCCGACGAAGCGTCCCGAAGATGAGGTGACGATCACCGCCCTGTCCGCCAACGTGCTGCTGGTGGCCGCCCTCCCTTCGGAAATCGAGTGGATCATCGACGTGATTGAACGGGTCGACGCCGTTCCCGATCCGTTGGGCAAGATCGAGTTGATGACCTTCCAGATCCGCTATCGCAAGGCGAGCGAGGTCGCCAAGGAGCTGGAGAAGGTCATCAACAAGCTCCGCGAAGCCGGCGGCGCCGGGAAGGAGAAGGAAAAGCTCCAGATCATTCCCAACAATTCCAACAACACCATTGCGATTACCGCCCGCGAGACGGAGCGGCAGAAGCTCCAGAGCATCATCGACTCGATGGACGTGGAGCCGGCCAAGGGCTTCGGCGAGGTTCGCCTGACGGTCTTTCCGCTGCTGCACTCCAAGTCCGAAGAAATGAAGAAAGTAATCGACGACCTGCTCAAGGCCCAGGCGAGCGGCGAAAGGCAGGCCGTCGAGGAAGTCATCCAGCGGCTGAGGATCACCAAGGCCTCGCCCAGCGGAGAATTGACCGAGCTGCCGCCGATCGACCTCCAGAAGCCGGCGAAGATCATCGCCGACGGGGGCACCAACAGCTTGATCGTCGCCACTGCGGAATCGAACACCGAGCCGATCGGCGAATTGATCCGCTTGCTGGACGGCGTGCCGCTGGGCGCAGACCTCGCTGTACGCTTGTTCCCGTTGCACTTCGCCGCCGCCGAGGGGATCGCCGACACCTTGAAGAAGATGTTCGACGACGGCAAAAAACTCCCCGAAGACCCCGACGGCAGCGGAAAGGGCTCGGTGTCCGCCGAGACGACCGGCAAGGCCCTGGTCTACAACGTGGGCATCGCCGCCGACGTGCGCACCAACACCTTGATCGTCTCCGGTCGAGAGGAGCAGATCAGCCTTGTCGAGCAGATCGTGCGGCAGTTGGATCAGCCCTCCACGGCCCTGAAGTTTCCCCTCCGACTGATTCCCCTGGACTACGCCGACGCCTCACAGTTGGGCAAGACGATCACCGAGCTTTTCGACAAGCGCGTGGAGTCGGCCCAGGCGATCGGAGCCAAGGGGGCGGCCTTGGAACGCGAGAAAGTCTTCCTCAGCGTGGACATCCGCAGCAACTCGCTGATCGTGTCCGCCTCCGACGAAAACTTCGACGAGATCACGACGATCTCGAAACAACTCGACACCCGGCCGGCCAAACTGTTTGAACAAATCCGCATCGTTCACTGCGCGCGACTGTCGGCCGCCGACCTCAAAGAGAAGATCGATGAACTCTGGAAGCGCAAGGCCGACCTCCGCCGCGAGGCGGAAATGCTCGAAGACCTGCCCATCCTGGTCGCCGACGAGCGCAGCAACTCCCTGGTCGTCGCCTCGAGCATGGAGGACTACGACGAGATCAGTCGGTTGGTGGCTACGCTGGACTCCCAACCGCTGATTGAAAGCATGCAGTTGTTCCAGTTGAAGTATGCCGACGCCGCGGTGATCCGCGACATGCTCGACGAACTCTTTCAGGGGATGCAGGGGCAGTCCGAAGCCTTCAAGGCGCCGACGATCATTCCTGATCCGCGGGTCAACGCGCTGATTGTCGCCGCTTCGCGCGATTCGATGGAGCGGGTCGAAGACGTGCTCAAACGCCTGGACGTGGAAGCCGGTCCCATGACCGCGATTTTCAAGGTGTATCCCCTCAACCACGCGTCCTCCGGACAACTGTCGCAACGCATCCAGGAACTGTTTGACTCCCGCGCCGAGGGCGAGAAGGGGGCCAGAACCCCCGTGGTGATCCTGGCCGAAGATGCGTCCAACAGTCTGGTGGTCAGCGCCTCCCGCGATGATCACGGTGTCGTCGTGAGCCTCCTCGAACTGCTCGACCGCCCCTCGACCCTGGCCAAGCATTTCAAGATCTTTCCCCTGCGATTGGCCAAAGCGCCCACCGTAGCGGAAAAGCTTGACAGCCTGTTCAAGTCCCAGGGCGAGAAGGCCGGCGGGCGCACCGACGCCATCGCCATTCAACCCGACGAGCGGACCAACGCCCTGGTCGTCTGGGCCTCACCGACGCAGATGGTCAACATCGCGGACGTGATCTCCCGACTGGACACGGCTGCTCCGGCCGTCGAGATGATGGTCAAGGTCATTCAGCTCAAGCAGGCGCTCGCGGAAGATTTCGCCAAACTGCTCGAGGATTCGATCATCGGCGAACAGGGCGGCAAGGAGGAACAGGCGGTCATCGTCTCGTTCCTCGAAAAAGCGCCCGACGGCAAGGAATCGCTCCGCAAGCTTCTCCGCCAGGACATCCGCATCAAGCCCGACACCCGGACCAATTCGCTGATGGTCATGGCCCCCACCGACAGCATGGACATGCTGGAATCCATGATTCACGACTTCGATCGCATCCGCCCGGTGACCTCCGAGATTCGCCTGTTCCCGCTGCTCAATGCCGACGCCAAGACCATGGTCGACCGCCTGTCCGAAGTGTTTGACGTGAAGGACGGCGGAGGCGAAGGGCAGGGGCCGCGCCAGGAACTGGTGTTCGGGGATGTCTCCGGAGAGGAACTCGCCACCATCGGACAGCAACTCCGCTTTGCGGCGGACACCCGCACCAACACGTTGATCGTCGCCGGCGCACCCGTCCACCTGCGCATGGTCGAGGACATGGTGCGCTACCTGGATTCCCTGGAAGCGGACGACCGCATCACCGAGGTCTACCAGGCCAAGTTCCAGGACACTTCCAAACTCGCCGAAGCCGTCAAGGGATTCGTCGAGCAGGAGATCAACGTCCTCGGCGAGGGCGAGGACGAAGAGTCGCGCATGAGACGGATCGAGCGGCAAATCTCCGTCGAATCCGTCGGCGATCCGGAGAAGGGCAGCAGCAATCTCCTCATCGGGACGAGTCGCCGTGCGTATCAGCGGACCATGGAGATGATTCAGAACCTCGATCGACCCGAGCCGCAGGTAATGATCTCCGTGCTCATCGCCGAGGTGACCCTGACCGACAACGTTGACCTGGGCATCGAGATCGCCGGGCAAGACCTCCAATTCTCCGAAGACGCGATCGTCGGACCCAACGGGATTATTCAGGGCCAGGATTTCGACTATGTCGGCGGGACAAGCCTGGGGGCGTCCAACCCCCTGGGCTTCAGCTTCACCATCACCGGCGAGGACTTCAGCTTCCTGTTTCACGCCTTGCAGGGTGACAACCGTCTGGAAGTCCTCTCGCGACCCATCCTCCTGGTCCGCAACGGCGAGGAAGGCAACATCACCATCGCCGACAAGATTCCGATCGTGACTGGTTCGCAGGTGACGACAGGCGGTAATGTCAACACCACGACCGGACGCGAGGACGCGGGCATCATCCTGACGGCCACGCCGCACATCAGCCCGGACGGTTACGTCACCATCGGCCTGGAGCAGGAAATCTCCAACGTCGGAGAAAGCATCCAACTTTCGGAGACCGTGGCTCAGCCGATCATCTCCGAGCGCAAGGTGACAACCAACGTCACCGTGCGCGACGGGGAAACGGTGGTCATCGGCGGGTTGATCCAATCCCGAGACGGGCGAAGCGAGACCAAGATTCCGCTCCTGGGCGATATACCGGTACTCGGCGCCTTGTTCCGGACCACCAGCGACTCGACCACCAAGACCGAGTTGATGGTCGTCCTGACCGTGGACATCCTGCGGACCGATGAGGACCGCCGCCGGATGTCCGTCGAGCAGCGGGACAAGTTCATCCTCCCCGATTCGATTCGCCGCAGTCCGCTGCTGGAAGGCCTGCGGATCAAGCCGGAGGAAGAGGGGTTGGGCCCCAAGCCCAAGCCCCAGCCGACCGAGCCGACCACGGCGAAACCGATGCCCGGGCTGTTGCCGCCGCCGCAGCCTACGCCGCAGGAATACGGCCCACGACCGAGGATTTACGGTCCGACCATCGAGAAGCAGACGACAACGAGCACGGTCTCCGCGCCGGTCTACGGTCCGCGCATCGAGCGGACCTCGGACGCCGCCGCGACGCCCTGAGCCTGCGCCGCGGTTCGTGAATCACGGCGCCAGCGAAGGGTTAAACTCCCCGGCGCTGATTCTTGTCGCCGCGAGGCGTTCGTTGCCCGCCCGCCTCGGGAATGATCGAGGTCGGTCGGTTCTTCTGCCGCGCGATAGCCTCGTCAGGCGGGTTGCTGCTCGTTCCCCCGGTCATTGACCTCAAGGGCGCGATTTTGGTATCCTGCGCCTGGGTCCGTCTCCCCTAAACGTGTGGGTCGAGGTACGCTACGGCTTTGGGCCGCCGGCGCCGTCGGGCAATCGACCGACTCGCACGTGAGCGAGAACGAAGCGTTTTTCGTTGGTACTTACCGGGCGTAGAGCATCGTCGCTCTTTGTGTAGCGTCGCCCTTCATGGGCGGTGCCTCCAGGGAAGCGCTGCGGATGAACCGCGACGCTACCCAAAAACGGGTTGGCTCAAAACGGCTCGGCGGGCGAACGCTTTGTTGATCCGAGGGGTCGGCGGCGAGAGCGCCCGGTGGTGAACCGGAGTTCGCCGCGTCGGGGTGGGTATTCTCAGGGGGAAAGGGATGATTCACGCAGATTGGGTGGGCGGTCGCTTGCGCGGAACTAGGTTGGTTCCCGTCATCGTGGGTGCATCTCTGTTGACCGCCGTCGGGCAGGCCGCCGCGGTAGCTGCGACTGGCGCGGATCGTTGCACCGACGTGACCGTCATCGCACTTCCTGTGGTTCCGGGCGGTACCGGGGCTCCCTTGACCATCCTGGGTGACAACACCGGGGCGACCGGCCCGGACTGCAGCAGCACGGGCTCCACGGCCGTCTGGTGGGAGGCTTTCGAGATCGATCGCAACGCCAACGTGCGTATTGATTATTGCGGCAGCTTTCCCCTGCGCCAGATCACGTACCTGTTTTTGCAATTGACCTGCCCGGCATCGGGAACCGACTGCGGGACCAACATTTTCCGAACGCAGACCGGCGTGGGATCGCCGTTCTGCCCGCCTGGCGACGAGAACCGTTGGATGTACTTCGAGAACCTTCCGCCGGGGATCTACTACGTTCCTATCCGCTCGGACAGCGTGACCGGACCGTACCAGATGCAACTATACGCCGAAGAACATTACGTTCCCACCGGTCCGCCAGACGTCGTCGTGGGACACGTGTTCGGCTGTGAACAACTTGGCCGCGAGGGTTCGATCGGCGACGGGACGATCGGAATGTCCTGCTGGACCACCGCGTGCAACAAGGGCACGGGAATCATCAACTGGGTCGGACTTCCCAGCGTCGATCATCCGGTCATCTCCGTGAACCTGTTCCGCGACCGGATCGAGAGCGGGAGCCGGCGCTTCGAGCAAATCGGACAATCGTGGGTCAAACACGGCTTCGGTACCTCCAACGACAACGAGTGCGGCTTCGGGTGCGATCGCTCCCTGGGCGACTTCAATCACGTCCCCGCGGGATGCTCCGACACCTACGCCGCGGGTCAGTTCGAGGCGTGTGCGCTCGGCCCGCGCTCGATGATCCATCCCTACACCGGGGTGATGCCGGCGGGCGACTACATGCCGCCCTACGGGGACTGCTTCGAAATCCACCCCGCCAACGATCACCGCGATCACCAGCACGGCCCGATCTCGCACCGCGTGCAGGTGCGTGACCAGGATCTGATGTCGCCGATGAGCGACGGAGCAAGATTCTTCGCCGAGGGGCAGTACATTGTTCCTCATGAATACGTCGTCGGCAACGGCAATCAAAACAACAACCCGGCGCACCGAGAGGTGCTCGTGGGCGGACCGGACGTCGACGGCTGGTTCGCCTTCCTCGACCTGAACTCCACGGTCAGCGAGGCGCCGGCGATCAACGCGTGGGCCGGCGCGACCCGCGTGGAGATCAACCCCGCGCCGCTGGTGGACGGAATCGCCGTCCTCGGCCATGAAGCGACAGACCTCGGCGGCGGGACGTGGCACTACGAGTACGCCCTGTACAACATGAACATGGACCGCGCCATCTGGTCCTTCTGGGTTCCCGTGCCCCCCGGCGTGGGCATCTCCAACGTCGGCTTCCACGCCCCGCTCAACCACCCGCCCGAGCCCCACGCCGAGAGCTTCAGCAACCTGCCCTGGTCGGTCACGCTGACCGGCAACGGGATCCTCTGGTCCACCGAAACGTACAGCACCAACCCGCAGGCGAACGCCCTGCGCTGGGGAACCCTGTACAACTTCCGTTTCGACGCCGACGCCCCTCCGCAAGCGGTCGATTCCGTGATCGGGTTCTTCAAGTCCGGCGGAGCGGCCCGCGTCGCGGCGGTCGCGCCGGCGGCGGCGGCCAACGACTGCAACAACAACGGCGTTCCCGATGAATGCGACCTCTCCTGCGCCCCGCCTTGCAACGTTCCCAACTGCGGTCAAAGCGCCGACTGCGACGCCGACAACGTTCCCGACGAATGTCAATTCGATTGCAACGCCGACGGCCTGCCCGACGTCTGCGAGCCGGACTGCAACGGCAACCGCCTCGACGACGCCTGCGATCTTGCCAACGGACCCGGCGCCGACTGCAACGCCAACCTCGTCCTGGACGAATGCGACATTCTATTCGGTTGGCCCGACGGCAACGGCAACGGAATTCTCGACTTTTGCGAGGGCATTCCCGGTCCGGCGTTGGCGGAACCCAACGCCAAGCGCAAAAACAGGTATCTTTCCTTTGTGGTGAACCCCAACGACGCCGGCAGCCAGACCGCCCTTCGCGTGCAACTGACCCAGTTGAGCGGGTTTCCGGCGACCAACGGGCGGTTCCGCTACGTTCGTCTGGCGGGCACGGGGCACTGTCCGGACTCCGGAACGCTGGGCACGGAGTTTCGCTGCGGTGTGCTTTCTTGTACGCCGGAGTATCGGGACTGGGCAGCCGAGCTTGCGGGCGCCGTCCTGCACGTCACCGGTGAATCCGTGGTGCCCGCTTCGGTGTACAATGTGGCACACTTGGGTTCCGCTTGTATGGGGCAGGAGGCGACGTGTGTGGAAACCTCAGCCTCGTTAACCATCGGGACCGGCGGCTGGGGCGACGTGAACGAGGACACCGGCGGTCTGAACGTCCTGGACGTGAGCGCGCTGGTGGACAAGGTGAAAGACTTGATCACGGGTACGCTGATCAAACCGCGAGCGCAACTGCAGCCGGACCTTCCCCTGCCGACGGCGGGCGTCAGCGTGCTGGACATCGCCAACGGCGTGGACGCATTGAAGGGGCGCACCTATCCCTTCGACGGACCGGAAAGCTGTCCGTAGGCAAGCCGGGGTCCGACCGGCGCCGTGCCGTTCGCGTTGCGGATGCGCCCATGATTGCGCCGCGGGTCAAAAGCTGCGGCGTGCAGCGGCGCGGCCATGATGGTTCGATCGGCGGACGGTTGCGGAGGAACGGACGATGATGCGGATTCCCGGGACGTTCCTGGTGTTGAGCGCGCTGATGTTGTCAGGCTGCCATGGCCGGGGCGGCTCGACTGGCAAGGCGCCGACGCCGGCCAAGGGAAGCAACCTTCCGGCCATCCGCCACGTGGTGTCGTTGTTCGACCATCGCCCCTGGTGGAACGCCGACGTCTACGGCGACCGCGACCCGGAGGGCATTCGCTTCCGAGTGTTTCTCGACGACGGACACGAAAAGGGCGTGCTCCGCGAGGGAACTTTCCACGTCACCATGTACGAGTTGACACGTGAGTCGGACGGCAAGGTCGCCCGGAACTTAGTCAGCGACTGGCACTACCCCACGAGGCAATTCCCGGTCATCGACGCGAAGATTATGGGAAAGGGATATCACCTGACCCTGCGTTGGGCGCGCAAGGATCTGGCGGGCAAGGAAATCGAGTTGATTACCGAATTTGAAGGAATCGACGGGCAAAAAGCCCGCTCAGGAACCAAGCGGTTCAGCATTCCCAAGTACATGTCTTGAGAATGCCGAGGCGGCGAGGGTTACTCCCGCCCGGCCTGCCATTCCTCCACCCAGGCCATCTGAATCGCCTCGAGCTTCCCCTCCGTGGACGCCTTGGGGTCGTCGCCGAATTCCTTCAGTTCACATACCCATTGGTGGAGGTCGGTGAACCGAACGGACAAAGGTTCGGTCGTGGGGAATCGCTCACGGAGCAGAGCTCCGATGTCCTCGGCGTCGCTCCACTTGAGTTTGGGCATGTTGGGGATGCTCCCTGGGTCGTCCGCCTGGCCCGCGTCTCCCCCAGTGCGGCGCCACGATGTGCGCTGATCGGCGGCGCGGGCAGTGAACCCGCAGTCCGGCGCTGGAAATCCTGCGCGCGCCTATTTTCCTTCTTGCACCAGGTTCCGATTCCACCCCGGGATCTCGACGACGACGTCCTTGCTTCCGTCGGGCACGCATTGGCAGGCCAGCCGACTGGCGGGCTTCAGGGCCGGCGCGTTTTCCAACTGATCATTCTCCTCCTCCGTGGCTTCGTTGGCCGTATCCAGACCGGATTTTAGATAGACATGGCAGGTCGAACAGGCGCAGACGCCGCCGCAAGCGTGGTCGATTTCGATCCCGTTGCCCATGGCGATCTCGAGAAGGCTCCCGGGGATTCCATGATCTTCATAGGGAATCCTGGCCGGATCGACCTCAATGGTCACGTCCATCGGCAGGAACGTGATCTTGTACTTCCGCGTTGGAAGTTTGACGTCAGGTTGCTGGATGTAGGGGTTCATTCCGCCCATCAGGGTCTCCCGCCGTTGCGTATGGAACGCTACGGAGCATCTTGAACAGGTGCAGTCACATAGCCACGGGCATTGCCCGCCGTCCACTTCGTCCGCCGGGCGGAGCTCGACCGACGCGCCTGGGAACCAGTATTAAACCGCCTTCGGCTCTTCCGCTTGGAGGGCCGCCGTCATCGCCAGCTCCGCCAGCGGGATCGTCGAGCGATTGAAGGCCTCGCGCCGTCGGTTCATCTGCTCCGGGTCGTCGCACTGCTGCGCGAACGTCCGAAGCTCCTCCAGGGACGCCCGTAGCGCGCGTCGGTCGACTTCGGCGAGCAAATGGCCGTAGCGATCGAGCATCCGCTCCGTCTTGTTGAGATCGAACTGTATAGTCGTGCGCACGTCAATCAGGTGGTGCGCGGTCATGTCCTCCCGGGCGTGGGCGAGCGCCTCCCTCGTCATCCGCGCGACCTCGTCGCGCGTCAGCCCGTGCGAAGGAACGACCTGCACGCCCGCCGCTCGACCGCTGCGAAGCTCCGTGGCCGACACGTTTAGGATTCCGTTCTGGTCGATGAGGAACGCGACTTCAACTTTGGGGATTCCCGCCGGCATCGGCGGCAGGTCGCGAAGTTCGAACTCCGCCAGCGATCGACAGTCCCTGGCCAATTCCCGCTCCCCCTGCAGCACGTTGATCTTGATGCTCGTCTGTCCGTCTTTGAAGGTTGTGAACGTCTCGGACGCCTGACAAGGAACGCGCACGTTCGCGGGAATCAACTTACCCATCGCCCCGCCCATCGTTTCAATTCCCAGCGACAGGGGCGTGACGTCCAGCAGCAAGACGTCGCGCTCGACGCCCGCGAGAATCGACGCCTGCACCCCTGCCCCGAGTGCCACAACGTAGTCCGGGTTGATCGCGGTGTACGGCTTTCGCCGGAACACCTCTCCAACTCGACGGCGCACGGAGGGGATTCGCGTCGATCCACCGACCAGGACCACCTGTTCCACGTCCGCCGGCGTCAACCCGGCCGCCTGCATCGCCCGCGAGCACGACACGATCGTCCGATCGACGTATGGCTGAATCATTCGCTCGAACTCGCCGCGCGAAAGCGATCGCCGATAAGTCTTGCCCTCCCCGACCTCGATTTCCACCTCCGCCGTCTCGCGCTCGCTCAAACGAAGTTTCACGCCTTCCGCAAGCGTCCGAAGCTGCTGCTTGATCCGCGGAGACGAAACGTCGAGGCTGAACTGTTCACGGATCTCCCGCGTGAAAAGCTGTACGATCTCCTGGTCGAAGTCGTCGCCGCCCAGGTGCGTGTCGCCGTGCGTCGCCAGGACTTCAAACACCCCGCCCTCCATCCGCAGGATGGATACGTCGAACGTTCCGCCGCCCAGGTCATAGACCGCCACCGTGGCTTGTTCGGCGCGGTCAAGTCCGTACGCCAGCGCCGCGGCCGTCGGCTCGTTGATGATGCGCACGACTTCCAGTCCGGCGATCTGTCCTGCGTCGCGGGTGGCTTGGCGTTGCGCGTCGTCAAACTGGGCCGGGACGGTGATGACCGCCTTGGTCACGCGTTCGTTGAAATGCCGTTCCGCCCGCGTTCGGAGCTCGCGCAGGATCATGGCGCTGATTTCCGGCGGCGTGAATGCTCGTTCGCCGACGATCACCGCCGCCACGTCGCGCTCTTCCTCGCCGGCGCGACGCTCCACCCGATACGGGAGGCGCGAGATCTCATCAGCCAGATCCCGCACGCCCCGCCCCATCAGACGCTTGACCGAATGGATCGTTGTCCAAGGGCGCTCCACGGCGTGCAAACGCGCCTCGTGCCCGATCGATGCGATGCCGCCCCGCTCGTCCAGGCCGACCACGGAGGGAACCATCACGTCGTCCTCGCCGCCGGGGCCGGGAATCAACTTCGGCCCTGACGCCTCCGCCCAGGCGATCAACGAGTTGGTCGTGCCCAGGTCGATGCCCACGATGATTTCCCTCGCGTCCATCGCGTTATGTGCTTCCTCCCGTGTCCGCAGCAAGCGGGTCGAGCGCCAGCTCGGCCATGAGATTGTCGAAATACTTCATTGCGTTCAACAATCGGCGGAACTTCGCGCGCTCTTCCGGCGAACTTTCTCCGACGTGCTCCGCTCGGCGTCGCACTTCGGCCAACATCGCCCGCCGCCGCTCCTCAATCGTGTTTCGCAGGGTGTTGAGAAGCGTGGCGTCGCCGCCGGCTTTGGCGGGTTCGATTTCCTCCCGCAGGGTCATCACTTCCGCAAGTACCGGCCCCGGTACCTCACGCAACTCGGCCGCCGATGGTCCGCCGGAAAGTTCGAGCAGATACTCCGCCCGCTTCAGCGGGTCGCGCAGGACGCCGTACGCCCGGTTGATCTCCGCGGAGAGCCGGGTGGCCAACGTGCGAACCTCTTCGGTATCGCCCCCGAAGCGATCGGGGTGTACCCGCCGGGCAATCGCCCGGTACGCCGCCGTTAATGACCGCTCGTCGATGTCAAACGTTCTCGGCATGCCCATGAGGTCAAAGTTATTGATCGTCTGTGGGATTGGGTACAGCGCATGGCATCCGTCGCACACGATCGGCGACGTTCGCTCGGCATGACACTGGAGGCACTTGATCGGGTACGTCACCGCAACCTCCTCCTGCCCGCGACCACGCCGAGGGCCTCTCATCTAACGCGAAAAAACGGGCGTCCCACCCTTCGCAAGCTGGGACGCCCTCACTCTCCTCGCCTCGGCCCGCAAGGATCGTCTGGTGCGGCGACCTACGCCGAAAAACTCGAACCGCACCCGCAGGTGCTTGTCGCATTTGGATTTTGAAAGACAAACCCGCGTCCCATCAATTCATCCCGGAAGTCGACCTTCGTGCCTTCCAGGTACAGCATGCTCTTGGCGTCGCAGATCACCTCGATGCCGAACTGCTCGGACGACTCATCGGTCTCGGCTTTTGTTTCCGTGAGGTCCAACGTATAGCTGAACCCGCTGCATCCGCCCCCCTTGACGCCGACGCGCAGGTACATCCTTGCCGGCTCCTCGCCGTTCTTCTTGGCCAACTCGCCCTGCTGCGAGATGATCTGATTGACCTCTCGAGCCGCCACTTCCGTCAATGTCACCATAAAACAACTCCGCAAAATCCAGTTCTCGTTTCGAAAGCTCAACTGTTCCCTGCGCGCCCCGGGTCCTAACGCCCGCTCGCTCACGCTCGCGGCCCTGTTCAAACGGCCGGTGGTCTCTTATCACAGCCGCGACCGTGAGGGAGCGGACCCTCTCGAACCCGAAGTTTCTGTGTGAGTCGGACCACTAGTGCGCCGCTCCCGCAGCCGTGCCTGCCGTCACGCATCCCCCTTGCTTTTGCTTGACGTCCGCGATGGCCGCTCGGACCGCGTCCTCGGCCAGCACGCTGCAATGGATCTTCACCGGCGGCAGGGCAAGCTCCGTTACGATGTCGGTGTTCTTCAACTGCATCGCCTCATCGAGCGTGCGGCCCTTGATCCACTCCGTAGCCAAGGAGCTGCTGGCGATGGCGCTGCCGCAGCCGAAGGTCTTGAACTTCGCGTCAACGATCCGTTCATTCTCGTCGACCTGGATCTGGAGTTTCATCACGTCGCCGCATTCCGGCGCTCCGACGATCCCGGTTCCAACGTTCTTCGCCTTGGGGTCCATCGAACCGACGTTTCGAGGGTTCTGGTAATGGTCGATGATCTTGTCGCTATAGGACACTATACTCTCCTTTTGTACCGCCGTCTCGTGCCTGTGCGGTCCGTCCTTTGTTGCAGGAACGGCGAATGTCGAATGAAGAATGTCGAATGGATGCCTCGCACCGGGTCTCGTTTTTCATTCAGCATTCGCCATTCCGCATTCCGCATTCGTCTAATGTCTTTGCCATTGCACCGTCGACAAATCCACCCCCTGCTGCACCATCTCATACAACGGGCTTAGCATTCGAAGGTGGTTCACCGCCGCCACCACCTGTTTGATCGTGTGATCAATCTCCTCCTCCGTCGTGAACCGCCCCAGCGAAAACCTGATCGAGCTGTGAGCGATGTCGTCGCCCAGCCCCAACCCCTTCAAGACGTAGCTCGGCTCCAGCGAGGCGCTGGTGCAGGCGCTGCCGCTGCTGACCGCGATGTCCGAGAAGCCCATCATCAGGCTCTCCCCCTCGACGTACAGGAAGCTTACGTTCAGCGTATTGGGCAGTCGATGTTCCAGGTCGCCGTTCACGTGGATGTCGGTCAGGTGCTCGCTCAATCCAGCCCACATGCGGTCGCGGAGCCGGATAAGGCGAGCGCTCTCCGTCGGCATCTCCTTCAGGGCGACCTCCGCCGCCGCCCCGCAGCCCACGATCCCCGGCACGTTCAGCGTCCCGCTCCTCATGCCCCGCTCGTGTCCGCCGCCGTGGATGAGAGGCTCCAGCCGCACGCGCGGCTTCTTGCGCCGAACGTACAACGCCCCGACGCCTTTGGGACCGTAGACCTTGTGGGCCGACAGCGTCAGCAGGTCGACGCCCATGGCCTCCACGTCGATGGGAATCTTCCCGAACGCCTGCGTCGCATCGGTGTGGAAGATCACGTTTCGCGCCTTGCACACGGCTCCGATCCCTCCGATCGGGTTGATCGTGCCGATCTCGTTGTTGGCGAACATGATCGACACCAGGATGGTGTCGTCGCGTATCGCCTTGCGGACTTCCTCGGCGCTGACCCGTCCCTTGCGATCCGGCTCCAGCCAGGTGACCTCGTACCCTTGCGTCTCCAGGTATTTGCACGGGTCGATGACCGCCTTGTGTTCGATCTTGTTGGTGATGATGTGCTTGCCCTTGTCGGCGTACATCCGCGCGACACCCTGGATGGCCGTGTTGTTCCCCTCCGTCGAGCCGCTGGTCCAGATGATCTCCTTGCTGGAGGCGTTGATGACCGAAGCCACCTGCCCACGCGCCTTCTCGACCGCCTCTTCCGCCGCCCACCCGAAGGGATGGTTGCGGCTCGCGGCGTTCCCGAACTTCTCCTTGAAGTAGGGGAGCATGGCCTCGAGAACCCGCGGATCCACCGGCGTCGTGGCGTTGTTGTCCAGATAGATCAGCTTCTGCATGGAATTCGTTTCCTTGAACGACTCCTCGTCAGCCCGCAACCGCCGCCGACCCGTGCCCCAAGAACACAACGCCCGGCCCCGGCAGCTCGGCGGCAAGCTCCGACAGCGTCACGCCGCGCAGAAAATCGGCCAGACGATCGTGCACCCGCTGCGCCGGCAATCGAATCGGACACCAGGGAATCAACTCACACCCAGCCTCGGCCGCCGGGTTTCCGTTCGCGGCGCATTGCACCAGTTGCACCGGACCCTCGATCGCGGTCACCAGGTCGTAGAGCGTGATCGAATCCGCCGCCTTGGCCAGCGCGTAACCGCCGGTCGATCCGCGCTCACTGGCCACCAACCCCGAGTGCGCGAGCGCCTTCAAAATGTTCGTCAGGATCGGCAACGGCACGCGCGACGTCCGCGCCAGCTCTCGGGCGCTGACCGTAGCGTTCGTCTGCTTAGCGAGGTGCGCCAATCCGATCAGCGCGTAGTCTGTTTTTTTCGTCAGCGACAGCACGTCCAACCCTCTCGCGAAACCGCTCGTCTCCGTCCGTTTCTAATATAGCACTAATTCGGTACTATTTCAACTATCGGGCATTCGATTGCGGCGGTCAACCTCTGCGATTGCATTGGCAACCATGGTTGTAGATGCGATGATCAAGAAAAAATGCTGTGTAGCTGTAATTTGTGCGGCTCTGGCGATTGTTCGGGGCATTACGAGGTTGTTTACGCCGATCGCAATGACTACCTTCGATGTACAACACGGACTACCGAGGATCGGGGCCGCAGGTCAGTAGCCCAGAAGGAGCGCAACGAAGTGAGCGACTGGGCGGCGTTTCTGAGAACGCAGTTAGGCCCATCCGGCGTCATGGGCGTGGAAGGCGATTCTCCGACGGTCGCGCGGTTCGGTGATCTGGCGCGGGAGTATGCGGCGCTTCGTGCTTCAGCGGCGTTGGTGGATCGGTCCTATCGCGGGTTGCTGGAGGTTCGGGGGCGGGATCGCATCGGCTGGCTTCACAATCTGACGACGAACCAGATCAAGACGCTCGGCCTCCGCGAGGGTAACTACGCCTTCGCCCTCAGCGTCCAGGGGCGGATTCTGTTTGACCTGTCGATTCTCGTCCGTGAGGACGCGGCCTGGGTAGACGTGGACCGGCGGTTCCTCGGCACGGCCCTCCGGCATTTCAACAAGTACGTCATCACCGAGGACGTGACCATCGCCGATGCCGGCGATCGCTTGGTGCGCATCGGGCTGACGGGTCCGCGTTGCGAGCCGATCCTGAGTGTGCTCGGCGCTTCGCACGGTGCGAAGTTGCCTTGTTACGCGGCCTGCGACGTGACTTGGAGTGGCAGAAGTTTAACCTTTGTTCGCACGGATTTCTGCGGGGAGTTTGGAGTCGAGATTCTGTGCCCTCGGATCGGCGCCGAGGATCTCTGGTGCGCCTTGACGGATCCGGCTGGGCCGTTTCGCGCGGTTCCCGCCGGCGATGACGTGGTGCAGATTCGGCGCGTCGAAGCGGGCGTTCCCTGGCCCGGAGCGGAGATTTGCGAGGAATACCTTCCGGCTGAGACGCGGCAACTTCCGCGGGCGGTCAACTTCAACAAGGGCTGCTATCTCGGCCAGGAGGTCGTCGAGCGGATGCGCTCCCGCAACGTGGTCGCCCGGCTGCTGGTCGGACTGAGGATCGAGGGGGCCGAACCGCCGCCGCGGGGAGCGAACGTCGTGGACGCGGAGGGCAAGCCGACGGGAACGGTGACAAGTTCTTGTCACTCGCCAGCCTGCGGCGGGCCGATCGCCCTGGCATGCGTCAAAGCCGCCCACGCGGTCGCCGCCACGGGCGTCATGGTTCGCTGGGGCGAGAGGTCCGCGCGAGGCTTGGTGAGCGATCTGCCGTTCGCGGGTGGTATCGAGGCGTAGTCTGGCCGTCGCGGTTGCGCCGGTGCCCCATCCATCGCGAAGCGATGGGTGGGGGGCGAAGTCGGTGGCGCTCGCCGGAATCGGCATCACCTTGCCTCCGCACGGATCCTCACACGGGCTTTTGCGCGGTTGTGAGGCGGCGGGTTCCCGGCGACAATGCGGTCATGTCGGGCCAATTGAAACCTCCCTGTACCGAACCCGCGATCCGCGTGGTGATGATGCTCGGCGACACCAACGCCGAGGGGACCATCTTCGGCGGCGCCATCCTGTCGTTGATCGACCAGGCCGGCTACGTCGAGGCCATGCGCCAAAAGCATCACCGATACGTGACCGTGGCCTTCGACAAGGTCGAGTTCCACGAACCGGTCTACGTCGGCGACGTGCTCAGCCTGTACGCCGACGCAATCCGCGTGGGGCGAAGCTCGCTGACCATCCAGGTCCGCGTGTTCGCCCGTCGCCGCATCGACCCCGACACGAACCTCAAGGTTACCGAGGCCCAGGTGGTCTTCGTGGCCGTCGACAACGCGGGGAAACCCGTGGCCGTGTTGGAAGAGGCCAAATGACCGATGGAGGGATAGGGCGTGCGCCGCACGCCGCGGAATCATCCGTGTGCACGGCTCGCCCTTGCTGTCGCTATTCCCCAGTCCAAGAAACCCCATGCCGAAGCCACGATTGAAGAACGACCACAAGCGATCCTGCGACAAGCCACGCCGACGCTATTGAACCCGCCCAACACCGATTCGAGACGCTGACAGCCACGAGCTCTCGCTTCCGCGTTGCGACGAGTAGGGGTGCGATGGCAAATTGCAGGCTGGCGCCGACGTATTGAGGCACACGTCCGACGTCTTGAATAAGCAGATTCCAATCGAATCCGAACCATGCGACGCCTCCAACGAAACCGAAAAAGACCCATGCGAGCATGATTGCTTGGATTCTTGTGAGCCGACCCAAAAGCGACTCGAAGCATCTGAAGATCGCGATGTTGCATCCGATCGTTGTGGCCACGTACGCGACACCAGAACCGACAACGAGCGACCAGCGAAGCTCGGCGCTTTGAAGGTCGAGAAGGATCCGCCCGAAGTCACCGGGCGGTCGTGGGAACGCGCTGTTCCAGAACGCGTAGGGGGTGGCATCTTCCAACGAAGAGAACGCAAACAGCAGGCACACCATTTTCGCGAGGGGGTGAGTGACCCAACGTGCCAGCAGCAATAGGGCAATGCCAAAACCTGTGCCCGCAAGAACGCCTGCGGCAAGTACGAGGTTCTGGTGGCCTTCTGCCTCCGCGGTCGCCGATCCCATTCCATCGGGCATCAATGCGAAACCTCCGAAGGTTCCCCCGAGAACCCAGGCTGCCGCGCCGTGCCCGAGAACCTCATGAACTGCCACGGCTGAAATATAGCCGACGTAGCCGACAGGGCCCGCAAACGCGACGCACAGGAGAAGTCGAAGGTTGAAAGTCTTTGTGAATAGCGACACTCTTGAGGATACCGTCGAGAGGGCACCGTACACAAGGGGCGAGGTTGAGAGAGTCGTGCCGTCGATCATCGACGACGCCACGGAAAGCAGGTCTATCGTGCCGATTTCGCCGCGGAATCTTCGATGTACAGCACCCGCCCGCAGGACTCGCAGACGCGGATGTCGCGGCGCGAGGAAAGAGCGCTGACCACTTCGATGGTGACTTTCATGTTGCATCCGCCGCAGGTGTAGTCGGGGTGTTTGGGGCGGACCTTGGTGACGGCGGCCATCGCTTCCCCGTCGTGGCGATGGGCCGCCCGGGTGAACAGTTCGATGGTTTCCGCGGGGATCGTCCGGGCGATTTCCCGGCGTCGCGACTCAAGTTGCTTTCGTTGCGGCTCGGTGTGGTCGTCGGCGCCTTGAAGCTCCCCTTCGGCCTTGGCGAGGTCGGCGGCGAACTTGACCCGCTCGGCGGCGAGTCGATCGGCTTCTGCCTTGAGGACGTCGACTTCCTTCATCGCCTCCAGGGCGGAAGTCTCGATCTTGAGGTTGTCGGCCTTCTCGGTGTTGAGCGCCGCGAGGATGGTCGCGTATTCCTTGTTGGTCTTGGCCTTGTTGAGGGCCTGGCGGTGCTTGTTGATCGACTCCTCGCGGACGGCGATGTCCAGGGACATGCTGTCCATGTACACCTGGCGTTCGCGCAGACTGCGCCGCTGGGCTTCGATCTGATCGTCGAGTTTTTTGATGAGCTTTTGACGAATCTCGACGCGGCGAAGCCCGGCTTCCCGGTCACGCCGAAGAACAGCCAACTCGATCTCTACCTCTTGCAATCGCCGCAATGCCGCGAGAGTTTCGCCCATGCACCCGTCCGCAACCACCGTCCGCCAGGCTCCCGCGAGCCCGACGCCCGCCGGAGCGCCGCATTATGGTACGGATCGCCCGTGTTGACAACTGGGGGGAGTTTCCGCTGCGCCGACGAAGAAAAGACCCGCCCACGCCCCTCGTTGGGCGTGCGCGGGTCGCGGTGCGTTGAACCGCCGTCCGGCGATCCGTGGTTCGATCGTGCCATCATCTGGCACCAATGCTTCTGTGCAGCGTCGCGGTTGATCCGCGGCGCTTCCCTGAAAGCGCCGCCCAGGAAGGGCGACGCAACGCGAAAAGCAGGAATGCCTTAGTTCTTCCCGCCGGGCGTCGCCAGCGCGGGCGATACTCCCGGAACCTGTTCGGCCCCGTTGGGCACGGTGATGCTCGAACCCTTGAAGTCGTCGCCGATGGGTTCGTACCGCCCGCCGAGGTGCTGGGCGAGGAAACCCTCGGTGACGGCGTTGAACGACATCCGGTTCTCCGGTCGAGCGAATCCGTGGCCCTCGTCGGGATACAGAACGTAGGTCACGGGAATGCTCTTGGCCTTCATGGCGCTGACGATCTGGTCGGACTCCGCCTGCTTGACGCGCGGGTCGTTGGCCCCTTGCCCGATCAGCAATGGCTTCTTGATCCGATCGACGAAGGTCAGCGGCGAGCGCTCACGAAGCAACGACTGTCCCTCGGAGGTGCGATGATCGCCCACGCGGGTGGTGAACATCTCGATCATCGGCGCCCAGTAGGGGGGAATGGTGCTCAGCAGGGTGATGAGGTTCGACGGACCAACGATGTCTACGCCGCAAGCGAAGGTGTCCGGGGTGAAGGTCAGGCCCGTCAGGGTGGCATACCCGCCGTAGCTGCCGCCCATGATGGCGACCTTGCTCGGGTCGGCGATCTTCTCGTTGACCGACCAGTTGACCGCGTCGATCAGATCGTCGTGCATCTTGCCCGCCCACTCCAGGTTGGCGGCGTTGATGAAGTTCTTGCCGAAACCCGTGGAGCCGCGGAAATTGACGCTCAAAACGGCATAGCCGCGATTGGACAACCACTGGTGGTACGAATCGTAGCCCCAATCGTCGCGCCCCCAGGGTCCGCCGTGCACAAACAAGACCATCGGAAGCGGCTTGGACGGGCGTCCCTTCCTGGCGCTGCCCGGTTCGGTGGCCGGAATGGTCAGGTAGCTGACCAAGTTCATGCCGTCGCGTGACTTGATGACCGTCGGGTGCATCTTGGCAAGGGTGTACTTGTCGAGATCCTGGTTGTTGGTGAACAGGAAGGCGGCCTTGTCCGTGTCCCGGTTGTAGCGGTAGTAGCGGACCGGCCCGTCGTCCAGCATGTAGGAGACGATCCACTCGTTGTCGTTGAGGGTTCGGCTGATGACGTTGAAGTCGCCCTCCGCGACGCTCCGCAGCGTCTGGAAGTCGCCCTTGATGCCCTTGTCCAGGATCGTCCATTGCGCCCGCAGGTAGTTCGACGAGTAGGCTTGGACGTTCTTCTCCGTCGGGTGGATCATGATGTTGTCCACGTCCGCGCGGCGATCCTCGCCGAGGGTGGTCTTGGTTCCGGTGGCCACCTCCACGGCGACCAGGGCGGCCGTGTCCCGGTCTCGGCTGTCGATCATGTACAGCGTCTTGCCGTCCTTGCTGACGTCGATCGGCTGCGTGGTCATGCTGTCGGCCATGGCGATCTTGGTGAACGGCTTCCATCCGCCCTTGTCATCCGGCTGAAAGATTTCGCTTCCGCCGTCCGGTGTGACCTTGGTGGCGAAGCGGACGGCGTAGTCGTCGTCGATGAGGAAGCCGGCGAATTCCTTGTTTTCCTGCACCAGCTTCCGCTCGCCGGTGGTGATGTTGATGCGTTGCACGTCGTGGTACTGCGCGTCGCGGTCGTTGAGTCCGACGAGGATCTCGTTGGGAAACTTGTGGCTGACCTGCTCCACGCGGGCGGCTACTTTCTCGATTGGCGTCAGATCCTTGGTCTCGTTGTTGGCCAGGTTGACGCTGTAGGCGCGCCAGTTCTCGTCGCCGCCCTTGTCCTGCACGTAGACGACGTGGTTGTTGGTGTACGCCCAGAAGTAGCGGCGGATGCCTCGGCTGGCGTCCTGGGTAACGGGCTTGGCCGCCGAGGGATCGTCCACCGGCCCGACCCACACGTTGAGCACGCCGTTGACCGGCGCCAGGTAGGCGAGGCGTTTGCCGTCGGGGCTGATCTGCGGCGAGGCCTTGTCGGGATTGCCGAACAGCGTCTCGCGGTCAATGATGGTCCCGGGGCCAGCCTTGGCCTTCGCCGTCGTGGTGGTCGTCGGCGCCGCGGTCTCCACCGTCGCGCATCCGGTCAAACCGACCGCCAGTCCGCCGAAAAGAAGAAGTGCCGTTCCACGTTGCATGATGCTTTCCTCCTTATTTCGATGCCGTGCATCGATCGCCAGGGGCGCCGTCTTGCGGCACGGGCGAACCGTTCACGGTTCGCGCGATGTCCCATCGTCGAAATGCCGCGGCGCGGCATGGTAACTCGGCTCCTCACGAATTGCGAATGGGAAGCGGCATCCCAGGCGTTCGTCGCCGATTCCGGCTGCGCGATCCTCCGCAGCTCGATTGTAGGAATCTGTCGGACCTACTTGATCGGCGCGGAATCGGCGAGCGGCAAGCCGGCGTACGCCGCCTTCTCCTGTCGCCCGGCGCGACGGGTCAGGACCAGCATCGCCGGAACCAGCAGCGGGCGGACCAGGAAGGTGTCCAGCAAAACGCCCAGCGACAGTGCCACGGCGAACTCCTTCACGACCATCAGCGAGCCGGAGAACATGGAGGCGAACGTCGCGGCCATAATGATGCCGCAACTGCTGACCACCCGCCCGGTGCGGCGAACCGCGACGTCGACGGCTTCGCGGAACGGGCGGATCCGTTGTTCCTCGTGAAGGCGCGACACGACGAAGATGTTGTAGTCCTGTCCCAGGCTCAGGAGAATGACGAACAGCAGGAAGTCGAGCTGCCACGCCAGACCGTCCATTCCATAGCCGAAACGGAAGATCAGCGACGTCGCCCCGTAGGTCGCCCCGTAGGTCGCCAGGGTTCCCGCGATCAGCACGGCAGCCTCGGCCCACGATCGAAGCAACAGGTACAGCACCACCCCGACGACCACAATCGCCGCGACGGCCACCACGCGGAAGTCCCGCCGGCGCAGGTCGCGAAGGTCGGCGTATTGCGCCGCTTCGCCGTGTGTCAGGCATGACGCTCCGGAAGCCCCCGCGATCGAGGGAAGGTCCGATCCGCGCACGATGCGTTCCGCCTGCGCGCGAATCTCCTTCACCATACCCAGTGAAAGGAGCGATCGGGGGACGACGCGAAGTCCGAGTTCGATGCGCAGCGTCCTTCCGTTGCGACTGACGTAGTGGCTCTCCGCGAGTCTGCCGCCCAACTCGCGCAGGACGGACGAAGACCATTCGGAACCGCCGGCGATGGAACCCGCCTCCCCCAAGGGCTGGGCGACGTCCCGCCAGTACTCCAGCGGGAACTCCGAGGAAAGGCCGCGCCGCAGAGCCGAGACCACGTTGCCGGCCGCAGAATGGTCTCCTGTCGTATCGAGGGCCTCCGGAAAGTCCACAAGCAAAGTCACCTCCGTCACCCCTCGACCGCCGTGGAACTGATTCTCGTAGAGTCGTGCGCCGCGAACAAACGAGGAGTCCTCCGGGAACTCTTCCAGGGTGTCATACAGCGGCACAGCATTGAAGCTCGGTGCGGACATCGCCGCGAGCAACACCACGATCACCGCAGTCGTGGCGACTGGCCGCATCGTGGCCGCTCGCCCCGCCCAACGCCACCAGGGTCGATCTTTTTCACCAGGAGGTCGTGCCGGCCCTGGCCAAAACAGCCATCTCCCCGCGACGGCCATCAGCGCCGGCGCCAGCGTCACCACCGCAGCGGCCTGCACCGCGACCGCCGCCGCGATCGTCGGCCCGGAAGTGTAAAGGTCGCGGTTGCGGGCGAGCGCCAGCGTCGCCAGTCCCGCGGCGATCGTGCCCGCACTGGCCAGAATCGCCGGACCGGTCCTGGTCAAGGCACGCTCCAAAGCGGCGATGAACTCGTCCGATCGCTCCGCGGCGATGCCCACACCTAGAGCATTTTCGCTTCTTGTGCAGCGTCGCCCTTCATGGGTGGCGCTTTCAGGGAAGGGCCGCGGATAAACGGCGACGCTACACAAGAACGGATTGGGCGCCAGTTCCTCTCGAAACCGCGCGTACAGAAACAGGCAGCAGTCCACCCCCAGACCGGCGAGCAGAACGATGATGAACATCTGCATCAGCCCGTTGATGGGCCAACCCTTCACGGCCGCCCAACCCAGTCCGCCCAAAACGACCAGCAACCCGACGCCGACGGTGAGCAACGGAAGCAGCATCGCCGGCGGAGATCGATAGACCAGAAGAAGAATGATGGCGACGGCGGCGAAGGCCCACGCGGTGGTCATGTCGATGTCGCGCTTGGCGTTGGAGTCGAGCAGTTCGCCGAGGGCGGCGTTGCCGGTGACTTCGATCCGCAACCCGGAGGGCGGCGCGGTCTTGCCCACTTCCGCCTGAATCTCGCGGACTCGTCGCACGCTGTGGTGGGTGAGATTTCCGCTGGGAAGGTTGACCACGACGACCGCCGCGCAACCGTTGGGACTCTCCAGCAGCGGTCGAAGCAGGGGGGAGGAGGCCGTGGCCGTGATCTTCCATCCCCATTCGTTCGACCGAGCAACAAGCGCCGAGGCGATTCGATCGACGTAGGCACGATCGTCGGCGGTGAGTCCCGCATCGCGGGCGAACACGATGGCCGCCCGACTGGCGTGGGCGTCTTCGGGGAACTCCTGGCGCAGCCGCTGAAGCGCCCGTTCGGACGGAAGATCGGAGGGAAGGAATCCTTGCGCGCTGTCCTGTAGAAGCGTCGGGATTCGCGGGGCGGGCACGAACAGTGCGATCGCCGCGACGAACCACCCGACAATCCACGCCCAGGGTTTGCGAACCACGAGCCGCGCCGGCGCCTGCATGGGCGGGAGATTAACGTCCGCGGGGCCGACGTGACAGCGCCGACGGAAGGGACCGGCCGCGGTTCCGATAAACGCCGGTTTCTCGATCGTCGCGCGTCGCCCGTGCGTAGGGCGCGACACCATCGGCAAGCGGAGGTGAACCCCACGCCCCCGCAGGCCGAACATACTCCCAGGGGCGTGCGTCGCCGCTGCCGCGCGCCGGACGCGCCCGACCGGAAGGGCCGCGCGGCCAAGGGCGTCGCGGCGGCGGGCGTCAAGGGGGATGGTCCAAACGTGGACAAAACCTTTTTTCTGCCGCGAGGCGGCGCGCCGCAGCCGGTGACCGTCAAGGACCGCGAGTCGCTTCGACTGTTGCGGACGGAGCTGGAGCTTCTTCGCCGCATTGCCCGGCGGACCTCACGGGCGGCGGCGGGGTCCGCCGAGCCGAGGATCAGCCAATGGGAACGCGACGAATTGGCGGCCATCCTCGCCGACGCGACCCACCCTATCGTCGAGGAAATGACGGCGTTGATTGACGCCGAGTTCGCCGACCTTCGGCAGGAGATTCTGATGGCAGCCGTGAACGAACAGGCGGAAAACATCGTGCAGGACATTGTCCATGCCGGACTGGTCGCGCCGGGTGCGGCGTCTTCGCCGCCGGTGGCGACGGACGATCCGATGCCGAACGCCCTCGACGTGGCCGTTGCGGACCCGCCAGGCGCTCCGGTCACGACCGACGCCGTCGCGGCCGACGATGCCGCGGGCGTTGAGGCGGCCCTGGCGGTCGCCGAGGCTGAACTGGCGAAGCTGGTCGGAACCGACGACAGCGTGCCGCCGGGCGACGACGCCCTGGACCACGCAGCGCCGGAACCGATGGCATTCGCGGTCGAGGCGGATGCGCCCGCGACCGATGGCGCTGCACCTACGCCCGTCGAGGAGGCTGCCGCCGAGTCGGCCACGGACGCTGATGCGACCTTTGCCGCAGACGCGGCTGATGTTGCAGGCCTTAAGACGGCTTCGGCCGAGGCGCCACCGTCGGCGAGCGCAGCGGATGACGTGGATGACCAGATCGCGGCCGCGCTCGCGGCGTCGCAACCCGGCGTCTTGGAGGTGGTCGAAACGAACATGAATGAGTTCGCGTCCACGGCTGAGCCGGTTGTTGACGACGGCGTCATCACCCGCGGAACGAGTTTCGAAGAGTTCTCGCCGCAACGAGCGGAGCAAGCGGTCGCGGAAATCGAACGCGGCGTTCGCAAGCTCGCCGACATCCTCAGCGGCGAGGTCAGCGATCAATGGAAGCAGGCGCGAGTCGCCTTCGACGAGATCATGGCAAGCGCGGCGAGTTGTTTACCGCCTGTGCGAAGGCGGAGGCGCTCGCGCAGCAGCTTGATCGACTCAAGATCGAGGCCGAGATCGCCCGCGACGAAGCGGACATCGCCCGTCGGGAAGCCAAGCTCGCCCGCGATGACGCGAAGCTCGCCCAACAGCGAGCCGAGCAGATCGCCGGCAAGGCGGCGAGACCGTCGAAGTGACGCCCTCGACGTGACGCTGAAAGGTCATGGCAGCGCCTGTTGTGCAAAAGCTCCGACGCCGTTCAAAATCTCGTCGTCTTCGAAAACGACCGAAGGGGGCCAGCCGACGAGCTCCAACGCGGGCATGTCTGCGCCGGGATGTCCGAATCGCGTCTTGTGCAGGAACTCCCACGGGTTCTGGTCCGCGAGCGGTCCGAGGAATGCCGGAAGGTTCTTTCCGTCGGCGGCGTGGCAGAAAGTGCAATTCAGGCTGTAGGCGGACGCGCCGAGGACTGGATTGCCGGTGAACGAACCGGAGGGGTTGATGAATGTATTGGTATCGACGACCTGTTCGAGTACAAACCTGGTCACGTCCCATAAGTCCGCGTCGGTCAATCCATAGGCGGCAAAGTTGTGTCCCTCGAGAACCTCCGCCGCCGGCTCCTTCAACAAGTCGAACAACTCGCGCGGCGAAAGCAGCGTTCCGAAGACGCCTCCGATGCCGGTGTAGTGGCCGGTGTTGAGCGGGCCGTAGTTCCCGTCCTTCCCCTTGTAATCCCAACCGTGGCATTCCTTGCAGCGAAAAGTATTCGCCCCGGCCACCGGTCCGCCGACGGGGTACAAGGGATGGTTCCCGATGCCGCTGGGAGCCGCCGATCCGGTCACCGGCCACCACTTGTCGTACAACAGCCCGCCGCGGATCGGATCGGCGAGCACGAACTCCGCCGGTTCCGTTGCGGTTGGACCGTCCACGAGGGCGTACAGCAACGAGAGATCGTCCAGCGAGACGGCTGAGTCGTCATCGAGATCGACGAACTCGCAACCGGGAACGTTGGTCGGGTTCAGGTCGCTGAAGCACCGTTGATAGGCGGCAACGTCGTAGAGGTCCACGTCCGTGTCGCCGTCGAAGTCCCCGGGATGGGCAAACTGCATTGTCCAGTAGCCCCAGTAATAGTGATCGCCGGAGATGGAAGCACCGTCTACCGCGTTGCCCGACGCGAAGATGGTGATCGGTCCCTGGTTCTCGGAAGGCGCCTGCCAGCCCGCCGCGAATTCGTACGCACCGCCGTTGGACGCCCACGTGGCGACGGAGTCGTCATGCCCGTCGCGGGTGTGGGTGAGATAGGTGGGCGTGAATCCGTCGTCGGCGAATTGCGTGCGCACCGCGTCCACGACCGAGAGTGCCCCACGGTGCAAGCCGCCGCCCTCAGCGCTGATTTCAAATCCCGCGCCGATCTCCGTGGCATCAAAGACGCGAATGCCGAATTCGTAAGTTGCCGCGGCGCGATAGCGACGAGGGGCCCCGATGACGCTCACCCCGCCGGGTCCGGGGTTGGGGTTGGGAACGTCGCGGGTCTCGAAGTCATGGCACTGGGTGCATCCCACGCCATAGCTTTCGGGTCCGCCGGACAGTCTTGAGTCCGCGCCGCGCCTGAACGCCCAGGCGGCGGGAACCAGCACGCCGATGGTGACGAGAGCACTTGCGAGCACCATGCGAGCCGTGGGCTTCAGCCCGCGGGTTGCTGGGTGGGCGGTTCCCACCCTACTACTACTTTCAGGCGATCTGGAAACGATAGCGACGAATGGCCGGCGCGTAGTGCTCACGCGGAGTGGGGGGGGGGGGGGGGGGGGGGGGGGGGGGGGGGGGGGGGGGGGGGGGGGG
>JBBTCJ010000091.1:0-8789 GCA_038043285.1 Planctomycetota bacterium | reverse complement strand
TGGTGGTCGCGGACGATGCGACGCTGCCGAACGCGAGACGGGTGGGGTATTACCCGGACGCGCAGGAATGGATTGACGGGGGCGACTACTGGGTGGGGGTGTATCGGGAGGCGCGGCCCGGCCCTCTGGAACTGGCGCGGCCGAGGGCCATCGCGGGGAGCTGGCTGCGGCTGCGGGACGGAAACGAGTGGCTGGTCCCCATCGCCCGCCAGTGGACGGAGACAGATGGAGAGATGGACTGGCGCTGCCCGCTTCCGGGGCGTGCGAAGTTCCATCGCGGGAGCTGGCAACGGGAGGGAATCTCGGAGCGCTACGCTCCATTGTGGGAGGCGGCGTGCCGCTGGTGGGACACGTTGCGGGCGGGAATTGCTCGCCAGGGAGAGGAGAGTGAGGAGGCGGCGGAATTGATCGTGAACTTCGACGGCCTGATGGAGGCGGCGACGACGGCGCTTGCGGTCAACTATCGGATTGGGGAGGCGGAGTGTGGACTTCTGGACCTGCTCGACGAGACGGAGGCGGCGGAGGTGATGAACGTCACCGTTGACTGGGGAACGATGCGCGAGTGGCTCAAAAAAAAAGCCCTGAGCGGTTCGCCGGTCATCGACGGCTGATCTTTGTACGTTGGGCGAAGGGGCTGGCGCCCAACTATCGGCCGACGCTGGCGGACCTGTGGGGACTGACGATGCAAGAAGTTTAAGCGGCAAACGGCGATGACGGGAGCGTAGGATCCATGGCCCAGGTGGCTGTAGAGATGACCGCGAACGAAGCCCGGCTCTTCAGTGCGCTGGAGCGGGTGGTCGGCAAGGTCGGCGACATGGAGAAGGGTTTTCGCGCGGTCAAACGCGAGAGCGACGCGACGTCGCGGAGTGTCACCGAGGGGATGGGTGGGAAGGCCGCGGCGTCCATCGGGAGCTTGGTCAGCGGCTTCCTGTCCGTCGGGGCGGCAATCGGCGCGGCGACCAAGGCCCATGCGACGTGGCTGGCCAATCTCCGGGAATCGAGTGCGGAGGCCGAGAAGGCGTCGCGGCAACTGGTGACCCTGGCGGCACTGCAGGAGGGTGGCAAGAAGGCGGAGGCGGTGCAGCGGGCGGCGGCGTTGGCGGCGCGACACGGGATGACCGATCGCGGACAAGCCTTCGACGTGGTGCAGAGCATCCAGAGCGCCACCGGGGGCGATCTCACCAAGGCGCTGTCGGTGGCCGGAGAGGTGTTCGCGGCGTCGCGGCTGGGGATCGCCATGCCCACGGGGCAGGAGGTGGTTGCCCAGGCGTTCGCCCAGGGGATGGACCCGGGTGAGCTGCTGCGACGGAGCTTCGCAGCCGGGGAGCTGTCGCAGCGGACGCCGGAGGACGTGGCGCGGTTCATTCCCGGGCTGGCCTTCTTCCGGGACAAGGAACTCGGATTGGCGGCGGGCACGGTCATGTCGGGGCAGTTCGGGCGGGAGACGGAAACCTACGTCAAAGCCCTGGGGACGGCGCTGGGACCGTCGGCCTCCGAGGGCTTCGTGAAGTCGATGGGGGTGATGGGCATCGACCCCAAGGCGGACGAGCTCACAAAACTGCGGGGCTTGCGTGGCGCGGGGATCACCAGCGTCAATCAACTGTCAGAGATGGGGTTGAGCGAGATACGGCAGTTGGCGGCCATGGCCAACGTGCTCCAGAACCTTCCGCAGGTGGAGCAGTTCCGCAGCGAGATTCCGCAGCGGGCGAAACCGGGGTTGTTTACGGCGAAGGCGGCGGCGATAGAGGAGGAGATTCCGCAGGTGCGGACGACGCGGGACATCGACACCCTGCGGGCAATGAGCAAGGATTTTCAGGGACTACAGTCGAGCGGGGCGGCCCGTGGGCCAATTGCGGCGCTGGAAGAGACTCGCCGCGACCTGGCCATAGGGCTGGCTCTGCGGGAAATGGGAATCGAAACGACCGGATTTGGCACAGTGGACGCTCTCGACGAAGAAGGGCGCCCAAATTTGGGGATGCGAGCGAGATTGTGGGCCTCGCGCCAAGTCAGTGAGGCGGATCTGGGGTTTCGGCGGTTGACGGGTCAGAGTGACTCATCACAGATGGATCGACCGCCGCTGTTGTGGGAATTGGTTAACCGGAAGGCGGACGAAATTCTTGGTCGATTGGACGAAGCCACCAGAAGCTTAGGCGAGGCGGCGAGGGAGTTCCGCGGCGGGCCGACGATGGTGCCGGCGGGAGTGGATCGGTAAGCCGGTGAGCGCGGTGAACGATGGCCATCACCAGCACCAAGAGCGTTCGGCAGGGCAACGTGGTCACGGTGACGGTGACGTCGAGCCTGACGGGAACGGTCTTTTACCACTGGTACGTCGATGGGGCGTACGTAGCGTCGACGCAGACGCCGCAATACCGCTTCGCATTGGACGTCGGCGAGCAGGCACGGGTGGAGATCGTCGACACCAACGACGCGAACTTCGACCCCATCGCCGGCGGGCCGGACGCCTATCCGGCGCGGCGAACGATCTGGTGGGTGCGATCGCTGGACGCGGACGTGGTGGAGTATCGCGTCGAGGAGAGCTGGGACGGCGCCAACTACACGCCCATTGGAAGCGTCCCGCGGAACGAAGAGCAGTGGTCTTATTCGCTGCTGACGCGGCGGATGCACGACATGGCCAACCAGGCGCAGGGTTGGAGCTGGCGGGTGGTTCCCGTGGACAAGGCGGGCAATGATGGATCGACGTCGCTGACCATGGGTACGCGGGTGGTGCGATACCCCGATGCGCCGGGTTTCGAGTTGAGCTACAGCGCGGGCACGCAGAGGGTGACATTCAGTTAGTGGGCGAGTGATGCCGGACGTAAACACCAGGGAGGATTCCTTACGGCTGAAAATGGCGACCTCGCCGTTTGCGGAACTGCGGCTCCTGTTTGCCATCGGGACCGTGCCGGGCGTGATCTTCGGGGAATGCGGGCGGCGGAACGGCGTGGGCAAGGGATCGTTGCGCTATGGCGCGCAGGAGAAGGCGTTGCGATGGAAAGCCCCGGGGAGCGGAGTCTATGGGGCGGCGGCGGTGGTGGGCAACGGGGGGACGTTTCTGCTGGAGGACGGGGCGGACACCGACAAGTACGTGCGGGTCACGGTGCAGGCGGCGTATCTTCCGGCCAGCGACGCGGAGACGGCGGTGTTTCTGCTGGATGATCCGTCTCTTGGTCCGCGGATGTTTCTGGACGTGCCCAAGGAAGAGGCCCTTGCCGGGGTGACCAACGTCATCCCGGTGACGCTTTCCAACGTCGGGCGGAGCGTGATGACCAATCTGGCGGCGTGGATGGATCCGGCGACGCGGTTTCTGTCCATCAGCGGGAACGACACCACGTACGTGGCGCCGACGGACGAGGCCTCGGCGTTGGCCTTGGGGACGTTGGCGGTTGGGGCGGAGAGAGCTTTCTACGTGAAGCAGATCATTCCCGCGGGAACGCTCTATACGCCGCGGGAGATCGCGGGGCTGCAATTTCGCTTTGACGCACTGGGCTGATGATGCACTACGTCACGCCATTCAAAGGAATCACTCTCCCCTATAACGCCTTTATTTCGTATGGGATGGTCGCCATTGCCCTGAGCGGGCTTCCACGGGTACGCCTGCGGCGATTGGGCTGTGCGGTCCAGATTACGTCGCACGACGAATGTAACGTTCTGTGCCGCCTGTGGACGGCTTCCGGTCTTATGGCGGCGAATACTCTACTCGGGCCGTATGTCCCGCGGATGGATTCGTCGCAGATGGGCGCTCCTTTTAACGTGTTCCGTAAGATTACCAACACGCCGCTGTGGGTCGAAGAGCAATGGTCCACGGGGTTCAATTCACGTGTCGGACTGCGCCAAAGGTGGAACGCGAAGGACGGTTTGGTCATCAACTCCCCGGCGTTGGCGTTGGTGTTGGTGTTCGACGTTCGCGTGCCCGCGCCGCAGGTGGTACAGCTGGTTGGGAAATTGCACGGCACAATGGAGCTTGAGACGGTGAACTGAGGAGACAGTGGCTAGGAGATGCTCCGTGTGGGCGGGGATAAAAATCATGTCTGTGGTGTGGGCGCAGCAATTCAGAAAGGAGTCTGGACGTGCGCTACACCCTGCCTTTCGACGACGTCTCTACCGGAGCAGTGGCGGACACCTACAAGACGATCGCCGCGTTGATCGTGGCCAACACCGCGGGGCACCGCTGCCGGGTGCGGAAGATCAGCGTTGGGTTTTCGGACAACGCCCCGGCGGACCGGAACGTCGGCCTTCGTTTGCAGCGTATTGCTTCGCTGGCGACCGCGGGCACGCCGGGGAGCACCCTGAGCGGGGCCAACATGCCCAAGAAGGACACCGGCTCCATTGATTCACTGGTGACCGGAGCCCGCAACTACAGCGTGGAGCCGACGACCTTCGAGACTGAACCGCTCTGGGAAATGGACATCAACGATCGTTCGGGGCTTGTGATGGAGTGGGGGGAGGAAGAGGCGCCGAGGGCGATCCAGAATCAGTATCTGTGCGTCCGTGCCGCGCCACGGGCCGCCGCGGCGAGTGCTCTGTCGGGGACCATCGAGTTCGAGCTCTACTAGCGAACGGAGCGGGGCATGGCCTGGCCTAGCGAAGCGGGATGCCTGCGGCGACCACAGAGCGACCATGCGCTGATCCGGGAGGAACGGCAGCGGGCGCATCCGCCGGTGCGCTCGCGGGTGATCCTGCCGCGGAAGACGGCGGAGCTGGTGATTCCGCTGTGGCCGCGGCGGTGGATTCGATCGACGGTGAGGCGCTCGCGCAAGCGAGGCCGGCCGACGTCGCGGAGAATCAGCGCCCGAGTCAAGACGGTGCGCTACCGCGTGAGCTGGATCGAGTGGTATCGGATTTTCAACGCCGAGGGTTATCGGTTTTACAAGAGCCCCACGGGGGCGCCGCTGGAGACGGACACCCCGTTTGCGACGAATGCTACGCTGCCCTACACGCCGACGGACCTGTTCGGCAACGGCACGCACTATCTGAGCGTCAGCCGCTTCAACGGCGTGCTGGACAGCGGGTTTCTGCCCGTCGGGCCGCGCGGGGAGACGTATCTGCGATTGGACGTCTCCGGCGGCTCGCAGATCAACAACCCGCCGCTGCCGCCGCTGGGCACACAACTGGTGCGCCGGGCGGGCGGAGTGGTGCGGATTGTCGCGACGTACGCGCAGACGGGTGGTTTGCGGGCCGGTGAGTGGGCCATCAGCTACACGGTCAACGGCGTGGACCCGGGGACGCCGCCGGCGGTGGCCCCGAGCGTCACGGTGGCGATGGGAACGTCGGCGATGGAGTTTCTGAGCTACGACCTGCCCGCGCAGGCACACGGAACCACGGTGAAGGTGCGGATGCAGACGCGGCGGAATGATTCCGGCACCTGGCGATATTCCGAGGGATCCACGGTGCTGACGAGCACCGCGGACGCGACCGGGCCGACAGCGGCGCAGGACGGGAAGATTTGGCCCGGAAAGCTGCCGGATGAAATATGACCTGGTCGGGCGCCCGCCCGGCGAACGGAGTGCATCATGGCTTTGACGATACTTGGACCGCCTGGCGGGTCGCCGATGCGCACGGCGGCGATGCCACAGGTGGAGATCCGCCAGGCGTGGAGCGATTCGTGGTCGCCGATGCCTGAGCTACAGGCGTTACGCGGATCGTCCGGGACGTCGCAAGAAATGGGGCGGCTGGAGCTGGAGTACCGCTATGGCGACGTCAAGCAGCCTTGGGGTGCGGGATTCTCGACCATCGAGCCCGTGGACCTGACCGGCTGGTGGGTTCGGGTGCTTCTCTATACCGAGGCCGGCTCAGAAACCCTCTGGGTGGGGCGGATCGCGGCGGAGACGCGAACCATCCACGGGAAGTCCGAGACGGCGTCGGGGGTGCAGCAGTGGATCGCCTATGAGCCGCTCTATCTCCTGGAGCGGGTGACAGTGGCGGACTCCTTCTGGCTGGACGCGGCGGCGCCGACGACGCCGATCAAGATCGGCTGGGTTCCGGGGTTTAATGGGCGTGACGAGCGGCATTTTCTGGTCGGCAACCGCACCGAAGGCACGGAGGAAACCTATAAGGCAACCTATGGCGGGACGCACTTGTTCGGCGGCAACGACGACTGGACGCACTTCCACGCCGCTGAGTATCTGCTCGGACGGATCATGGACGAGTCGGCGGAAGACCCTGCGGGTCCGAAGTGGGTGCTGGGCGGGCAGGCGGAGCTGCTCAAGGGGCTCAGCGACGTGGTGCCGGCGGCGAACGGGGAGAGCGTGGCGGGGGCGTTGCGGCGGCTGATTGATCCGCGCTTCGGGGTGGATTGGATGGTGACGTACTCGGAGCAAACCAACGCCTTTGAGGTGCAGGTGTTCGCTTTGCTGGCGGAGGAAATCCGCGTCGGCGGCAAGGTGCTGCCGAAAAACCACGCGACGGCGAGCTTCAAGGCGAGCGACGCGCTGGAGGCGATCAGCACACGGGTGGTGCGGACGGTGGAGCAGCGATACGGCGAGATCCGGGTGCAGGGCCAGCGGGTGGTGTGCTGCTTCACGCTGGAAAATGAGGCATTAGAAGGCAAGTGGTCGACGACACAGGAGGACTGGTACAAGGATCCGATTCAGGGTCCGCCGGGCGGCTCGGACCTGGATCCGCCAAACCAGTATGACGAGCTACGGAAGAATGAAGCCTTCAAGCCGGTCTACGCCCACTTCGGGGCCCCGAGCAACTGGGACCACAACGCGGGCGCCGTGGCGCCGGTGATTGACTCCGTTGGGCAACTCCAGCAGGCGAGCAGCACACGGTATCAGAACAAGCGGCGCAAGACGCTGTCGCTGTTGCCGCTGCGGAGCGGGTGGAACTACGCGGCGGATCCGCCGGTGGACAACAACCTCGCGGGGCATGAGCCGGAGTTTTTGCCGCCGCAGGCGTGGATTCTGACGCGATACCTGACGCCGGGGCCGGAGAGCAACAGCTATAAAACACTGGAGGAGCTGGGGATCGACGTGGGCGTGCCGGAGCTGGACTGGGGAATCCACGTCAACGCCTCGCCTAATCATCTGCTGGCGCGGAACCACTGGACGTCGGCGGCGGCGACGGCGATCGAGCCGCTGTATGACTGGCAGACGCTGGTGGCGACGGTGGCCATCGAAACCGACCAACGTCTGGAACTCTCGTCGGTTATCAAGGATGCGCGGCCCAGCGACGGGGTGATGGTGATCCATGACGATTCAGCCGAGCTGTGGTACCTGGCCCCGAATACCGCGGTGATGGTGGCCGGGAACGGAAACCTCCTCCGAAGCCCGGGGAGGCAGGTGGTGCTGCGGAATGACGCGGACAGGCTGGCGTTGATTCTGGCGGGGGCGATTGCCAGGTATGGGCGACCTCGGGCCCGGGCGGAGATCGTCTATCGCGGGCTGCTGCCGATGGGGCATCTGCTGGGAAACATCTTGACCGTGGTCGAGCAGCCCGGAAGCGACGCCCTGAACATTCAGGCTCCCATCACGGCGGTGGAATGGGAGATGGTCGGGGGGCGTCCTACGACCACAGTTAGAGCGGGATTTGCGCGATGAACCGGACGGCGTTGGAGAGAGTCGTGCGGCTGGGGCGGGGCGGAACCCCGGTGATTGGGCGGTTCAAGCTCAAGGACGTGAGCTGGGGCGACCATCTCGAGGCGGTGACCTGGGACGGGACGACGGAGGGGACGGCGCTGGTATTCATCGGCAAGCCGTACATGCTGCGGAAGACGCCGTTTAATTACTCGACGAACGGTCAACAACTCTGGAACGGCGTCCGGTTTGTATACGTTACGGGGCAGGAACGCGGGGCGAGCAAGGGAAACGTCGAAGAGACGCAGGCGGTGGTGCCGGCGTACGTGGTCGGCGACGAAATCTACGCCGTGAAGCTGCTGCCGCAGCAAACCGGCATAAAGGTCAAGGACGGAACCAACAGCTACGAGACCGTGTGGCTCGACTTGAACCTCGACGGCCGGGCGTGGGCGGCGGAGTCGCAGGAGACGGCGGCGACCGGGGCGACCGCGGCGGCGGGGCTGGGGTTACAGCACAACTTCCAGGCGACCGTCGATCCAGCGGCGACAAACGACGCGGCTGAGGGCTACGGCGTCGGCAGTGTGTGGTGTAATCTGGCCAGCGACACCTATTGGGTGTGTTTGGACAACGCGATCAATGCGGCGGTGTGGAAGGAGACGACGGCGGGAGGTGGCGGAGGCGCTCCGACGAACGCCCAATACGTGGCCCTCGCCGGCGATGCGACGCTCACGCAAGAGCGCGTACTGACCGCCGGGCGTGGCGTGCTGCTGACCGACGCCGGTGCCGGAAGCACGGTCACTCTGGATGCCGACCACTACAAGGCCGTTGCCGTTCAGTCGATCACCGGTGCGGCGACCGCGATTACCGCGACCGACGGATCACCCTATCGGCTCGTGAGTTCTGATGCCGCATACACGTTGACCGCCGAGCCGACGATTGCCGCGGGACGAAACGGGCAGGCGATCTTCGTCAAGAACGTCGGCAGCTTCAACGTCGCCCTTCAGGACGTGAACGCCCTTGGCGGCTCGCTCTTGCGGCTTACCGCCAACACGTTGACCATTCAGCCCGGCGGGACGATGAAGCTGATTTACGACTCCACCATCGGCTTCTGGATTGAACAGTACCTGCTGAACCCGCAAACCTTTACGCCGAGCATTTCAGGATTCACGGTAGACGGCGCCAGCAGCCTCACACACGAGTGGGGCGACGGCTCAACCGCAAACGATACGGTTCCGGCGTTCGCCATGACTTACGTCGGCTCGCCGAGTGCCGCGA
>JBBTCJ010000090.1:0-20845 GCA_038043285.1 Planctomycetota bacterium | reverse complement strand
CTTCGTCGCCGCCACCAATCATGATCTGACCGAGCTGGTGCGAGACGGGCGGTTCCGGGAGGATTTGTTTTATCGCCTTCACGCCAACGGAGCAATCCGCGTGCCGCCGCTGCGGCAGCGACGCGAGGACATCCCCGTGCTGGTGCAGCACTTTCTCGACCAGGCGAACAAGGAGTACGGCACGTCGCACACCGGGATATCGGCCGACGCGATGCGGAAGTTGGTCAACCACCACTGGCCGGGCAACGTCCGCGAGCTGCGTAACGTTGTGTTCCGCATGTGCCTCGAAGGAGAGGGGCCGGTGCTCGACGTGGCGGACCTTCCCGATCAACTGAAGGCCTCGTCCGACATCGTCCGCGTCGGCCCGCCGAACTTGGCCGGAATGACCATGGCCGACGTCGAGAAGCTGCACATCATGAACACGCTGCGGATGTTCGGCGGCAACCGGGACAAGACGGCCAAGGCCTTGGGCATCGGGGCAAGGACGCTGTACCGAAAACTGCGGGAATACGGGTTGCGATAGCTCGTTTACTTGTGTTCCGGGCACGATGCCATGAAGCGTCCCCTGAACGGCTGAAAAGCCTCGGCGCCGTTCTGGAGATCGATGAACGTCAGAATGTCCGCGGGAGCGCATCTCCCGCTTCGGTCCGCGTCGCATCCATGAAGCTGGGACTGGAAACCAGATACCAGTTCGTCGATCAGGAACCACACGTCTTCGGGGTGACTGACTCCGTCGCCGTCCACGTCTCCGGGAAGCCTTCCGATGCAAGTCGCAATGCCGCTCGCTCGATGGACCATGCAAGTCCAAGCTGACAGCGGAATGATCCGATCGAATGAAAACCTCCACCAGCCTGGACTAATCTCACTGAAATCGACGATCGTTGGCCTGTCCGAATGCAGGGGAACGGTCTCAACGCGAAAATCGTCCACTGCCAACGTGCCGCCGAAGGAGTGAGCGTCAAGAACGAGTTCCGACCAACCGAACTCCGCGTGCGGATCATTGGGCGCGTGTGGGATCCGCGCGTCAACGGCACAGTCGGGCGGGGAGGAATCCGGCTCGCAAGGCGGCTGCACATCGATCGTCAACGGAACCGTGTCGGGCGTCTCGAAATCTCCGTCGCACCCGTTGAGGTACGTGTGCAACAGATCAGGATCGGTCTTGAACCCGAACGTAAAGACACCGCCTGCGTCGGAACCGACACGAAGGACCAACGTTCCGGCATAGGCCGAGGGAGCGGGGAAGATGCAGCACAATCCCCGCGCAAACGCAAAATACGCGAAGTCCAATGTGCCTTGCGCGACAGCACCGGATGACGGACATCCCAGGAAAACGAAGTCGCCCGCGTGAACGTCGATGTATGCTCCCCACTCCTCCGGGGGGTAGCAGCAGCCTCGAATGCAGCGATTGTTTTCCGGGCAATCGAAATCGGAGAGACAGCCGACAATGCAAAACACGCCTGGCCAGCCAAGCGGAAGCACTTCACCCTGCGTGCCGCTGAGTGATCCTTCCTTGCCGGCGATCGTGACCGTGAAACTGGGCCAACCGTCGGACGAACCGCCGACCCAGCCGCTGATCCGAATCTCGGTCTCGATGACGTCGCCCGGCTCAGCGTGGACGGCGCTTGTCGGTGCGATCGCTCGCCCGTTGAGTTTGACCGCGACGAGCGAGATTGTGGCCGCCAAAGCGGTATTGGAGACACCCCAAGCTACGACGAGCAGCGAAATCCCGGCGCGAGGCATCGTTTAACCCTCCACGGCCCAGGGGAGATGATGAAGGCAGCGAACAACCGCCGATCTGCGCCATTCTATGGCTGGCCTCAAGCCGAGGGCAATTCTCGTAATCGAGAAGACTGAACCGTCCTTCGCGACGGATACCGAGCCGGCCCGCGAACTTCACGGCGGGGAAGCATTGGTCCAACCGGGCTGGGCGGGAGGGAGGGTGATTCCGCGGGAAGGCGCATCCGAGCCTGCGACGTGCCCGGGCAGGAGTCGAACCTGCAATCTTCGGCTCCGGATGCCGTCGCGCCGATTCACCAGCCTTCCAGTGCCGCTTCGCCGATGGTTTCGGACAGCGTGGGGTGGGGGTGGATCATGGCCGCAAGGTCGTGGGCGACCGCGCCCATTTCCAAGGCCAACACGCCCTCGGAGATCATCTCGCCGACGTGCGGTCCGGTCATGCCGATGCCGAGCAGACGCTGAGTCGATTTGTCGAAGATGAGTTTCGTGACGCCGTCGGTCCGTCCCAGCGAGACCGCCCGCCCGGAGGCGGACCAGGGGAGCTTGCGGACGACGATGTCGAGGTTTTTTTGTTTGGCTTGGTCCTCGGTCAGACCGGCCCAGGCGATCGCCGGGTCGCTGAAGACCACCGCGGGAATCGCGCGCGGATCAAAGGCGGCGTTCTTTCCCGCCAGGCGATCGGCCAACACGGTCCCCTCGTGCAAGGCCTTGTGCGCGAGCATGGGATCGCCGATCACGTCGCCGATGGCGTAGATCTTGGCGTTGGAGGTCTGGAACCCGGCATCGACCTTGATGAATCCCCGCTGATCGACGGCGATTCCGGCCTTGTCGAGACCGAGGTCTTCCGAGTTGGGCCGCCGCCCCACGGACACGAGCACCTTATCGAAGCGCTTGCTTTTCGGCGGGTTTTTCCCCTCGAACGTCAGCTCCACGCCGCTCTTGACGTCCTTCATGCCCACGACCTTGGTGTCGACGCAAAGCTCCTCGAACTGTTCTTCGAGGCGTTTCAAAAGCGGTCGGACAAGATCGCGGTCAGCCCCGGTCATCAACTGCGGGAGCATTTCGACGACGGTCACGCGCGATCCGAAGGAGGCGTATACCTGGCCGAGTTCCAGCCCGATGTAGCCGCCGCCGATCACGAGCAAGGTCTTCGGGATGTCCTCCATTTGCAATGCGGTGCGCGAAGTGAGCACGCGCGGCGAGTCGATCTGCACGCCCTTGAGGGTGATGGATCGCGAGCCGGTGGCGATGATCGCGCGGCGGAACTTGATGCGCGGGACGTCGCCGCCTTCGATGGCCACGAACTTCCCGTCCTCGAAGCGGGCCGTGCCCTTCACGCGGTCGACTTTGTGCTTCTTGGCCATCAGGTCCAACCCGCCGGCGAGTTTGGAGACCACCTGATCTTTCCACTTGCGGAGGGCGTCGACTTTGAGCTTGGGTTTGCCGAACTCGACGCCCATGGCCTTGGCCGCATCGGCGGCGTGAAGGGTCTCGGCGATCGACAAGTAGGTCTTGGAGGGGATGCACCCGCGATGCAGGCACACGCCGCCGAGGGCGGGGAGCCGCTCGACAATCGTGGTGTGAATGCCGTGGGCGGCGGCGCGGAAGGCGGCGTGATATCCGCCCGGTCCGCCGCCGATGATCAAGAGGTCCGTGTCCTGGGTGAATTCGCCGACAACCATGAAATCCGTCCTTCCCATTATTTCCGATTGCCGATTTCCAATGGCCGATGGAGAGGAACCGCCCTTCCCGATGCGTTCGTCAGTCGTACGGGACTTCGAGGGCGGCGATCACGGCGCGAGATCGCGCCCGTTCCAGCGGCGACCATCGGCAATGGGCAATCAATCCAGCAGGAACTTCGCGGGCGTCTGCAGGTAGCTCATGATTTCTCCCGCGAACCTGGCCGCGTTCGCCCCGTCCGTCGCGCGATGATCGAACGAGAGATTCAGTGGAAGCATGAGGGCTTCCGCAAGCTGCCCGTTGCGCAGCGCCGGGACTTTCTTCGTGCGCCCCAGGCCGAGGATGGCGACCTCCGGATAGTTGATGATCGGCGTGCTGAAGGTTCCGCCGAGAGCGCCGACGTTGGTGATGGTGAACGTTCCGCCGCGAAGATCGTCGATGGCGAACTGGTTGGCCCGCACACGATCGGCGATGCCGCGCAGGGCGGCCGCGATTCCGCGGAGCGACAGGCGATCGGCGTCGCGGACCACCGGAACGATCAGCCCGCGCTCGGTGTCCACGGCCACCCCCAGGTTGACATAGTCCTTGTAGACGATGAATCCGTTCTCCTCATCGAAGCTCGAGTTGAAGATCGGATACTTCCGCAACGCCAGGCACGTGGCCTTGATGATGAAGGTCATGAAGGTGAGCTTGGGGTCGTTGCCGGTGGCTTCGTTGATCTCGCGGCGAACCCGGTCGAGTTCCGTGACGTCGGCCTCGTCGCTGTGGGTGACGTGGACGGCGGTGTAGGCCGACCGTTTCATCTGATTCGAAATCGTCTTACGAATCTGGTTGATCGGTTCCTTGTAGATTCGCCCCCATTTGTCCTGTTCGGGCGTGCCCGGAAGCGGCGCGCGGAGGACAGGTTCGCGCGTCGGGGGCGGCGCGGTCTGGCCGGCGGGCATGGGTCGAGGCGCTGCCGCGGAGGTCGCCGCAGGGGCGGTCGGGCGAGCGGCGGCTCGTTCAACGTCTTCTTTCGTGACTCGTCCACCGGGTCCAGTTCCGACGATCGAGTCGATGTCCACGCCCAACTCGCGAGCCAGCTTGCGGACCGCCGGGGCGGCTGCGGCGGCGGTCTTGCCGCCGGTGGGAGTCATGGCCGGGACCGTCGGTGCCGGAGGTGCAGGCGGCGCGGGAGCCGCGTGGTGCGCCTTGGCTGGGACGGGGGCCGCGCTTCCGTTGTCGAAGGTCACGATCACGGTTCCGACGTTGACGGTTTGGCCTTCCTTGACGTGGATGGCGTTGGCGACGCCCTCGAAGGGGGACGGAATCTCGACGGCAGCCTTGTCCGTCTCGACCTCCATCAGGTATTGGTCGCGGGCGACGCGATCGCCGGCCTTCACCATCACGCGGATGATCTGGGCTTCGGCGATCCCCTCGCCCAAGTCCGGCAAGACGAATTCTCTGGGCATGTTCTCCAACTCCCGGTGAAGCGCTCGACTCGAAAACACGCGCCCGGCGCGAGGCGGGTAGACCACGACCCTTATGCGATTCGCAGCCCGGCGCACGCATGTTGTCGAGCAAGCCGCGCGGGATGTCAAGGCAGAAGGAGCCTGCGGGGTCCGCGACCGTTTAGGCGGGGCCGGGGCGTGTGTTCAGAACCGCGAGTGATCACGAGCTGTCAGCGCTAGACCGCTCCATTCTGTCGCGGTTCTGAGAAAAGGCCGGGCCACTCCCTCACGGTCGCGGTACGGATGAAGAAGAGACACCGCTCCATGATGTCGCGGTTCTGATCGGCGCGTCACCTCTTTCGAAGCTCCGGCCCAGTAGGAACCGGACCAACACAGTCGCGGGAAGCACGTCAGACGGCAGCCGCCGGGAGTGTCACGGACCCGATGAAACATCTCCGAACTCCCGGATCATACTGTAGATCGCGCGGGAGACCATACTCACGCGAGCGTGGGCATGGCACGTAACTGGGCGGCGGAGATCGGGTTTGGACTGAACTCCGCGCATCCGCTTACTCCCCGCCCATACCCCCGGGGGTCCAGAGGTATAGAAACCGAGGCGGCGACGGGGTGAAGGGGTTGGACATTTCAACCTTCACCAGGTTCATGTCGGCGGAGGGCGGTGACGGCGGCGCTGAAGCATAGTAGTTCGGGCGATAATCGTAGGAGCGCTGGTACGCGATCAGCCTGGCAGATTTGATCCCCACGCGGCTCTTCAGGGCTTCGAGGATCTCGCGCATGGTTGCGATCCGATCAATCAGGCCGACGTCGAGCGCCTGCTGGGCCAGGTAAACCCGTCCGTCAGCAAGTTTTCGAACCGCGTGCTCGTCGAGCTTTGGGCGACCTTCGTCGACGGCTTTCACGAAGCGATCGTACATGCCCAGCACGATCGCCTGGAACACGTCGCGTTCCTCCGGTTTCATGGCCCGAAACGGGGAGCCCGCGTCCTTGAAGGCCCCGGAGGTAATCGCGTCGCTTTTCACGCCGATGAGGTTCATGGTTCCGCTGACGTCGATCATCAACATGATGACCCCGATGCTGCCGGTGACGGTGGACGGCTGGGCGATGATCTCGTCGCAGGAGCAGGCGACGTAGTAGCCGCCGCTTGCGGCGACGTCCATGAGCATGGCCACCACGGGTTTGCCCGTGGTCTTGCGGAAGTGGGTGATCTCCTGGTGCATGAGTTCGCTGGCGACGACCGTTCCGCCGGGCGAGTTGATGCGCAAGATCACGCCTTTCACGCGCGGGTCGCGACCGGCCTTGTCGAGCTGCTCGAGCAGGACGCTGACCGGATTCTCACCCTGGCGGAACAGGGCGAAGCCCTCGGCGTTCTGGATCGTTCCGGTGATCTCGATCAGGGCGATCTTGTCGCGCACGAGCTTTCCGTCGCTGGATAGTTCCGTTTCCTCCAGTGCGCGGCGACCGGAAACGGGGGTGACGAGGAAACTCATGGGCATGCAGCCGGACAGTAGAAAGGCAGTGAACCCGCAGAACAGGCGTTGGACGGTGGATTTGGACACGGTTGGCCTCCTTGCCGGGGCGGTTGGATAAGCATTGGTTCATCCCGCGCCGACGGTCACGCTTGACGGCGCGCGGAACTAGCGGATGATAATCCAACTATGAGCCGACTTAAAGGTCTGCCGGCGATCGTGGTTTTGGGGGCGACCCTCGGTGTGGCGGTCATGGGCTGCGGCCGGTGCGGCGGAACTCGACCGGGATCGGACGCCGCCCGTGGCAAAGAGGAATCTCGAACGAAGAGGGATATGCTTCCACCCGACGTCACGCCGGAACAGGCCAGGCAGCTTCTGGAGACCGACTACGTCTACCTGGACGTGCGAACGGTGTCGGAGTTCAACGCCGGGAGGCCCGCGGGGGCATGGAACGTTCCCTACGCCGAGGTCAACCCAGCCGTCGGGAAGATGGAACCCAATCCAAGATTCCTTGACGTTGTCCGGTCTCGCTTCCCGAAAGACGCGAAGTTGATCGTTGGATGCAAAAGCGGGAGACGATCGGCGTCCGCCTGCCAGCTTCTCCGCGAGGCCGGCTTTCAACATGCCCACAACATGCTCGGCGGGTTCGGCGGCGAGACGTTGCCCACCGGGCAAATCACCCGCGAGGGGTGGTCTACGCTAGGGTTTCCCGTCGAACAGGGCGGCGCCGGGGAACGCGACTACGAGAGCCTTCGATCCCACGCGACGCCCTGACGGATGTTCTCGCGGGGTCTTGTGTCCGCGCCGCGATCAGCCCCCTCCGAGCCGTCCTTCGCCGTTCCCCGCCTCGCGGCGTCAAACGTCTGGACCGGTTGTGCGGCATCGGCGTCCGGCGATAATCCCGATGCGTGGCCAAGAAGGGGATCAAAGTCAAGGAGTTGGCGCGGGAATTGGGCGTCACGTCGCGGCAGGTCATCGACCGCTGCCGGGGTGCAGGGCTTGCCATCCAGAACAGCATCACCAAGCTCAACCCGGAACTGGAGCGGCAAGTTCGCCGCTGGTTCGAGACCACCGCGCCGCCGGACTCGTCGGGTGAATCCCTGGAGCGGTGAGCGAGGAAGCTCACACCGCGCGGAGCTTTCCCACGGGGAGATTTTTCGCTTCGCTGGATGGACAGCGATGGAGCAGGTTGCACTTTCGGCGGGCGCACGCAGGCGAACATGAGGCATTCCATTCGTTCATCCACACCGGGGAATCGGGACAAGGATCAGAGGGCGCAGCGCGGCTTCCGCGAACCCCAGCGCGCCGAGTCGGATCGCAAACCGGAGCGTGCCGTGTTGGTGTCGATCCTGCTCCCGCACGCCAGGATTGACTTCCGGGATCCGTTGGCAGAACTCCGGGCGTTGACTGAGGCTGCCGGCGTCGAGGTCGTCGATCAGATGATCCAGAAGCGGTCGACGTTGTCGCCGGGGTACGCGCTGGGGAGGGGAAAGGCCCAGGAGCTTGCTGAGCGGGTGACGGCCAACCAGGCGGACGCGGTGGTCTTCGACAACGACCTTGCCCCCCGGCAGATCCGCGGCCTGGAGGAAATCGTCGCCTGCAAGGTGATCGACCGCAGCGAGTTGATCCTTGATATCTTCGCGTTGCGGGCGAGGACGCGGGAGGCGCAGCTTCAGGTCGAACTGGCTCAGCTGGAGTACACGTCGCCGCGCCTTCGGGGAATGTGGACGCACCTGGAGCGAATCGCCGGCGCGGGGGGCGGGACGGCGGCCGGCGCGGTCGGCGGCGTGGGCACGCGTGGACCGGGTGAACGGCAGATCGAAGTCGACCGCCGCGTGGTCCGCGATCGCATCTCCTTCCTCAAACGGGAGATCGCCGACATCGACCAGCGCAAGCAGCGCGAGGTCCGCTCGCGGTCCGATCAGTTCACCGTCTCGCTGGTCGGGTATACGAACTCGGGCAAGACGACGCTGCTCAATCGCCTGACGGGGGCCGGTCAGTTCGCGGCGGACATGCTCTTTGCGACGTTGGAGACCAAGACCGCGCGATGGTCGCTGGGCGAGGGGCGATCGGTGCTGCTTTCGGACACCGTCGGGTTTATCCGGGACTTGCCCCACCACCTCGTCGCGTCGTTTCGGGCTACGCTGGAAGAGGCCATCCACGCCAACCTGCTCCTGCACGTCGTGGACATTTCCGCTTCATCGGCGTGGCAACAGATGGAGTCGGTGGAGGAGGTGCTCAAGAGCCTGGGTTGCGACGGCATCCCGCGGATCACGCTGCTGAACAAGGTGGACGTCGCCGACGATCTGGCGCTCGCGGAGATGCTCGCTCGCAATCGCAGCGACGTGATGCCCATTTCGGCATTGACCGGCGACGGGCTGGACGGGTTACAGGCGGAAGTGCTTCGACGGTTCGAAGGCGACGCCGTCCACGCCACCGTTTGGGTTCCCCATGCCGCGGGCAAGGCGCTCTCTGAACTGGGACAGTGGAGCGAAGTGCTTGATCGACGCTACACGACCGAACACGTGGAACTGGACCTCAAGGCGAACCGAGCCCACTTCGCTCAACTGCTAGGTCGCTTCCGGGAAATCCGTGTCCTCGATCGCGATGACGCACCGCGAACCGGCTCGGAGACGGCTTCGTCAGACAACGAGGCCGCGTCGTTGGGGGGCCACCCGTCGTCGCCGGAACGCGGGGCGATTGACGACGACCGCCGCGACTCCTGAAACCTCCGCTGACCATGGCTCATCCTGCACAGCTAGAGCAAAATCAGTTTCTGTGCAGTGTCGCGGTTTATCCGCGGCGCTTCCTTGGAAGCGCCGCCCGTGAAGGGCGACGCTACACAAAAAGCGAAATTGCTCTCATCCCCGGCGATTTCCTCGCTGCGCTTCAGCGGAAACCAATCGACAGGCCGGGTGGTTGGACGGATGCACCCGGTGAACCCCGCGGGGAGTGGCGCCGGCAGCTTGCGGTTGATGCCGGCACGGGCGGACAAGCCGCCCGTGCCAGCGGCGTGCCTCGGGGTCTGGTGGTTCTCCTGATGGGGTGCTCGCTCGCGCTGTTGCGGCCGGCGATGGCGGCTGGGCCTGCCGCGCCGCGCCCTGCTGTGGAACTCAAGCTTCGCACCGGCGGCGCGGTTCACGGGGAGGTCTTGGATTCCACGGATCACGGTCTGGTCGTCCTGCGCGGCGGCGTTCCGTTCGTTTTCGCGTGGACCGAGCTGGATGCCGGCTCGGCGATCTGGATCCGAAAACAACTGATGCAGAGCACGCGCGGCGGCGAAAAGGGTTTCAGCGCCGAGGACCATTTTGAGTTGGGTCGATTCGCCCTCGCCCAGGGCCGCAACGACTTGGCGACAAACTCCTTCCAGGCCGCCGAGAAACAGGATCGCCGCTACGCGGCGAAGATCCAGGCGGCGCTCGACGATTTCCGAAAAGCCACGCGGCGCGAACCGGGCCCCCTCGACACCCCGGCGGCGGACGCGGACGAAGCGCCGCGGGTCATGCCGGACACGCCGGCGGCCGCGGACAAGGGCGATGCTCCCGATGCGCCGGCCGGGGATGACCGAGGCTCGGACGCCTGGCCCGACGTCGGCGTCGAGTGGTTGTCCGTCGGCGAGGTTCCCGATGACGTGCGCGAAGCGGTTCACAAGACGTATCTTGATTTCGGCGAAACAGTCCGTGCTACGCTGGGGAAGGACATGGTGCTCGTCGAAACCGAACACTTTCTCATCTGGACCGATTGGCCGTTCCGCGATCGACCACGATTGGCCCACTGGTCGGAAGCCATGTACGCTGCGCTGGGGGCGCAGTTTGGCCTGGATCCGACGGAACGCGTTTTCCTGGCGAAATGCCCGATGTTTTGTTTTCGGGCACAAGGCAGGTTCCGCAAGTTCGCCAGAACGTTCGACGGTCATGCGGCCTCCGACGCCGTCGGGTATACCCGCTCGAGCGAGCGAACCGGCCACGTTCACGTGGTGCTGGTTCGATCCGGGGATTCCCAGATCGACGACGATCGCTTCGCCGCGACGCTGGTACACGAGGGAACGCACGCCTTTTTGCATCGATTGCATGCGCCAGGTCTGATCCCGCACTGGGTCAACGAGGGGTTGGCCGAGATGATGGTCGAGAGAGTTCTGGGCGATCACGGCGTCACGGCCGAGAACGCCGCGCTCCTGGCACGGCAGTACGCGCGGCACGATTGGCCGATCGCGCCGCTGCTGGCAAACAGGGGTCCGATCGAGGTGCATCAGTACGCGTTGGCGCACAGCGTGGTCGCGTTTCTGGACGTTCTGGGTTCTCGCCGACTGGCTGATTTCGTGCGGCATCTCAAGCAGGGCGAAACGGTTGAGATCGCGTTGTCCGCGGCATTCGACGGGCTGGCGTTGGTTCAACTGGAGTCGGATTGGCGTGCGCAGGTGCGGGCACAGGATCCCAACTGGACTCCGCAGATCGGGTCGCCGGACGATGGCCAGGGCGCCGTGACGGTCGGTCCCTAGTTCCGCGGGATTCTCAGGCGGCCTCAATGTCGGGGCGTTCAAAGTGCCGATAACATGGCGGTGCGCGCCGAGGCCGTACCGCTTGGCGCGCGGAGAAGCCCCCGATGTCGGCGAAGAGCAGGAAAAGACTCTTCCACGCCATGCGCGCGATGATTTGCGTGGCAGCGGTCTATTTGGTCGCGCAGGGCGTCACCTGGAACGACGAAGTCAGGTTGCGCTCAGGCGAGCGGCTGATGGGGCGGGTTGCGGAGAACGGCGACGCCGTGACCGTCGAGCATTCCGGGGGCGAGACGAGGGTTCTTTCCCGGACGTCCGTGGTGCTGGACAAGAAGGGATCGCCCGGCATCACCTACGGACTGCGAACCGCCTGGGGACGAAGCCGCAAGGGACTGTTGCTCCTGGCGATCCTGGTGAACCTCCCGGTGGTCCTGCTGCAAGCCCTTCGGTTCCGATGGCTGCTTGGCGCTCAGGGGATCACCGTTTCATTCTGGGAGTGCCTCAAGCTGTCACTAGCCGGCAACTTCCTGAACTTCGCCACGCCGCTGGGATCGCACGCCGGCGATGCGTTCAAGGCGTATTTCGTCTCGCTGCACACGGACCGTCGCACCGAGGCGGTGACCACCGTGGTCCTCGATCGCATCGTCGGGTTGGGGACGCTCCTTCTGGTGACCGGGTTGATCGTCTTCCTGAGTCCCTCGACGGGCCCGTTGTCGGTGCTGAAACCTTACGTTGCGGGCGCGGGATGCCTGGGGCTCGTGGGGACCGGCATCTACGCCTCGCCGTGGTTCCACCGCCTGCGGATCCCCGTGGTTTGGGTCGGTCGATTTGCCTGGCTTGCTCATCTTCGCCGGGCGGACGCAGCCGTGCGCGCGCTGGCTGGACGCTGGTCCGTACTTGCGGCCTCGATCGCCTTGACGGCGTTTCTGCAGGGACTGGCGTTGACCGCCTACCTGCTGACCGCGCTGGCGCTATCGCTGAACGCGGGCTGGCGCGAGGTTCCGGAGTTTTTCGCCTATTTTTATACCGGATCCCTGATCCAAGCTCTTCCCGGACCTCCACAGGGTTTGGGTACGGTGGAACTCGCCTATCGACTGTTGTTCGCCCCCTTCGGCAGCCCTTCGCAGATCGTGTGCATGGCGCTGGCGATCCGCATCGTGGTGTTCATCTGTGCCTTGCCGGGTTTGCTGGTGACACTGACCGGCTCGTATCGGCCGCAGGACGTGCCGGCCGTGGATTTCGATTCGCCGTCCCCATCGGCGTCGTCGAAATCCGACCTCGCCTGCACGGGTTGACCCTTGACACTTTGCGTCAAGGGGAGCAGCCCGCAGCTCGTACGGCAGGTTATAAAGCCCTTAGCACCCATTGAGCGAGCGGCGCGTTCTTTACGCTGTGTGGCGCAGCCCCATGCCGCTGCGGTCGGACGGGTTATCGGCCTGTCCACCCGCATACGCGGCACAGCTTAACCAGGACCCCTTCCGAAAACTGATCGTACATTCCCATTGAAAGTCCGGGCGCGGTCGTTGCGAACGCGGATCGGCAAGGGGGAAGGAAATGAGAGAAGCTGCGTCCAACTCGCTCGGCGCTCGTTCCGCGCACACAACCTGCCGTCGGCGAAGCATCCTCTGTCTTGTGTTCCTGGCAACGGGAACCCCTTGCGGAGTTTCGCTGGCCGCGGAGGACGGAGTTGACCTCTGTGCCGGGTACGTCTGCTCAGCGATTGATGATTGCCACGACGCCGGGATCTGCGATCCGACGACCGGCAACTGTGTGCGCGCTCCGCTTCCGGACGGCACGGCGTGCAACGACTTCAACGCCGCGACCGATAACGACGTGTGTACGAGCGGGCTGTGCGCGGGTGTCTACAACCTTTGTTACAACGTCGGATGTCCACCCTACGACGACTGTCACGGTGCCGGAACGTGCGACCCGGCGACCAGCGGATGCGTCTACCCGCCTCTGCCGGACGGCACCCGGTGCCATGACTTCAACGCCGCCACCGACAACGACGTGTGTACGGATGGCGTGTGCGCGGGCGTGTACAACCTTTGTTACAACGTCGGCTGCCCGCCGTACGACGACTGCCTCGGCAAGGGAACCTGCGACCCGGCCACCAGCGGCTGCGTGTATGCGCTCGCTCCCGACGGCACGTCTTGCAACGACTTCAACGCGATGACTACCGACGACGTGTGCACGAAAGGCGTCTGCGCCGGCGAGTTCAATTATTGTCAAGGCGTGGTTTGCGCCTCGCCCGATCAATGCCACGGGGTGGTTTGCGTACGCCTGACGGGCGATTGCCGCTACTTCGCGCTCTCCGACGGCGTTTCATGCGACGACGGCGATCCGGACACGTTCCACGACGCGTGCACGGCGGGAGAGTGTTGGGGCATTGACGACCTCTGCTTCGACGTGGTCTGTGAATCGATGGACCAATGCCACGACGCGGCCTGCGATCCGGCCACGGGGGTCTGCCTGGATCCGCCCAGTGCTGACGGCACGCCTTGCGACGATGGATGGGCGGGTACGGACGATGACGTCTGCGTTCAGGGTGAATGCCAGGGAACTTCGGTCTACGGTTTCGGCGGATTCGAGCGTCCGATTGCAAACCTCCCGGCTGTCAATCGCGCGAAGGCCGGCGCATCGGTTGTCGTGAAGTTCCGTCTGGGAGGTGATTTTGGTCTGGACGTCCTGATGTCGGGGTATCCGAAGTCCTCGGCCATCGCCTGCGGCTCGACGGACCTGACCGTCGGCGGCGAATCGACGGTCTCCACCGGCGGGACGGTGCTTGCGTATGATCCGTCGTCGCAGACCTACATGTACCACTGGAAGACGGACCGCTCCTGGAAGGGAAGCTGCCGGCAACTGGTGGTTCATCTTGATGATGGAAACGTTTACCGCGCGAACTTCAGTTTCGACTGAGTCGGAACCTGTTTGAAAAGACTGGTGCAGGCGGCGGGTGCCGGGAATCGGTTCTGCAATCGTCCCGGAGGGCGCGTGAAAATCCGCTCCCTGACGGTCAAGGTCCTATTCTGACTGTTCCGCCGGTAGTTCTCAGAATCATCGGGCGGTTGGCAAGGATCCCCTCGTGGTAGGCGCCGGGGTCGATGTGCAGAGTGCCGCCCGGAATGACAACCTGGATGCCCTCCCGTACGGTATTGAATGGAAAGGCGGATGAGCCGTTCTCGACGCCCGAGTTCGCCCAATCGACGTACGCCGGGTTCAACCCCGATCGCAGGCAGGAGGCGTCCACCGACTGCCGGATGCGGGTCACGACCCGCTCATGAAATCTCAAGTCTTTTCCGGTACCGCCGCATTCAATCCTATCGCAATAGCTCATCAGCGTGCCTTGCTGGCATTGGAAATAGCCGTTCCAACAGTCATCGAACGACCTCCCGCAATAATCGATCGGCGGATTGTAGCAGTGGGTATGCGGCGAACCGAACTGGTGCCCCATCTCGTGGGCCACAAGCTTCACGTCAAAAGTGTCCACCGGACCGCCGTCGTTCGCCGGAAGCGGGCGGGGAAAGGCGCCGATAAGCCCGGCACTGACGCCGTAACCAAACGTTTCATCACACAGCACGTTCACGTTGGCGAGGCCCGCGCGGCCCGGTTGGCCCGACAGCAGATGAACGATGTCCCGCTGCACCGAACTCATGTTGTTGATCCAATGCGATCCCAGCTCGGACAGGAGCACCTGTACGTTGTCAACCGTATAAGGATCGTTGGACGTGGACCAGATTCGCAGATAGGGAAGATGCAACCGTACCTGTAGGTCTCGCTCGTAGATGCTGCCGATCGCGCCCAGCAGCTCAATCGCGTAGACCGCGGCATCCGACAGATTGTCGAACAACTGCCCGTATTCGTAGTCGCAATCGATCGCCACGAGGGCGACCCGCCAGGAATACGTCCCCGCGGCATCAGCCACGGTCGCCGCCGCGGCGTCATCGGCGACGGAGGACGTCAGGCACTGGAACGGGCTTAAAGCGTCCTCGGCGCCTACCCCCGACCGCTCGTAGATGACGTGCCTTCCGCGGGCGACGTTTTTCCCGCGGCTCCGCCCGGACGTCAGGACGTATTCCATTCCGCCCCTGCGGACGAAGCCGTTGCTGCCCGAGGGGGACAAACCAAGAAACACCTCCGAATCATCTTCCCCGACCACCTGGCCGCGGAACAAGGCGACCTCGGGATGGGGCATAGGCCGATCACCATCCGGCGTTCCGATCACGATCCGCGTCGTCGGCGTCGTTACCTTGAACTGTTCCAGGTCCAGATCAACATTGTCGTGGGCTCCCAGAGGAAACTGCCTGAGGCGAAGTCGAGAATGAGGCAACATCCGGCGGTACACCTCTTCGTCGATTTGCACTACGGCGCAGCCGTTCGCAGAGGAATCCTCCGTGATCCTTATCAGGGCTTCCAACTCCCCGCGCGACTGATCTTGAGCGAAGGCGGCCGGCAACTGCAATCCGACAAAAGCGACCGTAGTGGTGACTACCCAATGAATCGTTGACCAGTGGGTTTTGCGATAAGCCATGATCGTTTCCATCTCAAACTCAATCACTGCAAGCTCACCAGCACCAACACCAATCCGGAACCGTCTTCCAGCGAAGTCATCGCTTTGCCGATGACGGCGCCGGCTGCCCGATCCCGATCCGTGACCTTCATGGCGTGCCCCGGCCGAGCCGACGTGGTCAACAAGTCGCCGGGGCGGATCGCGCCATTGGCCGCATCGCAAAGACAATAGACCCGCCCGCTCAGGGCTACGGGAAGCTCTCCATCCGCCCGCGTCCCCGATTGGCCCATGATCATCCCCGGATGGACGCCCCCGGCGCCGCTGAGGATGCCGGCCACCGCGTTGTCGTACGCCTTGCTGCTTACGACCAGTCTGCCCGGGCGCTCGGCGTCGATGGAGACGACCATCCCCGGCTGCGGGGTCATCGGCTCGTTGGGAGACTCGTCCCCCTCGTGCGACTTCGGCGGGGAAACGTCGAATCCCTCTGAGAGGTCGGCGCCGCCGGCGACCTCCAGGACGGCGACCTTCGTGTATCCGTGCTGCGAGACGCTGAAGACCCTCATTCCGGTGTCCCCGTTGTGGGCCACGATGAAGGGTCCATCGCTGTTATCCCGCTGAAGCCAGAGGACTTCGCCGGTCGAGTCGTTTTCCACGTGCATCGTCGCCCAGGAGCCTTGGCTCTTGACGTAGGCCGCCATGCCCGCACTGGGCTGAGTGTTCTCCACGCGAAGCGTGGCCTGTTCGCGGAAGGACCCGTTGCCCGTTGCCGCCAAGGCCGTCCCGTTTTGCACGTTCTCGGCAAAGACGCCCACGCCGCCCGTGCTGAAGCTCCGTCCGTGGACGCCATAGGCGCCGCCGGTGGCGGCTGTTGCGTATCCGCGAACCCCGCTGCCCCCGCTTGACGTCGAGTCGGTATCGCCCCAAACGCCCGGAAACGATCCCGATCCTTGGTGAGCGCCGTACACGCCGATCCAGTTCGTTGTGGCGCGAATGGCGGTCTCGCCGGAGGAGGCGACGTCCAGCTTGGCCAGGGGCGTGGTGATCCCAACACCCACCTGCCCCTGGTCGAATCGAAAGACGTTGGCGTGGAAGTTGAGCTCGTCGTCCGAGTCTTCTTCGATATAGGCATAAGCGCTGTCACCGAAGTTCAACTGTGCACCCCACCCGAAAGCTCCCGTGGGGCCGATGAGGCGCAGGGTTGATTGGTCAGTTGATTGAACGGTCAGGGCATGGGTCGGTTCGAGCGTTCCGATGCCCAGGCGACCCGTTGAGTTGACGTACATGCCCCGTGTTTGAGAGGCGTAGGGCACGGAAGTCAGAAGCTCGCGAGGAGTGAGGGTCGTGACGGGGCCCACCCCGCTCGGGCATCGTGCAGCCACTTGCAGCCAGCGAGCCTGACCGTTGAACGCCTCAAGTCCGAAGTCGATGTCCGCTTGGAACAGGCCATTGGAAACAGCCACGCCGACGCGGCTTGCGGTGGACCCCACCTGATCCCCATCCAAAACGAAGTCCCAGAGCGAGAACTCGAAGTCGCAAATGGCGCTGACCGGCGCACCATCGAACTTGAGCTGTCCCTGATAAGTAAAAGCAGAACCCATCGCCATCCCGCCGGCGCGGGCGACCAACGGCGACGCGAGAGTGCTGAGCAGACTGATCGTGCGAACGACTCCCCGTACGTTCATCGCAAGTTCCCCTTCATGGTCAAGATAAGACGACTGTCATTCCTCGCGGCGAGGGAAGGCGGCACTTGACGTATTCCGAAATGCACGCGGAAGCTCCCCTCCCTCCGTCGGCCTGCGAAAGTCCATCCCCGCCCCGCGATGATAGTCGAATTCGGCTCCAAATTGAACATTGACGTACCACTTGGGACGGCGTCGCTTCAAGGGGGCGATAAGAAATGGCTGCTGGAACGGGGTTTGCCAATCCAAGGCCAAGAGCGTTGAATGTTATTCACGCGGGGCGCTCGGAGTCTCCCATCCCTCACCCCGGGGAATTGGGTGATGATCCGCCAACGGCACCAAGGACAAAGATACATGAAAACCATCATCGAGCCGTTCCGCATCAAGGTCGTCGAACCCATCCGCATGACCACGCGGGAGCACCGTGAACGGTTGTTGCGGGAGGCCGGGTTCAATCTGTTTCTGATTCACGCCGAGGACGTGCTCATTGATCTCCTGACCGACAGCGGCACGGGGGCGATGAGCAGCGAACAGTGGGCGGGGATCATGCGTGGCGACGAGTCCTACGCCGGAGCGACCAGTTTCTTCCGCCTCTATGACCGGGTGCGGCAGATGACCGGGTTCGAGCAAATCCTGCCCACGCACCAGGGGCGGGCCAGCGAGCGGATCCTTTTTGAGGTCATGGTCCAACCGGGCATGGTCGTGCCCAACAACAATCACTTCGATACCACGCGGGCAAACGTCGAGCACTCCGGCGGGACCGCCGTCGATCTGGTCATCGACGAGGGTCACCGCCCGCGCGTTCAACACCCGTTCAAGGGCAACATGTGCCTAAACCGGCTTGAGCGTCTCTTCGCCGACGTCGGGGCGGATCGCATTCCGCTGGTGATGCTCACGGTGACCAACAACAGCGGCGGCGGCCAGCCGGTCAGTCTCGAGAATATCCGCGCCGTTCGCGCCATCTGCGACAAGCATCAAAGACCGTTTTTTCTCGACGCCTGCCGCTTTGCGGAGAATGCCTATTTCATCAAGAAGCGCGAACCCGGCCAGGCGGATCGTTCCGTGACTCAGATCGTCCGCGACATGTTTGACCTTGCCGACGGCGCGACCATCAGCGCGAAGAAGGACGGTCTGGTCAATATCGGCGGGCTGTTGCTTTTCCGTGACGAGGAGATCGCCCGGCGAGCGAGGAATCTGTTGATTCTGACCGAGGGGTTCCCGACGTACGGCGGACTGGCGGGACGGGATCTGGAAGCGATGGCCCAGGGATTGGAAGAGGTACTTCACGAGGACTATCTGCAATACAGGATTCGCAGCGTGGAGTATCTCGGCGAGCGGCTGATTGCGGGCGGCGTGCCGATCGTCGAGCCGCCCGGCGGGCACGCCGTGTACATCGATGCCTCGGCCTTTTGCCCGCACATTCCGCCGCATCAGTTCCCTGGGCAGGCGATCGTGTGCGCACTGTACCGTCACGCGGGGATTCGCACGGTTGAAATCGGCAGCCTGATGTTCGGCGGCGGCGGTCACGCGCCGGACATGGAGTTGGTCCGGCTGGCCATACCGCGGCGGGTTTACACCCAGAGCCATATCGACTACGTGATTGAGGCGGCCTTGGAGGTTTTCGAAAATCGCGGTACGCTCCACCCGCTGCGCATCGTCGAAGCGCCTCCGCAATTGCGGCATTTCACCGCGCGGCTGGAGGAAGCATAGGCGCGGCCTTCGTGTCGGCCGCCGTAGATCGTCTCCAAGCAAAACGAAACACTCCGACCCCTCAGGCGTCGCGCGGGCATGATGCCCGCGGTTCGAGGTCGCTGGGTTTCCGTTTATCGTTTCGTCGTTCACGGTAATGCGAATTCTTGAAGCCATCGAGGACCAGGAGCGGCTCTTGTCGCTCGCGCGGGCGACCGCGGAGGCGGATCTTTCCGGCAAGCCGATACCGTCTGTCCCTCCGGGGTCGTTCAGCGCCGTCGACTGCGGCGGCGTCTTTGTGACGTTCTGGCATGGCGAGCGGCTTCGCGGCTGCGTCGGGACATTCGGACCGGTCGCGAACCTGGCAAGGACGGTGCAGGCGGCGACCCGTTCGTCGTTGCGGGACGCGAGGTTCGCCACCAGCCCGATCACCGTGGCAGAGTTGGGCAAACTCGAAATGGAGGTGTCGCTGCTTTCGGAACCGCTGCGGGTCTCCCAACCCGCCTCCTTGATCCCTGGCGTTCACGGGATTATCGTCAAGCGGGGTGACCGTTCCGGGTGCTTTCTGCCGAAAGTCGCGTTGGAGCACGGTTGGTCGGCCGAGAAGTTCCTGTCTTGCTGTTGCACGATGAAAGCCGGGCTTCCAGAGCATTCCTGGCGTGAACCGGGGACCGAAGTGTACGTTTTCACCGCCCAGTCGATTCGCGGCGACGCCCTCGACTAGAGGCAGGGACGGCTTCCGCTGGTGGCCGGACCCCCGTTCCGCCGGTGGCTGGAGAGGTTACAAAAAAACTTATAAAAAGGGGGGTGACGCGGGACTTGGGATGGTGTATAGTACCCTTCGGTCTGCGAGTTGAGACCTCACTCGTTGAGAGATGCCTGTCCGTCGTTTCGCGGTTTTTTCCGAGCATCCAAGCCAGTCGGCAGGATCCGCAAGGCAGAACCAAACCCGGTCAAGTGGACCACGGACGGTGCATCGGGACATTCGCGGAAGCTTGCAGGGCGGCTTCGATTCTCACTGTGGAATCGCCGGCTGGAACCGATCTGGTCGCGCCGGTTGGAATCGAGTGCGCCGGGAAGAGTTTTCCCCTGGGGCGATGGACGCCGTGAGCGGTTGTCGGGCAGGGATTTGTCCTCGGTTCAAGCGACAGGCAAGAAACCGATCATTGGGCTGACCGGCGGGATTGGCGCCGGTAAGTCGGAGGTAGCGCGCATCCTCGAAGCCTGCGGTTGCGTGGTTCTGGATTCGGACCGCATGGCCCACGAGGAGTTGCAAGCTCCCGAAGTGCTTGAGGTTTTGCGGAAGTGGTGGGGGCATGAGGTTTGCACGCCGGAGGGTCGACCGGATCGGCGGGCGATCGCCAGGATCGTCTTCTATGACCCCCATGAGTTGGAGCGCCTGGAAAGATTGCTCTACCCTCGGCTCAACCGCCGTCGAGAGGCGATCGTGGCGGCCCTGGAGGACGACCCGGCGGTACTCGGGATCGTTTTGGACGCGCCGAAGCTGTATGAAGCCGGGGTCGACAAACAGTGCGACGTGGTGATCTTCGTGGACGCCGAGGAGGCCACGCGCGCCCGGCGTGTGATGGACAAGCGAGGATGGAGCGTGGAAGAGTTGCGACGACGCGAGAATCTGCAGATTCCGCTGGACAACAAGAGGACGAATGCCGATCATGTAATAGCCAACCATTCCAGCGTTGACGCGTTGCGATCTGAAGTCGAACGGGTTTTTTCCACGGTGTTAACATCCTTTTCCGTTTCCCGCGCCCGGCGCGGTTCGAGCATGACCAAACCGTCCGAGGATTCCTCGGACACGGCAAGAGATTAGCCAGCCACCAACCTGCGTTTTGAACGCATTTCCCTTTAGGAGAACGGTCTCATGGCGAAAGCCACCACAGGAAGCAGTAAAGTTCGCACCACCAAGAGAAGGCCGGCCGACAGCGATGCGCCGCGCGACGAGCCGATCAGCCCGCGGGTCTCGGCAACGCCGCCTCCGCCTCCCGAACCGGAGGACGATCGTTTCGGCGAGGGGCTGGCCGAGGAAGAGCCGACCGGCCCGATCGACGCCGAAACCCACGCCAAGTACGAGGAGATCAAACGCGGCGAGATTCACATCACCGAACTACAGAAGATGAGCG